>DASVVU010000052.1:0-22416 GCA_036386395.1 Beijerinckiaceae bacterium | reverse complement strand
CGTCTAGGTCAAGAACCACAATGTCTGAACTGACCGAATCGAGAGCTGCTAATGGGTCTTTCGAATTAATCGGCAAATCATCAAATTGGACCCCTGCTTCAGCGAGACTCCGGGTGACTTGGTTCAAAAAAGCCGTCTTTCCGGAGAGCGACAAGACGGACGCGGTCGACAAGCTGCGCGGTGGGATGGGCGCGTTCATTTAAGGCGCTGTCCTGTTAGAGGTTCAATCTCGGGACGCAGATGGAGGCGAACAAGTTCGATCACCAACCCTTGATGCGCATTTGAGCGCTCGATATTGGCCCGTCAACCCTTGAAGAATCAAGGACATATGCAATCCACTTATATCTGTCCTGCCATCCAGCTGGAAATCGCGCTGTCATAAGCCCCCGTTCGGGAAAACGCCTTCTGCGCAAGGTGCTGCCGCAACTTAAGCGTGGTAGCCCCTCCGTGTGCCTGAAGCTCCGCTAGCACGGCGTCGTAGTCGGCGACGTCGACCACCACAGCCACGTCGGCATGGTTCTTAGCGGCGGCGCGGATCATCGCCGGCCCGCCGATGTCGATGTTCTCGATGCACGCGTCGTACGGGCGCCCCGCCGCGGCGGTCGCCTCGAAGGGGTAGAGGTTGACGACGAGGAGGTCGATCGCCTCGATCCCGTGCGCCAGCATGGCGGCCTGGTGCTCCGGGTTCTCGCGCACGGCGAGGAGGCCGCCGTGGACGCCGGGGTGCAGGGTCTTGACCCGCCCGTCCATCATCTCCGGGAAGCCCGTGAGGTCGGACACGTCCTGCACGGCAAGCCCCGCCTCGCTAAGCGCCTTGCGGGTGCCGCCGGTCGAGACGAGGGCGGCGCCCCGCTCCGTAAGTGCCCGGGCAAAGGGCACGAGCCCGGTCTTGTCCGACACGGACAGCAGCGCCCGCGTGACGCGTTTCAGGTCGCTCGGCATCGCGGCTCCGCCTCAGGCCAGGGAAGCGGGCGCGATATCATGAAAGCATACAGGGCAAAACCGCGAGGCGGAGCAGAAACCGGCCACGTCAGGACAGCTCGACCCGGTAGTTCTCGATCACCGTGTTGGCGAGGAGCTTCTCGCAGGCGGCGTTCAGGGCGTTCTCCGCCTTGGCCTTGTCGGCGGTGTCGAGCTCGACGTCGAAGACCTTGCCTTGGCGCACGCTCGCGACGCCTTCGACGCCAAGCGAGCGCAGCGCCCCCTCGATCGCCTTCCCCTGCGGGTCGAGGACGCCGGGCTTCAAGGTGACGGTGACGCGGGCTTTCATAGGCGGTCTCGCGGGATGGGCTCGAGGCGCCGCCTAGCATGAGGCGGGACGGCGCGCCACTCCGAGACAGCCGGGGTGCTTGCACGGGAAGGCAACCGTCAGCGCCGCGAAGAGCCCTCTCCGTCGATTTGCCGGCCGATGATCGCGATGGCGCGCTGGTAGACCGAGGCCGCGTTCCAGGCCTGGATGGCCGCGAAGTTGGGCTCGCCCGGCTGGTACCCCGCCCCCCGCGTCCAGCCGTGGGCGCGCAAAAAGTTCGCCGTCGCGGCGAGGGCGTTCGCCGCGTTGTCGAGGCTTCCGCCGGTGCCGTAGTTCAGGATGTTCTTGGGCAGGAACTGCGTGTGGCCGACCTCGCCGTGCATGGATCCGCGCGTGTTCGCGGAGAGGACCCCGCGGTCGATCAGGGTCAGGGCCGCATAGAGATGGTCGGTGAAGAAGGCTGAGCGGCGGCAGTCGTAGGCGAGCGTCGCGACCGCCGAGAGCATGTGCTGGTTCCCGCGTTGCGCCCCGAACGCCGTCTCCATGCCCCAGATGGCGAGGAGCGGCCCCGGCGGCACGCCGTAGCGCTGCTCGAGGGACGCGAACAGCCCCGCGTCGGACTGCTTGCGCGCCCGTCCGCCCGCGACGATCGCCTGGCCGCCGCGCTTCGCCAGGAACTGGTCGAGGGAGAGGCGGAAGCTGCGCTGGCCGCGGTCGGCCGCAATGGTAGCCGACGCGTAGCTGGTCCCCATGAGGGCCGAGATCGCGGAGGCGCTCGCCCCCCGGGCCCGTGCCTCGTCGGCGAACTGCCGCTTCCACGCCTCGAAACCGGCCGCGCCGTTGCCGCACTGCGCGGCGCGCGCCTCGCCGGCCATCGCGGCCAGCGCCATCAAGCTTGCAATGACCACCGCCCTGAACTGCCCGCCGTTCGTCATTCGGCACTCCTTCGCTCGACACCTTATAGCAAGCAAGCGCGCTTCTTGAGAGCCCCTCGGGGGTTCCTGGTTAATGGGGCATGCTTCCGAGCCGAGCTAGTCGAGGTTCGCCTGGCGCACAAGTTGCCGGGTCACTTCAGCTTCGCGGCGACCTCGCGGGCCGTCATCCGCACGCCTTCCGGGCTCTCGCCGACGATGAGGGCGAGGCGCAGGCCCTCGGCGGTCTCGCGGCCGAGGACGGCGGCGTGGGCGGCGCGCGAGCCGTCCTCGCGCATGAGCGCGGCGAGGAAGCCGGAGGCCGCGCCTTCGCGCAGCTTCTCCACGGTCGCGACGGTGCGCACGCCCCGGCGGCGCGGGTCCGTGTCGGCGGCGTCGCGCTCCGCGATGAAGCGCACGAGCCGCTCGGGCTCGCGCAGCACGGCCTGGAGCGTGCGCGCCTCGGCCCCCGTTGCCCGGAAGATGCCGACCGCGACCCGCGGGGCGCATTCCCCGGAGAAGCAGCCGGCGATCCCCTCGGCCCGCACACCCCCTTCGGCGATCCAGGCGCGGAGCGGTAGTGCGACCCACGATCCGCCCGCAGGCAGGCCCTCGACGGCGGCCGGCATCCAGATGCAGCCCGCGAGCCCAAGCGCCGCGAGGCCGAGCGCCGCGGCGGCGAGACGGGTGCGCGTGGAAAGCCGGTTCGGCACAGGCGAATCCCCCTCTCCCGTCTCGCCCGGGCGGCAGGCCATGTCCAGCCCTCGACGCCGCTTGTGCTCGCCCCCGCTCCCGTGGCCTAATCGGGTCAAGGATTAAGAACCGGCGTCAACGAGGGGATGCAGCCATGACGACGACGCGGCGCAGCATTCTGGGCGGGTTGGTCGCCGCCACGGTCATCGGGGCGCCGGCGGTCGTGCGGGCTCAAGGCCAGCCCGCCCGGGCCCGCACGGTCAGGGCCGTGATGCACGCGGACCTGCGCGTCCTCGACCCGATTTGGACGACCGCGAACATCACCGCCTACCACGGGGCGATGATCTACGATGCGCTCTTCGCCATGGACGCGAACTTCGAGCCGCAGCCGCAGATGGTCGGGCAATGGGGCGTCTCCGACGACAGGCGCACCTACACTTTCGCGCTGCGCGACGGCTTGAAGTTCTCGGACGGCGCGGGCGTCACGGCGGCCGACTGCGTCGCCTCGCTCAGGCGCTGGGCCGCCCGCGACGGTGCCGGGCAGCACCTCTTCCGCCGCGTCAAGGACACGCCGGTCGCCGATGAGAAGACGTTCAAGATCGTCCTTTCGGAACCTTATGGGCTCCTGATCGGGGCGCTGGCAAAACTCTCGACCTCGAACTGCTGGATGATGCGCCGCAAGGACGCCGAGACCGACCCGAACCAGCAGATCCGCGAGGCCGTCGGCTCCGGCCCCTTCCTCTACAATCGCGACGAGACGCGGCCCGGCAACCGCTACGTCTACGACCGCAACCCCAACTACGTGCCGCGCGCCGAGCCCGCCTCGGGCCTCGCCGGCGGCAAGGTGGTGAGGGTCGACCGGGTGGTGTTCGAGAACATCGGCGACGAGCAGACCTCGCTCGCGGCGCTCCAGAACGGCGAGATCGATTTTTTCGAGGTCCCGCCCCAGGACCTCGTCCAGGACCTGGAGAAGGACCCGAACCTCACCGTGCGGGTGCTGAACAAGACCGGGCACATCGGCTTCATGCGGATGAACTTCCTGCATCCGCCGTTCGACAACGTCGAGGCGCGGCGCGGCATGCAGCATCTCATCAATCAGGCCGACGTGATGCGGGCGATCTTCGGCGAGTCGAAGTACTGGCAGAAGTGCGGCGCCTACTTCGCCTGCGGCACGCCGATGGAGAACGACGAGAACACCGAGTGGTTCAAGGCCGGCCCGGACCTTGCCAAGGCCAAGGAGCTCTTCCGCAAGAGCGGCTACGACGGCCGCCCGGTCGTCGTGCTGCAGCCGACGGACCACTACTTCGGCAACCCGGCCGGCCTGTTCATGGCGCAATGGCTGCGCCAGGCGGGCGTGACCGTCGACCTCGCGGCGAGCGACTGGGGCGCGGTGCTGAACCGCCGCGCCGTCAAGAAGCCCCCGGCCGAGGGCGGCTGGAACATCTTCTCGACCACGGCGACCGGCGAGGCCTTCTCGAACCCGATCAACTTCTCGGGCCACGCCGCGAACGGCGACAAGGCCTGGTTCGGCTGGCCCGCGAACGACCTCCAGGAGACCTTGCGGGATCAATGGGCCGCGGCGGAGTCCCTCGACGAGCGCAAGAGGATCGCCCGCGAGCTGCAGAGGAACGCCTGGGAGTACGTCCACCACCTCTACCTCGGCCAGTTCTTCCGCGCCTCGGCCTGGCGCAAGGCGATCACCGGCGTCATCGGCATGCCCGAGGTGGTGCCGTTCTGGAACGTGGAGAAGGCGGGGTGATTTCCCTCCCCCTTGCGGGGAGGGCCGACTCGGGCGAAGCCCGAGCGGGGTGGGGGTCGCGGGCGTAGAGCGAGGTGGAGACGATCTTGGCGCTATCCTGGAGGAAAGATGAGGCGAAAGCGCCTTCGCAGCGCCAGCGCACGCGGGCCGGAGCCTTGCGCCGGGCTCAGACCGAGCCGGAGAAGAGGCTCTGGTGGCACCTGCGCCACCGCCTTCCGGTCGAGAACACGCACTTTCGGCGGCAGGTTCCTATCGGCAATTTCGTCGCCGATTTCTGCTGCCTGCGCGCCAAGCTGATCATCGAGGTCGACGGCAACCAGCATGGATTCGACGAGAACGCCGCGCACGACGAGCGCCGGACGGCTTACCCCGCCTCGCAAGGTTTCCGTGTGCTGCGCTTCTCGAATCGCGAGGTCATGACCGCGATCGACGTCGTGCTCGACACCATTCATGCGGCGCTTGCGCCTGCGACCCCCACCCCGCTCGGGGCTTCGCCCCGAGTCGGCCCTCCCCGCAAGGGGGAGGGGAAATAAGATGCTCGCCTACGTCGCCCGCCGGCTCGCCTCGACCGTCGTCGTGATGGCCATCGTCGGCGTGTTCGTGTTCATGCTGCTGCACCTCTCGCCCGGGGACCCGGCCGCGATCATCGCCGGCGACAACGCGAGCCCGGAGCAGATCGCCGGCATCCGCCGCCGCCTCGGCCTCGAGGACCCGCTGCCGGTGCAGTTCTGGCGCTGGTCGGCGGCGGTGCTGCAAGGCGACCTCGGAATCTCGATCTTCTCGAACGAGCCGGTCATGAAGCTCATCGGCCAGCGCATCGAGCCGACGTTGTCGCTCGCGCTGACGACGCTCATCGTCGCCGTGACGCTCGCCGTCACCTTCGGGGTGCTGGCGGCGTGGCGGGCCGGGAGCTGGATCGACCGCTCGCTCATGGTGGTGTCGGTGGCGGGCTTCTCGGTGCCGGTGTTCGTCGTCGGCTATCTCCTCATCTACGTCTTCGCGATCTGGCTGCGCTGGCTGCCGGTGCAGGGCTACGCGCCGATCGGCGAGGGGATCGGCCCGTGGATCGAGCGCCTCGTCCTGCCCTCGATCGCGCTCGGCCTCGCATACGTGGCGCTGATCGCCCGTATCACCCGCACGGCCATGCTCGACGTCCTCGCCGAGGACTACATCCGCACCGCCAAGGCCAAGGGCGTCGCGACCCGGCCGATGCTCCTCAAGCACGCGCTGAAGAACGCCGGCGTGCCGATCGTGACCGTGATCGGCATCGGCGTCGCGCTCCTCATCGGCGGCGTCGTCATCACCGAGACGGTGTTCAACATCCCCGGCGTCGGGCGCCTCGTGGTCGACGCCATCTCGAAGCGCGACTACCCGATCATCCAGGGGGTGATCCTCCTGTTCTCGGGCGCCTACGTCGTCGTCAACCTCGCGGTCGACCTCGCCTACACCGTGCTCGATCCGAGGATCCGGTATTGATGGGGGTGCGGGCGATACCTCTCCCGGAGGGAGAGGTCGAGTCGGCGTCAGCCGACCGGGTGAGGGATTACGGTCTACCCGGCGAGGGCGTAACCCCTCACCCGCTCGCCTTCGGCGAGTCGGCCTCTCCCACGCAAGTCGGGCCTGCCCGACTTGCGTACTCGGGAGAGCGGATCTCGGGAACACCCGAGATCCGCGGGAGAGGCGGGGAGCGCGCCTGATGGCCACCGCCCTGACCGGCACCGTAACCACGATGGAAGCGCCGCCACGCCGACGCCCGTCGCTCCGCCGCTTCATCCGCCGCAACCCGACGCTTGTCGCCGGTGGCGCGATGCTGGCGCTGATCGCCCTCGTGGCGCTCGCGGCGCCGCTCGTCCCGGGCGATCCGATCACCATGCGGCCGGCCGAGCGCCTGCGCCCGCCTTCCGCTGTGAACTGGCTCGGCACCGACAACCTCGGCCGCGACGTCTTTTCCCGCACGGTCCACGGCGCCCGCGTCTCCCTCTTCGTCGGGCTGTCGGTGGCGATCTTCTCGGTCGCGCTCGGGCTTCTGGTCGGGCTTTTGTCCGGCTACTTCCGCCGGGTCGACGCCGTCGTGATGCGGCTCATGGACGGGCTCATGGCGATCCCCGCCATCCTCCTCGCCATCGCCCTCGTGGCGCTGACGCGCGCAAGCGTCATGACGGTCATCGTCGCGATCACGATCCCGGAGGTGCCCCGCGTGGTGCGCCTCGTGCGCTCGGTCGTGCTCTCCGTGCGCGAGGCCCCCTACGTCGAGGCCGCCATCGCCGGCGGCACGCCGGTGTGGAAGATCCTTCTGCGCCACATCCTGCCCAGCACGGTGCCGCCGCTCATCGTGCAGGCGACCTACATCTGCGCCTCGGCGATCCTGATCGAGGCGGCGCTGTCCTTTCTCGGCGCCGGCACCCCGCCCGAAATCCCGACCTGGGGCAACATGATCGCCCAGTCCCGCCTCTTCCTCTCCCGCGCCCCGTGGACAATCTTCTCGCCCGGCGTGGCGCTTGCCGTGGTGGTGCTCGCCGTGAACCTCTTGGGCGACGGCCTGCGCGACAGGCTCGACCCGCGGCTCGCGAGGAGGATGTGATGCGGGCTGCGCGGAACCCCCTCCTCTCCGTCCATGACCTGAAAACCCACTTCTTCACCGAGGACGGAACGACGCGGGCCGTCGACGGGATGTCGTTCGACGTCGGCGCCGGCGAGACCCTCGGGATCGTCGGCGAGTCGGGCTGCGGCAAGAGCGTGACGGCGCTGTCGATCATGCGCCTCCTGCCGCCCCGCATGGCCCGCACCGTCGACGGCGCCGTGACCTTCGAGGGCCGCGACCTCCTCGCCCTTCCCGAGGCGGAGATGCGGGCGATCCGCGGCAACCGCATCGCCATGATCTTCCAGGAGCCGATGACGAGCCTCAACCCGGTGCTCACTATCGGCCACCAGATCGCCGAGGCCGTGCGCATCCACGAGGGCGCCTCGCCGACGGAGGCCCGCGCCCGTGCCGCCGAGATGCTCAACCTCGTGCGCATCCCGGACGCACCGCGGCGGCTTGCCGATTACCCGCACCAGTTCTCGGGCGGCATGCGCCAGCGGGTCATGATCGCCATGGCGCTCGCCTGCAACCCGCGCCTTCTTATCGCCGACGAGCCGACGACGGCGCTTGACGTGACGATCCAGGCCCAGATCCTCAGGCTCATGCTGGAGCTCAAGGAGCGCACGGGCGCGGCCGTGATCCTCATCACCCACGACCTCGGCGTCGTGGCCGAGACCTGCCAGCGGGTCATCGTGATGTACGCGGGGAAGAAGATCGAGGAGGCGCCGATCCTCGAGCTGTTCGACCGCCCGGCCCACCCCTACACCCGCGGCCTCATGGCCTCGATCCCGCGCTATGGCGGCGGTCACGCGAGGAAGCGCCGCCTCGCCGAGATCCCCGGCATCGTGCCGAGCCTGCGAGAGGAGATCGTCGGCTGCGCCTTCGCGCCGCGCTGTCCTTACGCGGTCGAGCGCTGCCGCATCGAGGCGCCGCCCCTGCGGCCGGTCGGCCAGGATCACACGGCAGCATGCCATTTCGCCGAGGCGGTGATGGCCGAGGGAGTGCTGGCCGCGTGATAGCGACTCCCGTCCTCGAAGTCGAAAACCTCAAGAAGCACTTCCCCGTGCAGCGGGGGCTCCTGCGCCGCACCGTCGCGCAAGTGAAGGCGGTCGACGGGGTGAGCTTTTCGATCCGTCCCGGCGAGACCCTGTGCCTCGTCGGCGAATCCGGCTGCGGCAAGTCGACGGTGGGGAAGCTCGTGCTGCGCCTCATCGAGCCGACCGCGGGCTCGATCCGCCTTGCCGGCGAGGAGGTGACGGGTCTCTCCTCCGGCGCCATGCGGCCGTACCGCCGGCGCATCCAGATGGTGTTCCAGGACCCCTACGCCTCCCTCAACCCGCGTCTCAAGGCCGGCGAGATCGTCGGCGAGCCGCTGGAGAATTATTCCGAGGCGAGCGGGTTGGCGCAGGAGCAGACGATCGCGGCCCTGTTCGAGAAGGTGGGCCTGCGCCCCGACGCCATGCGGCGCTACCCGTTCGAGTTCTCGGGCGGGCAGCGCCAGCGCCTCGGCATCGCCCGCGCGCTCGCGCTCAACCCCGACGTGATCGTCGCCGACGAGCCGGTCTCGGCCCTCGACGTTTCCGTGCAGGCGCAGGTGCTGAACCTCCTCATGGACCTGCAGGAGGAGCTCGGCCTCGCCTACCTCTTCGTCTCCCACGACCTCGGCGTCGTCGAGCACATCGGCCACCGCATCGCCGTCATGTACCTCGGCGAGATCGTCGAGCTCGCCTCCAAGGACGCCCTCTTCGCCGATCCGCGGCACCCCTACACCCGGGCCCTGATCGCGGCGGCGCCGCTCCCCGACCCGCGCGCCAAGCGCGAGCGCATCGTGCTCGAGGGCGACGTGCCCTCGCCCATGAACCCGCCGGCAGGCTGCCGCTTCCACACCCGCTGCCCCTTCGCGTTCGACCGCTGCCGGGTCGAGGCGCCGGCGCTCAAACCATCCAGCGAGGACGGCCGGCTCGTCGCTTGCCATCTGCAGGATTGAGCGGTCTCTTATGGCTGGCTTGGGCGTCGGCGCACCTCTGTCGAGAAGGACGCGGCGCGGCTTGTGGCCCTGCCCCTCGCATGATATTCGCCGCCGCCTATATGAGGGGTGCCGAACGGCGCCCCTCGGCCGGAGAGGTGGCAGAGCGGTTGAATGCACCGCACTCGAAATGCGGCATACGGGCAACCGTATCGGGGGTTCGAATCCCCCCCTCTCCGCCAGCCAGTCTTGCTCTCGCGGTCAAGCGGGCCGGCTGTTGCGCCCAACCTAGATTGCGCCGTAGTTTCCGGGACATAGCCGTAACCGAGCACGACGAAGGGTGCGGAGAGACGCCGTTTACGGCGCCGACTCACCCGGCTCTCTCAGTCCGCCGGAGCCGTACTTCGGATGCAGTGTTGAAGCGGCCGGCCTCCGGTGGCTTATCGCGACCGAATAGCCATGACGGGCTTCCGTGTTGGCGTGAGGCGGGCATGGGGTTAAAGGGGGCATGTAGAACGGAAACGTCGCCAGCAACCTGTTCGGAAGGCTCTTCGCCGCCGCCGTCGCCGATCATCTCGGCCTTGGGGCGACCTTCGCGGCACTGGCGGCCCTAAACCTGACGGGCGCGGGCTGGGCCGCGCATTAGCCGGGCGGCGTCCCCGACGGCTGGCGCCCAACCCACGGTCGACCCAACGCGACGTTACCCACGTTCGCCCAAGCTGACGATCAGCGTTTGCACGAGGGCAATGGGCGCCGAGATCGGGCGGAATGGGGCGGTCGGCGAGTCATCGAAGAGGAAGAACTCGGTCGCGTTTCGGGCGAGCGGGCTACTCGCCACGTCAGTCAGGGCGAGCACTGACATTCCGCGCAGGTACGCGTCCCTGACGACATCGACCACCGGGGGCGAGTATTCGGCGAAGGCGGCAGCGGCGAGCACGTCGCCCGGGCGCATGTTCGCGACCTGCTGGCTGGCCATGCCGCCGTCGAAGTCGAGGATGCTGCACGGCCGCTCCACGCGCACGAGCCCATAGGCGAGGTAGGCCGCGATCGGGCGCGAGCGCCGCAGGCCCGCGACGTAGATGTGCCCCGCGCGCCGCAGCATGTCGACGGCGCGCGCGAGCGCGGCAGGGTCGATCGTGCGCCTGAGATGCTCGAGCGACGACGTCATGTCGTCCACGCACTCGGCCAGCGCCTGCATCGGGTCCACCGTGCCGGCCTCATCGCCCGCGTGCGTCTCGTAAACCTGCTCGCGGTAGATCGACGCGCCTTCGATGAGCCGCAGCTTGAAGATCCGCTGCATCGCCGAGAAGCCGCCGTAACCGAACTCCTTGGCGAAGCGGATCACCGTCGACGGCTGCACCTCGGCGTCCGCCGCAATCGCCGCGATCGTGCGCAAGGCAAAGCCGTTCGGGTCCTCGAGCGCCGAGCGCGCCAGCCGCTGGAGGTGCGGGCTCAGCTCATCGTGCCGGGCCCGCAGGCGGGCTCGCAGGCTGTCGAACGTCTCGTCGCCGTTGGCCATGCGATCCTGAAAATTTCCCGATTGCAGGCTCGGTGGAAATAGTATTCTCTACAAAGAGAACGAAAATTCGCTCAAGCGCAAGTCGCGAGTCGCTACCGGGCTTGGACCATGGTGGCGGCAGACGCGTGCAGCGGTCGGAACGGCCCCGGAGGCCGAGCGGGGAGAGGGAAACGCCATGTCTGGGAAGCTCACGAAACGCCGATTCCTGCAGGGCAGCGCCATGACGGCGCTCGCCGGCACGGGCTCGTTCTTCGGGCCGTGGAGGCACAACCGCGCCTTCGCGCAGGGAAAGCCGATCAAGCTCGGGCTCACCTGCGACGCGAGCGGCCAGTACGGCAACTCCGGCCAGGACGACCTGCGCGGCATCCGCATCGCCATCGAGGAGGCGAACGCCAAAGGCGGCGTGCTCGGGCGCAAGATCGAGTGGATCACCGCCGACACCGAGACCAACCCCGCGACCGGCACGCGCATCGCCGAGCGCTTCATCCGCGAGGAGTGCCCGATCCTGATCGGCGCGCTCCACTCCGGCGTCGCCAACGCCATCACCCAGGTCGCGGCGAAGTACGGCACGATCTACCTCAACACCAACTCCTCCGCCCCGAGCGAGGCCGGCGAGAACTGCTCGCGCGTCAAGTTCGTGTGGGACGGCAACGGCACGAATTTTTCCAAGGCCTCCGTGCGAAGCGCGGTGCGCGACATCGGCAAGAACTGGCTGCTTTTGACCAACGACTACGTCTGGGGCCACACCACCTCGGCGGCGACGAAGGCCGAGGTCGAGGCGGCGGGCGGCCGGATCATGGACAACCTCCTCGTGCCGCAGAACACCCGCGACTTCACCGCCTATCTTCTCAAGATCCAGCAGGCGAAGCCGGACGTGGTGGCGGCGGCGGTCGGCGGCGACGACATCAAGGCGCTTCGCGCCCAGGTCGCTCAGCTCAAGCTCGAGGGCAAGCCGGCCTGGATCAACAACCAGCAGGACTGGCCGGACATCTGGGGCCAGCCCGAGAGCCTGTTCGGCGTTTTCGGCACGACCTGGTACCACAAGCTGCCGCTGCCGGGCGTCGCGGAGTTCGTGGAGAAGTGGAAGAAGATGGCGGGGCCGGGCGCGATCCCGGTGCCGGGCAACGTCTCCTACAACGGCTACATGGCGACCCGCGAGTTGCTGCGCGCGATCGAGCGGGCGGGTTCCGTCAACAACGTCAAGATCATCAAGGCGCTCGAAGGCCATAGGATGCCGGCCGCCGAGCGCATGCAGCACTTCGACGCCTACATCGACGCCGACACCCACCAGGTCCAGCAGACGATCTATCTAGCGAGGCGCAACCCGAAGCCTTCGGACGACACTGACCACTACGAGATCATCTCGTGGACGAAGCCCGAGGAGGCGGTCGACACGGCCTCCGCGGGCAAGTGCAAGCTCGTCCCCTACGAGCAGGTGCCGACGGTGGATGCGTAGTTCACCTCTCCCGCGAGACGGAGCCCTCCGCGACACGCGCGCCGTCATAATGGTGAGTGCACCATCATCATGAGTGAGGGACTCTGGACTCGCACGAGAATCCGAGTCGGTCATGATGACGATGCGCCTTCGCAGAAGTCTCCGTGAAACGGGAGAATCGGCGTGCAGCGCCGGGTGAGGGCCAGCGCCGACATCCCTCACCCCAGCCCTCTCCCGTGAAGACGGGAGAGGGAGCACCGGCGAGCCGCGAGGGCCCGTGTTCGACCTTCTCCCCCATCTCATCAATGGCCTGACGCTGGGCCTCCTCTTCGCGCTGATCGCGCTCGGCTTCATGCTGATCGTCGGCGTGATGGAGCAGATCAATTTCGCGCACGGCTCGCTCTTCGCGCTCGGCGCCTACGTCGCCCTCGTGCTGCTCGGCCCGAAGCCGCCCCTGCCGCCGGACGCGGCCGCGTGGTGGCTCGGGCTCTCCCCCGGCCTGCGCTACGCGCTGACCCTCGTCGTGGCGCCGGCCGTGGTGGGCGTCGTCGGCGTCGCGGTCGAGGCGCTGATGCGGCGCACCTACGGCAAGGACCCGCTCTACGGCCTCCTCCTCACCTTCGGGGCCGCCATGGTGATCGAGGAGGCGATCCGGCTCATCTGGGGCACCCGCGACTACGTGCTGCCGACCCCGCCAGGCATATCGGGCGGCTTCATCGCGCTTAACCTCATCTGGTCGGCCTACCGGTTCTGGGCCGCCGCCATCGCGGCCCTCGTCATCGGCCTGACCTGGCTCCTCATCGAGAAGACGCCCTACGGCGCGATCATCAAGGCCGGCGCCCACGACAGCGAGATGGTGCGGGCGCTCGGCATCGACCTCGCGAAGCTGCGCACCGCCGTCTTCGTGCTCGGCACGATGCTCGCCGCCGTCGCCGGCATCGTCCTCGCTCCGATCTGGGGCATCCGCCCGCACATGGGGGTCGACGCCGTCGTGCCGGCGTTCCTCGTCATCGTTCTCGGCGGCGTCGGCTCGTTCTGGGGCGCCGTTGCGGCCGGGCTCATGGTCGGCATGGTGGTCGGCCTCTCCGGCGCCTACGCCTCCGAGTGGTCGATGCTCTCCATGTACCTCCTCCTCGTCGCCGTCGTGACGGTCAGGGCGCGCGGCCTGTTCGGCAAGAAGAGCATTTTGGAGGCGTGACGATGCAAAGCCTCCTCGACAACGCCAACACGGGCCGCAGCCCCACCGCGGCGCATAAGATATTAGGACAAAAGAGGAATTTCAGCCAGCATCACAATACGGCGCTCGTGGACAATACCAAGACGAGCCGTCGCGGCGGTGTGGCGCGCAAGCCATTGGATCCGGAGAGGATTTTCGCAAGCATCATGATTCGACGCGTGTGGACAATGCAAAGACGGACCGTCCGCACCCAAACCGCCCTCATGCTGAGGTGCGACCCCGGCCTTGAGCCGGGGGAGCCTCGAAGCACGCACCGGCGGTTTCGCCGCGTCTGCGGAGTGCGTCCTTCGAGGCTCCCCCCGGGTCAAGCCCGGGGGTCGCACCTCAGCATGAGGGCCTGGGAGTTTCCGGGAGCGGCGGGCGTATGAAAACCCCGCCTCACGCCGAGAAGCTCGTCACCCCGGCCATGGTGGTCGTGGGGCTCGTCCTCGCGACGGTGCCGCTGTGGATCTCTCGCGTGGGGCTCTATCCCTACCTCGGCGTCGAGATCCTGATCTGGTCGCTCTACGCGCTGGCCTTCAACCTCCTCCTCGGTACGGCCGGGCTGCCGTCGTTCGGGCATGGCGCTTACTTCGGCGTCGGCGCCTACGCCTTCGGCCTGTTCCAGCTCCACGCCGTGCCGAACCTCTGGCTCTGCCTCGTCGTCGCGCTCCTCGCGGGCGGGGTCGCGGGGGCGTTCGTGTCGCTCTTCATCTCGCACCGGCGCGGCATCTACTATGCCTTCATGACCATCGCCTTCGGCCAGATCTTCTGGTTCGTGGCCGTCAAATCCCATGGCATCACCGGCGGCGAGGACGGGCTCCTCAAGATCGCACGGCTCCCGGCCGACTTCGGCCTCATAAGCTTCGCCCTCGCGGACAACACGGCCCTCTACTGGTTCGTGCTCGCCGTGTTCATGCTCGCGGTGGTCGGCCTGTGGCGGCTGACCCATTCGCCCTTCGGGCGCGTGCTCTCGGCGATCCGCCAGAGCGAGACCCGCGCCGCGCACCTCGGCTACCCGGTGCGGCTCTACAAGATGGCGGCCTTCACGGTCTCGGCCGCCCTCTCCGGGCTCGCCGGCGGGCTCTTCGCCATGGCCCAGAACTCCGCCTTCCCGGATGTGATGAGCCTGCACACCTCGGGCGTGATCGTCATGATGGTGCTGGTCGGCGGCGGCCTAGTGAGCTTCTGGGGCCCGGTCGTCGGCGTCGTGACGTACCTCATCGCCCGCGACGTCATCGGGGCCGTCACGAACTCCTGGATGCTGTGGTTCGGCCTCCTCTTCATCGCCGTGGTGCTGTTCCGGCCGGAAGGCATCGCCGGCGCCGTGCAGGGCTGGTGGCGGCGCATCGACCCGCGGCCCCTCCGCGGCGCCGCCGGCCTGCCGCAAGCTCCGAGGGCTTGAGATGGCGATGCTGGAGGCTCGCGACATCCACGTCCGCTTCGGCGACCGGGTCGTGCTGGAGGACATCAGCTTCTCGGTCGAGCCCGGCGAACTGCACGGCATCATGGGCCCGAACGGGGCCGGGAAGACGACCTTCTTCAACGTGCTGACCGGCCGCGTGAAGCCGGCGCGCGGCTCCGTGCGCATTGCGGGCGAGGACGCGACCGGGCTCCCTCCGCACAGGATCGCGGCGCGGGGCGTCGCGCGCTCGTTCCAGATCATGACCCTGTTCGACGAGTTCACGGCGCTCGAGAACGTCGAGGTCGCCCTGCCGGAGTTCCGCGCCCGCGGCTTCGACGCGAGGCGGAGCGCCGTCGGCGACGAAGGGTTCGAGTCCTCGGCCCGCGCGGTGCTGGCCGAGGTGGGATTGGCGGAGAAGGCCGGCGTCGTCGCCAAGGACCTCGCTTACGGCGACCGCCGGGCGCTCGAGATCGCCGTGGCGCTCGCGCAGCGCCCGCGCGTCCTGTGCCTCGACGAGCCGACCTCCGGCCTCGGCTCGGACGGGATCGCGCGGCTCGCCGCCCTCGTGCGACGCCTGAAAGGACGGCTCGCCATCGTGGCGATCGAGCACGACATGGAGTTCCTGTTCGGCCTCGCCGATCGCATCTCCGTGGTGCACTGGGGGCAGGTCATCGCCCGCGGCACGCCGGCGGAGCTCAAGGCGAACCCGTGGGTGCAGGCCTCGAACCTGGGGCGGCTGCAATGACCGTCCTCGCCCGCGCCGAGCCCGCCGCCGACGCCGCCACGGCGCCGCTCCTCGCGGTCGAGGGCATCCACACCTTCTACGGCGAGACGCAGGCGCTGTTCGACGTCTCGTTTACGGTCGCCCCCGGCGAGGTCTTCGCGCTCCTCGGCCCGAACGGCGCCGGCAAGACCACGACGCTGCGCTCGATCCTCGGCCTCACCCGCCCGAGGCGCGGGCGCGTCCGCTTCGCCGGCGCCGACGTGACGCACTGGCCGACGCACCGCATCGCCCGCGCCGGCGTGAGCTGGGTCCCCGACGACCGCCGCCTGTGCCCGACGCTGACTGTCGCCAAGAATCTCTCCATCGCCCAGAAGCGCACCCGCTTCCGCCCCTGGAGCCTCAAGGAGACCTCCGAAATCTTCTCGGCCCTTGACCACCTCATGCACCGCGACGCCGAGAACCTCTCGGGTGGCGAGATGCAGATGGTGGCGATCTCCCGCGCCCTCCTCGGCTCCCCCGGCCTCGTCCTCCTCGACGAGCCGAGCCAGGGCCTTGCGCCGAAGATCGTCGCCGACGTGCTCGCCACCATCAGACGGCTGAAGGACGAGGGCATCGCCGCCGTCGTCGTCGAGCAGAACGCCGAGATCGCCCTCTCGGTCGCGGACCGCGCCGCCGTCCTCGACCGCGGCCGCGTCGCCTGGTCCGGCCCCGCGGCGGAGCTGCGCGACGACCGGACGCTCAGGCGCAGGCTGCTGGGGGCGTGAGGATGACCGCTCCCCTCCTCGTCCTCGACCGCCTCAAGAAGGTCTACACCCGCGGCGTCCTCTCGCGGACGCCGACGTTCACGCTGGAAGCCGACCTCGTCTTCCCGGAGAGCCAGGTCGTCGGAGTCGTCGGCCCGAACGGGGCCGGCAAGACGACCCTCTTCGAGATGATCACCGGCTCGAACGCGCCGACGGCGGGCCGGGTGCTGGTCGCGGGCGCCGATATCCACAAGGTCAAGTACCGCGAGCGCGACCGGCTCGCGATCCACTACCACCAGAGCTACCAGGTGCGCGCCTTCGCGAAGCGCCTGCCCTCGGCGCTCCTCGCCCCTTCGCCGACCCGAAAACCCGTCCTGCACCTCTTCGACGAGCCGCAGTTCAACACTCAGGACGGCTACATCGGGTTCATGCTCGACTTCTTCCGCAAGCTCCGCGCGGAAGGGAAGCTCGTCTTCGTGTGCCTGCACCCGACCGCGCGCTATCACCTCGAGATCCTCAAGGAGGTCGCCGAGTCCTTCCTGCTGGTCCATGGCGGAGCGGTGACGGAGAAGCGCGACTTCGCCGACCTTGTCGCCGACGAGCGCATGCGGGCCTATCTCGGGCCGGAGATGTCGGCCGCCGCGGAGGCGATCGCGTGAGCGCGGCCGAAGCCGGGGCGAGCCTCACGCCCCGCGTCGACCTCGCGGCCCTGGACGGCTTGTTCAACGTCAAAGGCCTTCGCGTCTTCATTCCCGGCGGCTACGGCGCGATCGGGGAGGCGATCGCCTGGGGCTTCGCTCGGCACGGCGCCCGGGTCGCTGTCGCCGGGCTGTCGGCGGAGAAGGCAGGGTGCTTGGCGGACGCCATCCAGGGCGCTGGCGGGGACGCGCGCGGGTTCGCCCTCGACGCGCGCTCGACCAAAGCCATCGCGGAGGCCACCGCCGCCGTGGCCGACGCCCTCGGCGGCATCGACGTGCTGGTCAATTGCGTCGGCATCCAGCGGGAGCAATCGCTGCTCGAGGTGACCGAGGAGACCTTCGACGAGGTCTACGAGACGAACCTCAAGTCCGCGATGTTCCTGGGGCAGGCCGTGGCGCGGCTGCAGATCGCGGCCGGGCGGGGCGGGCGGCACATCCACCTTTTGTCCGTGCGCTCCCAACTGGCGCTGCGGGGCCGCGGCTACTCCGCCTATTGCGCGACCAAGGGCGGCCTGTTGATGCTCGTCAGGCAGCACGCGATGGAGCTCGCGCCCCATAACATCACCGTGAACGGCGTCGCCCCGACGTTCATCCGCTCCGAGCGCATTCGGCCTCATCTCGAGCGCGAGGAGTTCCGCCGGTTCATCCTGGAACGCAATCCGCTCAATAGGATCGGCGATCCGGTGGAGGTGGTCGGGCCGGTCATCGCGTTCGCCGCGGCAGCGGGCGACTACGTCACCGGCCAGGTCCTGTTTGTCGACGGCGGGGTCACGGCAAGCCAATGACCGCAACTGGCACATAGCTGACAAACGGCTTGCGTCTGCTCGCAACCCGCAAGCCGACGTTATGAGGACCCGCTCCACATCGGCGATGGCAAGAGCGCCAGCGGCGGCCATGTGTCTCGCGCGCTAAACCCCCTGTTGTTTGTCGGAGGGCACCGGGTGCACTGACGCTGAATACGAACGCCCGGAAGCTGGAAGCCCCGGGCGCACGAATCGACGTTGAGCTTCTGTACCCGAACCGGGGGCCCCCGGTATGCGGCAGTCCGATATGACTCAGGATTGCCGACCGCGGGGCAGGGCTCGGAACCGGAACGCAAACGCCCGGAAGCGGAGTGCTCCGGGCGCGCGAATCGATGGTGAGCTTTTGTACCCAACCGATGTACACGGTATGCGGCAGCCTGACTCAAGGTCGCTGTTGCAGGGCTGGCCGCTGCATCTTATGTCGTCTGACGATTTCGGGGTCGGGAAGAGCGTCGCTGATGCATCGGGAAAAGTCCCTGTTCGACGCTGGCGACTCCCTGTTAGGCCCAGAAATCTTCCCTGTTCCGGCCCATAGGGAATTCGCATCTAAGTCTTTGGATGCTTACGAGCTTTTCGGCGCCTTTCGCGAAAAGCTTTCGGTCGCTGTTAAATTCGCTGTTCGCAGGGTGACTGCATCCACCGCCAACCGGTCTTGTTCCAAAAGCCGTGACAAGGCTGTCGTGAATTTGTGAGAACGCGCCGCCGATGAGGGATGCCATGACCGGCGAAGCCGAGCGCCTGCGCATCGTCGACGCGCACCAGCATTTCTGGGATCTCGACAGGAACTACCATCCCTGGCTCTGCGACCCGGAGCCGATCCCGTTCCGCTACGGCGATTACGGCGCCTTGAGGCGCTCCTACCTGCCGCCGGACTACCGCCGCGACGCCGCCGGCTTCGACGTCGTGAAGACGGTCCACATCGAGGCGGAGTGGGACCCGAAAAGCCCGGTCGCCGAGACGCGCTGGCTCGAGACGGTCGCGGCCGAGCACGGCCTGCCGAGCGCCTGCGTGGCGCAGGCCCGGCTCGACCGCGACGACGTAGAGGAGGTGCTCGCCGCCCAGGCCGCGCGCCCGCTCGTGCGCGGCATCCGCCACAAGCCCCGCTCCGCGGCGTCGCCGGGCGCCGCGCGGCGCGGGGAGCCGGGCTCGATGGACGATCTGCGATGGCGGCACGGCTACGCGCTCCTTGCCCGCCACGTCCTCTCGTTCGATCTCCAGACGCCCTGGTGGCACCTCGACGCCGCGGCCGACCTCGCCCGCGACTTCCCGCAGACGCAGATCGTCATCAACCACACAGGGCTGCCGGCCGACCGCTCTCCGCAAGGGCTTGCCGGCTGGCGCAAGGGCTTGGAGACGGCTGCGGCCTGTCCGAACGTGGCGCTGAAAATCTCGGGTCTCGGCCGCCCCGGCCAGCCCTGGACGGTCGAGGCGAACGGCCCGGTGATCCGCGACGCGATCGCGATCTTCTCCGCCGACCGCTGCCTGTTCGCCAGCAACTACCCGGTCGACCGCCTCGCCGGCTCCTTCCGCGATATTTTCGAGGGATTCCAGGCGGCCGTGGCGGACCGCCCGCCGCAGGACCGCCGAAAGCTCTTCCACAACAACGCTATCCGCATCTACCGGCTCTGAGCAGGGATACACGCCATGACGACTGTGGGGTTCATCGGCCTTGGCCTGATGGGAACGGGCTTCACCAAGCGGCTCGCCGCGACGGGACATACCGTGATCGGCTACGACGTCGATCCCGGGAAGGTCGCGGCGGCCGCCGCTTGGGGCGTCGAGCCGGCCCGGTCGCCCGCAGACGCGATCCGCCGGGCCGACATCGTCGCGATCTGCGTCACGACCACCGCGGCGGTCGAGGCGGTCGCCACGGGCGAGGACGGCCTCCTCTCCGCCGGCCGCCTCGACGGCAAGACCGTCGTCGACTTCTCGACGACGGAGATCGCCGCGACGCACCGCGTCGCGACGGCGCTTGCCGGGGCCGGCGCGGCCTTCATCGATGCGCCCGTCTCGGGCGGCCCCGGCGCGGCGGAGGGCGGCACCCTCGCCATCATGGCCGGCGGCGACGCCGGCGCGGTCGAGCGGGCGAGGCCCATGCTGGAGAAGCTCGGGCTCGTCACACACATGGGCGGGACGGGGGCCGGGCAGGCGACGAAGCTCGTCAACCAGGCGCTCTGCCTCACGAACTACGTCGTGGTGGCGGAGGGCCTGCGCCTCGCCGAGGCCTACGGCGTCGACGCCCGCAAGATCCCCGAGGCGCTGGCGCCGGGGCTTGCCAACTCCGCCGTGCTGCAGGCGGTCTATCCGCGCATGGTCGAGAAGGATTTCGCGCCCCGCGGCTATGCCCGCCAGGTGCTGAAGGACCTCGAGATGCTGCACGAGGCGACCCGCGCCCAGCACCTCGCGCTGCCGATGACCGCCCTCGCCACGACCCTGTTCCGCATCCTCGTCGGGCAAGGCAAGGGCGAGCTCGACGGCGCCGCCGTCGTGACGCTCATCCCGGAGCCGGAAACCCCGCACTGAGCCGGCGCCGCAACGGCCGTATGGCGCATCCGCTCCGCTTCCCATAACGTGCGCGGCCGGCGGGCCTCGACGCCCACCGATCAACGAGACGCGGCGCGTCTTGCGGGAGGAAAATGAATGAGCCTGACGAAGCGAACTCTCCTGGCGCTCGGCGCCGTCCTGGCCTGCGCGGGGAGCGCGTCGGCGTTTCCCGACCGGCCGGTGCAGATCATCGTGCCGTGGGCGGCGGGCGGCGGAGTCGACACCGTGGTCCGCATCTTCGCGGACGGCTTCGAGAAGGAGCTCGGCGTCCCGGTCAACGTCGTCAACCGCACCGGCGGCGGCGGGCTCACCGGGCACACCTTCATCGCGACCGCGACGCCCGACGGCTACACGCTCGGCGGCGCGAGTCCCGAGATCGCCTTCTACAAGGCCATGGGCCTCGGCGACATCACGACCGAGAGCTTCGACCTGTTCTCGCGCATCTCCCTCATCCCGGCGGGCGTCACGGTCAGAGCCGACGCGCCCTACAAGGACCTCAAGGAGTTCCTGGAGGCGGTGCGAACGAGCCCCAAGGGCACGCTCATGGCTTCCGGCACCGGCGCCGGCGGCTCCTGGCACATCGCGGCGGGGGGCCTCCTCAAGGCCGCCGGCATGGAGCCCGACCGCCTGAAATGGGTGCCGAGCCAGGGCGGCGCGCCGGCGCTCCAGGATGTGGCGGCCGGCGGCATCACCGCTTTCACCGGATCGCCGATCGAGGCGAAGCCCCTCCTCGATGCCAAGAAGGTCCGCACCATCGCGCTCATGACGGACGAGCGCCCGCCGACCTTCCCGGACATCCCGACCACCAAGGAGGCCGGGATCGACTGGACCTACCAGAACTGGTTCGCGCTTGCTGCCCCGAAGGGCATCCCGCAGGACCGCCGCCAGAAGCTGTTCGAGGCGGCGCAGAAGGCGATGGCCCGCCCGAATGTCCAGGAGGCCATGAAGGCGCGCGGCATCACGCCCGTATGGGACAAGCCCGGCGAGTTCGACGCCTACGTGAAGACGTTCGTCGAGCGCGGCACCGAGGTGCTGAAGGACCTCGGCCTCGCGAAGTAGCCGGCGGGAGCGATCGCTTCCTCGCGGCGCCGACCATTGAGCGCGGAACGCCTCCCGGCGTTCCGCGACGACTACGGCTTGAACGTGTATCCCGGCCCGATCGCCGCGTCGGCCGGGATCGGCGGCAGGTCGGAGAAGAGGTCGGGGTGCTTCTGCATCACGGCGAGGATGTGCTTCGGCTCGATGTGCTTGTTCACGTCGAAGGTCGACTTGATGAAGCCGAGCCGGTTGAGGCGGTCCTCTGCGCTCCAAAGCGCCCGGTAGTTGTTGGCGGAGAGGCGCCGGTCGGCCTGCTGGATGTTGAACTGCATCGCCGCCTCGGCGACGTCGGGCTTGAGGCCCGGGATCCAGCGCGTCGCCACCTGCGCCGCCTGCTTCGGGTTCGCCCGCATCCACTTGTCGGCTTCGGACACGGCGGCGAGAAATTTCTCGATCGTCGCGCCGTTCTTCTCGACCCACGGGCGCAGGCCGACGTTGAAGCCGAGGTAGGAGATCACGTCGCCGCCGCGGATGACCTCGACCGCGCCGGGCACGTCCTTCATGGCCACGATCGGCCAGGGGTCCCAGCCTGAGAAGGCGTCGATGCCCTTCGACAGGAGCGCCACCGTCATGTCCGGCGGCGGCGTGTTGACGAGGGTCACATCGGCGGGCGTCAGCCCCGCTTTTTCCAGGAGCGCCAGGATGTAGAGGTGGTTGATGGTGCCGAAGGAGGCGGCGATCTTCTTGCCCTTGAGGCTGGCAAGGTCGCCCTTCCTGATGCCGGAGGATTCGCTCGCGATCAGCGCCATGGTGGCGTCCGAGCCGAGCTTCGTCGCGTTGCCCGAGTAGTTGCCGAGGGCGACGAGATCCATGCCGCGCAGCACCGCGCCGATCATCGGCACGCCGACCTGCACGATCTCGCTCTCGCCGGCCTGCAGGGCGTTCAGGGCGTCGACGCCGGTGGCGTAAGGGCGCGCGATCTCGACGTCGAGCCCGTGCTTCTCGAAGAAGCCGCGCTCGAGGGCGATCGGCAGGCCGATCTGGTCGATGCCGGTCACCATGCCGGCCTTCAGCTTCGTCAGGTTCTGCGCCATGGCCGGGCTCGCCAAGAAAAGCCCGAGCGCAACAAGTC
>DASVVU010000051.1:0-9827 GCA_036386395.1 Beijerinckiaceae bacterium | reverse complement strand
TCGGGCAGGCGCGGGGATCGCCGCCGTCGGCCTTCGCCGGGAAGATGTGCGGCGCCAGCAACTCGTTGAGGGCGTCGAGGACCTCGCCGGTGCGCAGCTCCTTGGTCTCGCCGACGGCCGCCGAGAACTCGCGCCAGAACTCGCGCAGCACCGCCTTCCAGTCGATCTCGTGGTTCGAGATGCGGTCGAGCTTCTCTTCCAGGTCCGCCGTGAAGTCGTACTCGACGAGCTTCTTGAAGAAGCTCTCCAGGAACGCGATGACGAGGAGGCCCTTGTCCTCGGCGACGAGGCGCTTCTTCTCCAGGCGCACGTACTCGCGCTCGCGCAGCACCGCGAGGATCGAGGCGTAGGTCGAGGGCCGGCCGATGCCGAGCTCCTCCATGCGCTTGACGAGGCTCGCCTCGGAGTAGCGCGGCGGCGGCTCGGTGAAGTGCTGCGAGGCCTCGATGCGGCGGCGCTCCAGCGGGTCGCCCGCGGACATGGGCGGCAGGCGGCCCTCCTCGTCGTCCCCGTCCGCCGAAGGATCGGGGTCGTCCCGGTCCTCGCGGTAGAGCGTCAGAAAGCCGTCGAACTTGATGACCTGGCCGGTGGCGCGAAGGTCGAGGCTGCGCGGGCCGACGCGCGCCGCGATGTCGACGGTGGTGCGCTCGAGCTCGGCCGATTCCATCTGGCTCGCGACGGTGCGGACCCAGATCAGCTCGTAGAGCTTCGCTTGCTCGGGCTCCAGATGCCGGCGCACGTGGGCGGGGAGGCGGCCCATGTCCGTCGGCCGGATCGCCTCGTGGGCTTCTTGAGCGTTCTTGGCCTTGTTCTGGTACCGGCGCGGCGCGCCCGGGAGGTAGCGCTCGCCGTACTCCTTGGCGATCACCCGGCGCGCCGCGGAGATCGCCTCCGGGGCCATGTCGATGCCGTCGGTGCGCATGTAGGTGATCAGGCCGACGGTCTCGCCGCCGATGTCGACGCCCTCGTAGAGGCGCTGGGCGATGCGCATGGTCTGGGCCGGCGCGAGCCCGAGCTTGCGCGACGCCTCCTGCTGGAGCGTCGATGTCGTGAAGGGCGCGTAGGGGTGGCGCTTTGCCGGCTTCGCCTCGACGTTGGCGACCGTGAAGGTGGCGAGCTCGAGGTCGCGCCGGAAGCTCTCGGCCTCCTCGCCGGTGCCGATGTCGAGGCGCGTGATCTTCCGCCCGTCGGCGCCGACGAGCCGGGCCTCGAACACGGCGCCGGCCCTGGTGGCGAGAGTCGCGACCAAGGACCAGTACTCGCGCGCCACGAACTTCTCGATCTCCAGCTCGCGGTCGCAGACGAGGCGCAGCGCCACCGACTGCACGCGGCCGGCCGAGCGCGCGCCCGGGAGCTTGCGCCACAGCACCGGCGAGAGGGTGAAGCCGACGAGGTAGTCGAGGGCCCGGCGCGCCATGTAGGCGTCGACGAGGGCCTGGTCGATCTCGCGTGGGCTGCGCAGCGCGCTCTGCACCGCGTCCTTGGTGATGGCGTTGAAGGTGACGCGCTCGAACGGCGTGTCCTTGAGGGCGCGTTTCTCCTTGAGCGCCTCCACGACGTGCCAGGAGATCGCCTCGCCCTCCCGGTCCGGGTCGGTCGCGAGGATCAGCTTGTCGGCGCCCTTGAGCGCGCGGGCGATGTCGGCGACGCGCTTGCCGCTCTTGGCGTCGACCTCCCACAGCATGCGGAAGTCGGCCTCGGGGTCGACCGAGCCGTCCTTCGCCGGGAGATCCCGGATGTGCCCGAAGGAGGCCAGGACCTCGTAGTCGCGGCCGAGATATTTGTTGATCGTCTTCGCCTTCGCGGGCGATTCGACGACGAGCACCTTCATGGCGAGTTCCGAGGGCCTGTACGCGGCACAGCGATGGAATGAGGGGGTCGCGGACCGGCAGCCCCAGGCCGCCGCGGAGGCGTTTAAGTGGGCGAGCGGGGCGGAGAAGTCAAATTCCGGCCGGGGAGAGATGCCTGCCGCCGTCCCCGACATCGCCCGTCGGCCCCATCGCGATTCCCGTCATTGTTCCCGGCGATCCCGATCATCGGAACGATGCTCCCCATCATCGTCGTCCCGGAATCCCCGTCATCGACGGCCCGGCGGAGCCCCCTGATCCGGCCTTCGTTAACCCCGGGCCGGCGGCGGAAAGGCGTTTCCCTGGGGACGGCGGGGCCTGGTCCGGCCGCGGCGGGCGAGGGAGGATTGCCGCGCCCGGCAACTGCCCCTATAGCCGTCGCTCTAGCATGGCATCCCCGGCCCGCCCGACCTTCCCGCACCGGCACCTGCTCGGGATCGAGGGCCTTTCTCCGTTCGATATCAAGGCGTTGCTCGATCTTGCTGATGAGGCGGTGGAAGTGAGCCGGCAGATCGAGAAGAAGAAGGCGACCTTACGCGGCCGCACCCAGATCAACCTGTTCTTCGAGCCCTCGACCCGCACCCAGTCGTCGTTCGAGATCGCCGGCAAGCGCCTCGGCGCCGACGTCATGAACATGTCGGTCGCCTCCTCCTCGGTGAAGAAGGGCGAGACCCTCATCGACACCGCCGCGACGCTCAACGCCATGCGCCCGGACATCATCGTCGTCCGCCACCAAGCCGCTGGCGCCGTTCATCTTTTGGCTCGCAAGGTCGGCTGCTCGGTCGTCAACGCCGGCGACGGGGCGCACGAGCACCCGACCCAGGCGCTCCTCGACGCCCTCACCATCCGCCGCCGCAAGGGCGTGATCGAAGGCCTCGTCGTCGCGATCTGCGGCGACATCCTGCACTCCCGCGTCGCCCGCTCGAACATCATTCTTTTGCAGGCCCTTGGGGCGCGGGTGCGCGTGATCGCGCCCTCGACCCTTCTCCCCGCCGGCATCGAGCGCTTCGGCGTCGAGGCCTTCACCGACATGCGAAAAGGGCTTGCCGGCGCCGACATCGTCATGATGCTGCGCCTCCAGCGCGAGCGCATGAACGGCTCGCTTGTGCCCTCCGTGAAGGAGTACTTCCGCTACTTCGGCCTCGACCAGGAGAAGCTCGCCTTCGCGAAGCCCGACGCCCTCGTGATGCACCCGGGCCCCATGAACCGCGGCGTCGAGATCTCCTCGGAGGTCGCCGACGGGGCGCAGTCCCTGATCCAGGAACAGGTCGAGATGGGCGTCGCCGTCCGCATGGCTGTGCTCGAGGCGCTGGCGAGCCATCTGCCGAACAGTTGACCCTCCCCCCTTTAGCGGGGGAGGGTGGCTCGCGGAGCGAGCCGGGAGAGGGAGAGAGGTGGGCGAGAAGCGCGGCATCATCGACGACGTGTCCCCGCGCCTGCGCGGCTTTGCGAAGGAGCAGCGCTCGACCATGCCGCGCGCCGAGGCGCTGTTCTGGGAGCAGGTCCGCGCAGGCCGTCTCCATGGTTATAAGTTCAAGCGGCAGGTCCCGGTCACGCCCTACATCGTCGATTTCCTCTGCATCGCTGCGAAGGTGGTGGTCGAACTCGATGGCCCTCCTCACGACTCTCCTGAGCGGCGCGCCAAAGATGCGGCGCGCGACGCGTGGCTCGCGAGCCAGGGCTTTCTCGTGCTTCGGTTTTCCAACGATCTCGTGCTTGGGAATTGTCAGCTAGTTCTGGAAACCGTTCTGAAGGCCATCCGGGAGAGCCTCTCCCCCTCTCCCGGCTCGCTTCGCTCGCCACCCTCCCCCGCTAAAGGGGGGAGGGAAGTTCGTGCCATCTCTCCGAGGGCCGAGTGACTTCCGCAGCCCTCATCTTCGCCAACGCCCGCCTTGTCGATCCCGCCTCGGGCCGGGAGGAGCGCGGCAGCGTGCTTATCCGCGACGGTGCCATCGCCGACGTCGCATGGGGTGCGGTTCCAGCGGTTCCGGAGGGTGCCACCGTCATCGACTGCGCCCGCCTCGTCCTCGCGCCCGGCCTCGTCGACATGCGCGCTTTCACGGGCGAGCCCGGGGCCGAGCATCGCGAGACGCTGAAGAGCGCGAGCGAGGCGGCGGCGGCGGGCGGGGTCACGACGCTCGTCTGCATGCCGGACACGAACCCCGTCATCGACGACCCGGCGATCGTCGACTTCGTCCTACGCCGGGCTCGCGACACGGCGGTCGTGACCATCCATCCGGCGGCGGCGATCACCAAGGGCCTTGCCGGTCGCGAGATGACCGAGTTCGGGCTCTTGAGCGAGGCCGGCGCGGTCGCCTTTACGGACGGCACGCACGCCGTCACGAACGCCCAGGTGATGCGCCGCGCGCTCACCTACGCCCGCGACTTTAACGTGCTGCTCATGCCTCACCTCGCGGACCCCGACCTCGTCGGCGACGGCGTCATGAACGAGGGCGAGACGGCGTCGCGTCTCGGGCTTGCCGGCATCCCGCGGGAGGCCGAGACGGTGCCTCTCGAGCGGGACCTGCGCCTCATCCGCCTCACCGGGGCGCGCTACCACGCCGCCATGATCTCCTGCGCCGACTCTGTCGAACTCATGCGGCGGGCGAAGGAGGAGGGCCTCCCCGTCACCTGCGGCGTCTCGATCAACAGCCTGTCCCTCAACGAGAACGACATCGGCGACTACCGCACTTTCCTCAAGCTCTCGCCCCCCTTACGGAGCGAGGACGACCGGCAGGCCGTGATCGAGGCGCTTGCCGAGGGCGTCGTCGATGTCGTCGTGTCCGACCACAATCCGCAGGATGTCGAGACGAAGCGGCTGCCCTTCGCGGAATCCGCCGATGGCGCGGTCGGGATCGAGACGCTCCTCTCCGCGGCGCTGCGCCTCGTCCATGACGGGCGCCTGCCGTTGGCGAAGCTCCTCCATACCCTATCGACGCGGCCGGCGGAGATCCTCGGTTTGCCGGCGGGGCGCCTCGCGCCAGGCGTGCCGGCGGACCTCGTCCTGTTCGATCTGGACGAGCCCTACGTGCTCGACAAGCAGGACCTCCGTTCGCGCTCCAAGAACACGCCGTTCGACGAGGCCCGCCTGCAGGGCCGCGTGCGCCTGACCTTGGCCGGCGGACGGATCGTGTATGATGGGCGGATGAAAGGGTAGGGCAGGGGCGCGCATGCCGGTGTCGATGAACTGGGGGCTCGATGCGCCGTACTTCATCGCCGCGTTAGCCATTGGATATCTCTTCGGCTCCATCCCTTTCGGCCTGATCCTGACGCGGCTCGCCGGGGCCGGCGACATCCGTGCTATCGGCTCGGGCAATATCGGGGCCACCAACGTCCTGCGTACCGGCCGCAAAGGGCTCGCTGCCGCGACCCTCGTCGGTGACGTCCTGAAGGGCACCGTCGCGGTGCTGATCGCCGCGCAGTTCGGGCCGAACCTCGCAATCCTCGCGGCGCTCGGCGCCTTCCTCGGCCACCTCTTCCCGGTCTGGCTCAAGTTCAAGGGGGGCAAGGGGGTCGCCACCTACATCGGCTGCCTCCTCGGGCTGAAGCCCATCGCGGTCGTGGCGTTCGGGGCGATCTGGCTCGTCATGGCGCTCGCCACCCGCTACTCCTCCCTCTCAGGCCTCGTGGCGAGCGCCGCGATGCCGCCGGTCCTGTGGTGGCTCGGCGAGCGGCAGATGGCGGAGCTGTTCGTCGTCCTGACCCTGATCGTCTGGTGGCGGCACCGCGAGAACATCCGGCGGCTTGCGGCCGGCACCGAAGCGCGCATCGGGCAGAAGTCATGACCCGCCTCACCGACGAGCAGCGCTTGGCGTGGCTCCGGCTGATCCGCTCGGAGAATGTCGGGCCCCGCACCTTTCAGGCCCTCGTCAACCGCTTCGGCGGCGCGGCCGCGGCCCTCGACGCCCTGCCGGACCTCGCCCGTAAGGCCGGACGCACCCTCAAGGTCGTGAGCCGCGCCGAGGCCGAGCGCGAGATCGAGGCGACGGCGCGCCTCGGCGGGCGCTTCGTCGCGACCGGCGAGCCCGAGTACCCGAAGGCGCTCCGGGCAATCGATTCGGCGCCGCCGCTGATCGTGGTACGAGGCGCCCCACATGCGCTCGCCCGGCCAATGGTGGCGATCGTCGGCTCGCGCAACGCCTCCGCGGCCGGGCTCACCTTCACGGAACGGCTCGCGAAGGCGCTTGGCGAAGCCGGCTACACGGTGGTCTCGGGGCTCGCCCGCGGCATCGACACCCGGGCACACCGCGGGTCCCTTGCGACCGGGACGGTCGCAGTGCTGGCCGGCGGGCACGCCCGGGTCTATCCGGCCGACAACGCGCCGCTCCTCGAAAAGATCGTCGCCGAGGGTGGAGCGGCGGTGTCCGAGATGCCCCTCGAATGGGAGCCGCGCGGGCGCGACTTCCCGCGCCGCAACCGCATCGTCTCCGGCCTGTCCCTCGGCGTCGTCGTGGTCGAGGCGGCGCATAAATCGGGCTCGCTGATCACGGCTCGCTTCGCGCTCGAGCAGGGCCGCGAGGTCTTCGCTGTGCCGGGATCGCCCCTCGACCCCCGGGCCGCCGGCACGAACGACCTCATCCGCCAGGGCGCGACCCTATGCGCCGCGCCGGAGCACGTGCTGGAGCCCCTGGCGAAGCTCGTCGAAGCCGACGCCCTCCCGCCGAAGACTGCCGAGGAGCCGGGCTGGCATCCTTACGACGAGCTCGACGGCCTGTGGGATGAGCTCGACCTGCAGTCCGGCGAGACGGTGAAGGAGCCGGTGCGCCATCTCTTCGAGGGCACTTCGGACCAACCGCTCGAAGAGGCGCCGGGCGACGCGGCCGGTATCCTCGTCGGGCTCCTCGGACAGGCGCCGGTCTCGCCCGACGACCTCGCGCGCCAGTCGGGCCTGTCGATCCGCGCCGTGCACGGCATCCTATTGGAACTCGAGCTCGCCGGACGGCTCGTCCGGCATCCCGGCAGCGGCGTGTCGCTGAGCGTCCCGCCGGAACGGCCGTTCGCTTGAAAAGCTCAAGCCGCCCTGTCGAGCGGCTTCGTGGACGGATTCCCCGCCTCTTCCTTCGCCATATCCAGGAGATAGGCGAGAGGTCCGAGCCCGGCTTGGCGCGCCATCGTGGCGAGCTCCGCAGCCGTCTGGAAGATGTGGGAGGCCACGTCGTCCACGGACATGGAGCCCGGCTTCTCGGACTCCGCTTCAGGCGGCGACTTCGGAGGGACGCGCGGGCTTTTGGCCATGGCAGGGGACCTTGCTGGAGAAGCTGGTCCATTCTAGCGTGCCACACCATAAAAGTGAAATGACAACCTAATTACAACCTATAGCTTGCAAACACGGCATTTCAGAGTCCCTCCTCCGCCGGAATGCCCGCGAGGTAATCAAGGAAGCCCTGCAGCACGTAGGCCGCCGCCATCTTGTCGACGAGCTCGGCGCGGCGGCTGCGGGAGGCGTCGGCGTCGATGAGGGTGCGGGTGACGGCGAAGGTCGAGAGCCGCTCGTCCCAGAATGCGATGGGGCAGGGGACTAGGGGGCCGAGGTTGCGGGCAAACGCCCGGGTCGCCTGGGCACGGGGGCCTTCCGTGCCGTCCATGTTGAGAGGCAGCCCCATGACGATGCCGGCGACCTGAAAGCGCTCGACGATCGCCTTGAGCTTTCCGGCGTCCGGCGTGAACTTCGTGCGCCGGATGGTCTCGAGCGGCGTCGCGATCCGGCGCTCGACGTCCGAGAGGGCAAGGCCGATGGTCTTCGTCCCGAGGTCGGCGCCGAGGAGGCGCGCGTGCCGGGGGAGGTCGGCGAAGGCCGCCGGCTCGACGATCATGAACTTGTCCGGGGCGAGTCCTTTCCTGGCGTGCCCTTCCGAGCCCGGTCCTTCGTGGGCAGCTTCTGCACGCGTCGCTCCAGGAACGTGCGGACTCCTTCCGGGTCCTCCTTTTCAAGCCGGTCGAGCGCTTCCGCCGCCTCGTCCTCGGCGCTCTGGCGGACCTGCTCCTTGATCGCCGCGATCTTCTTCATCGCCTCGCGCAGCTTATCGAGGGCATCCTTGGGCGCGGGGTGACCGTCAGCCAGCTTGTCCACGATCTCGGAGAGCCAGCCGATCTGCTTGCCGAAGCTCGCGACATCGCTGACGACCCGCCGCTCGATCTCGAAGTTGCCGCCGTAGTTGACGGTCATGTTCGGCGACAGCCAGGAGGTCACGTTGCGCTGGTTCACGTCCCCGGAGAGGGGCAGCCGGACCATGTCCCACCAGAGGGAAAGAGGATTGCCGCTCATCGCTGCTGCTCCCGTTGTCGTGCCCGCGACGCTGCGTTAACCCTAAGGCCTGTCGTCCGCCTCCGGAAGAGCACGCCATGAGGATCACCTGGTTCGGCCATTCCGCCTTCCGCCTCGAGTTCTCCGACAAGGTGGTGCTGATCGATCCCTTCTTCACCGGCAACCCGGCCTTCGACGGCGACCGCGCCACGGCGACGAAGGGCGCGACTCACATCGTGATCACCCACGGCCACGGCGACCATGTCGGCGACGCGCTCGACATCTCCAAGGAGACCGGCGCCAAGGTCGTCACCAACTATGATCTCTGCATGTGGCTCGCCTCGAAGGGCCTGGAAAAATTCGATCCCATGAACACCGGCGGCACCACCGACCAGGGCGGCTTCACGGTCACCCTCGTGCGGGCCGACCACTCGGCCGGGATGGGCGAGGCCGGTGTGACGGTCCCGCTCGGCAACCCCAACGGAGCGATCGTCAAGGCGCCGGGCGAGCCGACCGTCTACCACATGGGCGACACCGACATCTTCGGCGACATGGCGCTGATCGCCGAGATCCACGAGCCGCAGGTCGTGATCGTGCCGATCGGCGACCGCTTCACCATGGGCCCGCAGACGGCGGCGCTCGCCGTGAAGCGCTTCTTCAAGGCCAAGGCGGTGATCCCCTGCCACTACGGCTCCTTCCCGATCATCGAACCCTCAGCCGACAAGTTCGTCGCCGCCATGGAGGGCAGCGGCATCCAGGTCGTCGTGCCGCACAAGCATACGGCGGTGCGCATCCCGTAGGAGATTTCTCGAAAGCCCGCGCCAGCTCGGTCGCGCGCGGCCTTGGAGGAGCCGCGCCGGACCGGACTCGTGCGTCATCGTTCTCGCGGTCCTTGTCGGCCCGAGGCATGGGAGGGAGGAGATCGAGGGGCGCGCGGGGCGCGACGAACCCGATCGCTTTCACCCTCTCGGAACGGAGAATCGCGCTAGCCTCCAGGAGGCGATGCATCTTAACCCTTCTTTAAACCTTCCGTAGCCGTCTCGGGATTCCCCCGGCATAGTCCCGTTCACGAAGAATTCACCTTGGAATAGGGGTGAGGCGTGGGCGTTCAACGGGATTCGGCGGCCCCAGGCCGCGTGGTCGTGGTCGACTCCGAGATTCCGGAGAGCGGCTGGCTCTCCGTCGATCTCGACCGGCTTGCCCGAGTCCCTGCCGGTCCGGCCGGTCCAGGCGCGGACTGGGGCGGAATGCGCGAGCCCTGGCATGGGACGGCGGCAATCCGTCGTCATCCTGCGCCCGCCAAGGAGCCGCTGACGATCGCCCGCCTCGAAGCCTGGGCGGAGCGGCTGCGGGGTTTAGAGACGCCGCTGCCCGTGGGCGACGGCATGACTCCTGCCGCTGCGCAGGAGTCCATTGCCGAGGAGACGCCCGTCGCCGCGACGGAACCGGTCGCCGCAAAGGAGACCACGCCTGAGCCGGCGCCGGTTCGGGGCATCCGCCCGGAGGACCTCGTTCCGGTTGGGCGCAAGCCGGCCGGACAGGCCATTCCCTCGGAGATGCCGGCCGCGCCGGAGCTGCCGGCTGCACCGAACCCCCCGCTTGCCCGGCCTGCGCTCAAGGTCGTTGCCGGGCGTTCCCGCTTCAGACTCGGCGGGGTGCCGAGCTCGTCCGGGGTGCGCTTCATCCTGCTGTGCCTCGCCGCCTTCTTCCTCTCGGCCGGAGCGGTGCACGCCTAT
>DASVVU010000050.1:0-2469 GCA_036386395.1 Beijerinckiaceae bacterium | reverse complement strand
AGGCCGTGGCGCGCGTCGATGAGCACGAACACGCGGGCGAGGTTGGCCCGCCCGCGCAGGTAGGCGTGGATGAGCTCGGTCCAGGCCGCGACCTTCTCCTTGCCGGCCGCCGCGTAGCCGTAGCCCGGCATGTCGACGAGGGTGAGCCGGCCCGCGATGTCGAAGAAATTGAGCTGCTGCGTCCGCCCCGGCGTGTGCGACGTGCGGGCGAGCGCATTGCGCCCCGTCAGCGCGTTGAGGAGGCTCGACTTGCCGACGTTCGAGCGGCCCGCGAACGAGATCTCGACGCCCTGCATGGGCGGCAGGTTGTCAATGGCGCTCGCCGCCCACTTGAAGTCGGCCGCGCCGGCGAAGAGCTTGCGCCCGGGCTCCAGGAACTGCTCGAGATCGGAAGGGTCTGCAGCGGCCATGGGCCTCTATCCCGGTTTGCGGGCGCGCGTGCAAGCGTCACCCAGGACGCGCTCCATCAACGGGCTTGCGTGGTTCGAGACGCGCCCTTCAGGCGCTCCTCACCATGAGGGGAGTTGGGATGTTGGATGAGCAGCCTCAGCTTCGGCGGCTGGGCCAACCCATCACACCCCTCATGGTGAGGAGGCCTGCGCAGCAGGCCGTCTCGAACCACGCAACCGATTTTGTGGCGAGCGGAAGGGAACTCGTCGTCATCTTCCGTTTTTCCGGCATCTTCCCGGATTTGTCGCCGATTCATCCGGCATCTTCCGGGCGTCCCTCGGAGCGTTTCCGGCATCGTCGCCATTCTGCGGCCTTTGGAGGATGACGGTGTCGCTCTCTGTAGGCATTCCGCCCGCGCCGAGGAGTCGCGGCCCTTTCGCTGAGGCTTGCGAATCCCTACATTGGGGAGGCGGGGCTGCGGGGCGCGTCAGGAGTACATATTCCCCGGGGCCTTATCGATCTCAAAGGGAGCTGTCCCTGACCCGGTCCCTGGACCGGGACATATGGCGCCCACCTACGTTGTAGGTTCCCGGGATCGAGACTCCAACGGCTTTCGTGGCTCCGCACTCTCCTCACATGGACGACATCTCTCCACCCCTCGTGAAGGACGCCCTGCGGCGGGAGGCCTTCGCCCGCCGGGACGCCCTCGACAGGGAGGTCCGCCGGGCCGCGGCCCGGGCCATTCGCGACCGGGCGCTCGCGCTGCCTGAGCTTCGTGACCGCCAGATCGTCGGTGCCTACTGGCCGATCCGCAGCGAGGTCGATCCGCGCCCGCTCATGCGCGCGCTCATCCGCCGTGGCCAGGACGTGGCCCTGTCGCAGATCCTCCACCCCCACCTGAGCTGGCGGCTTTGGCGGCCCGGCGACGTGCTGATCAAGGGCGGCTTCGGCGTGCGCGAGCCCGGCCCCGACGCGCCCGAGTGCTTCCCCGTAGCCCTCCTCGTGCCGCTCGCCGCCTTCGACCGCCGCGGTCACCGCCTCGGCTACGGCAAGGGCCACTTCGACCGCGCCATCGCGGCGCTCTCGCACAAGCACCCGGTGCTCACCGTGGGCCTGGCCTACGCGGCCCAGGAGGTCGACGACGTGCCGGCGGAGCCTCATGATCGCGGCCTCGACTTCGTCGTGACGGAGCGCGAGACGATCCAGCCGAACGTGAGCTAGCCATGCGTCTCCTCTTCCTCGGCGATATCGTCGGACGGCCCGGGCGCACCGCCGTGACGGAGCGGCTGCCGGCGCTCCGGGAGCGCTGGCTCCTCGATTGCGTGGTCATCAACGGCGAGAACGCCGCCGGCGGCTTCGGCCTCACCGAGGCGATCTGCGACGAGATCCTGGCCGCCGGCGCCGACGCCGTGACGCTCGGCAACCACTCCTTCGACCAGCGCGAGGCGCTGGTGTTCATCGAGCGCCAGCCCCGGCTCCTCCGCCCGGCCAACTACCCGCCCGGCACGCCCGGCCGCGGCGCGACGGTCGTCGAGGCCCGCAACGGCGCCCGCGTGCTGGTGGTCAACGCCATGGGGCGGCTGTTCATGGACGCCCTCGACGACCCGTTCACGGCCGTCGATCGCGAGCTCGACGCGTGTCCCCTTGGGACCGCAGCCGACGCCGTCATCGTGGATTTCCACGCCGAGGCGACGAGCGAGAAGCAGGCCTTCGGCTATCACTGCGACGGCCGCGCCTCGATGGTCGTGGGGACGCACACACACGCTCCAACGTCCGACCATCGCATCCTGCCGGGCGGCACGGCTTACATGTCGGACGCCGGCATGTGCGGCGACTACGAGTCGGTGCTCGGGATGGCGCGCGAGGAGCCCATGCGGCGCTTCCTGCAGAAGACCCCGGGCTCGCGCCTCGAGCCGGCGAGCGGCGAGGGCACGCTGTCGGGCCTCGCCGTCGAGACGGACGACCGCACCGGCCTCGCGCTCCGCATCGCCGCGGTGCGCCTCGGTCCGACCCTCGAGGAGAGCCGCCCGACGTTCTGGGAGTAGCCCGCGTCGCCTTCGGGATGATTGCGCGCCCCCG
>DASVVU010000049.1:0-9843 GCA_036386395.1 Beijerinckiaceae bacterium | reverse complement strand
GTTGATGTCGTAGAGCTGCTCGACCAGCGCCTCGATGCGGTTGGCGTTGAGCGAGAGCGACTTCACGTCCTTGACGATGTCCTCGCGCAGCTTCTTGTATTTGCGCTCCTGGGCGGGGGTGAGCTGCTTGTTCTGCTTCCTCAGCTCGACGTGCTCGACCTGCAGCCGCCGCAGCTTCTTGTAGTTGTCGGCGATCGAATCGAACGTCTCCAGCACCTTCGGCTTCAGCTCCGCCTCCATGGCGGAGAGGGAGACGTTGTTCTCGAGGTCGTCGTCGTCGAGGTCCTCGGGCGGCGGCGGCGGCGCCTCGCCGTCCTCGTAGTCGCCGAAGGGGGCGGGCGCGGCCGGGGCCGGGGCGGGCGCCGGAGCGGCCGCAGCGGGCGCTCCGCCGTTCGGCGCGGCTTCCGGGATCTTCGGGGCGCCCTTGCCGTCGGGGCCGGCGTAGGTCGCCTCGAGGTCGATGATGTCGCGCAGGAGCACGCGGCCTTCGACGAGCTCGTCGCGCCAGATGATGATCGCCTGGAAGGTGAGCGGGCTCTCGCAAAGGCCCGCGATCATCGCCTCGCGGCCGGCCTCGATGCGCTTCGCGATGGCGATCTCGCCCTCGCGGGAGAGGAGCTCGACCGAGCCCATCTCGCGGAGATACATTCGGACCGGGTCGTCGGTGCGGTCGGTCGGCTCCTTGGCGGTCGTCTCGCGCACGGCGACGGCGCGGGTCGGCGCGGCTTCGGCGAGGTCGCCGCCCTCGCCCTCCTCGTCGTCGCCGGCGTCGCCGTCGGCCGCGGTGGTGCGGCCCTCGTCGGCCTCCTCGGCCTCGACCACGTTGATGCCCATCTCGGAGAGCTGGGCGAAGATGTCCTCGATCTGGTCGGAGGTGAACTCCTCGGACGGCAGGACGTCGTTGAGCTCGTCGGTGGTGACGTAGCCGCGCTTCTTGGCGACCTTGATCATCCGCTTGACGGCGGCGTCGGTGAGGTCGAGGAGCGGGCCGTCGGTCTTCGGCTGCTCTACGGTCTCGCCCTCGGTCTCTTCGCGTTCCGTCGCCTTCGTCGCCATGCCGTTCTCTTCTCGTTGCGCGCCCGCCCGGCCTTAAGCTGCCCCCGGGGACGCGGAAAAGGCGGCGAGGCGGGACGCCCGGCCACCTGTCATCTCAATCCGAACCGATCCGACAGTGAGTCGCTTGACTAACTGTAAACCTTGAGCCGCGGATGGGCCGCTTAGCACGATCCGGGCTGTTCCCGAAGCCCCGGCGCGCCCAGCCCCTTCGTCGGTCCAAGCGCTATGTAGCGCCCAGGGCCGCCGATGCAAGGCGATGGCGTGCCGCAATGCGTCCGCGAGTCGCACGGGCTCAGGCGAGCGCAAGGTGGGCCGTGCGCGGCTCCTGCGCGAGGAGGGCGTGGCCCGGCTTCGGCGCTCCCCTCGGGTTCGGCGCGATCCGGTAGCGGGTGCCGCCGGCCGAGCGGTACTGCCCGGCCTCCTCGGCAAGCTCCAGCTCCTCGTGGAGCGTGCGCTCGCCGACCTCCTGGATCGCCCGTTGCAGGCCGATGAGGTGGTGCTCGTAGTCCTCCGTGATCTCCTGCGGGATGTGCCGGAGGAGGTCTGCCCGCTCGTCCTCGAGGTCCCGCAGCAGGAGAAGCTCGAAAAAGTTGTCGAAACAACGCTCTACGAAGGTTTCCGAGAGCGGGAATTGAAGAATGGGGAAGCGGGCGAAGAGGTTGTGCCCCCAAGGTAGCACGACCTGCCCCTGCTCGTTCGAGATTTGGCGGCCGTGTACGAAGTCGAGCGTGCCGTAGTAGCCATCATCCATCAGATTATAGAAGTCGCGACAATTATCTACCTCATATTCCGAAACCACCCTCTCAAGCTCGGTGGCGAACTCGTTGAAGGAACGTCCGTCGTGGCTGCCGCGCAGGTGCAGCCGGACGATCCGCTCGCTCTTGCGCTGGAACAGGTCGGGATAATGGACGCACATGCCGAGGAAGATGCGCTCGAGGCCGACGAGGCGGGTCGGCTCGGCGGAGAGGAGCTCGGGGGCGACGAAGGGGCGCGTCGCCGTGCCGTCGAGGCGCTCGTGCACCCGCCGCCGGGTCAGGCGCCACAAAAAGTCCCCGACCTGGATCTTGGCGACGAGCTCGTAGCGGCGGCGCAGGGTCTCGTCGGGGATGAGGCGGATGAGCTCGCGGATGCGCTTCTCGAACACCGCCTGGCCGTTCTCGGAGGACAGGTTCGCGGCGCCGACCTCGCGGGCCCAGAGCACGTCCCAGAACGACTGCGCCTCGTCCACCACTTTCCGGAAGGCGTCGATGCCGGCCGCCTTGATGAGGTCGTCGGGGTCGTTGCCATTCGGCAGGAAGGCGAACTTGAAGTCGTGGCCGGCCTGCAACGCCGGCAGAATACGGTCGATCGCCCTAAACGCCGCCTCGCGGCCGGCCCGGTCGCCATCGAGGCAGATCACCGGCTCGGGGGCGAAGCGCCACAGCTCGGCGATCTGCTCCTCGGTGAAGGCGGTGCCCAGCGTCGCGACGACGGCTTTGAGGCCCCCCTGGTACACCGCGATGGCGTCGAGGTAGCCCTCGACCACGACGGCCGAGCCCGCCTTGAAGGCGGCGGGCCGCGCCCGATGGCCGTTGAACACGAGCCGGCCCTTGGAGAAGAGCTCGGTCTCGGGGCTGTTGAGGTACTTCGGCTGCGCGTCGGGCGAAAGCGCCCGCCCGCCGAAGGCGACGACCCGGCCTTTGAGGTCCTGGATCGGGATGATGACGCGGCCGCGGAAGCGGTCGTACATGCCCCGCCCGTCGTCCGGCACGATGGCGAGCCCGGCCCGCACGATCTCGTCGTCGGCGACGCCGCGGGCGCGCAGGTGCTCGGTAAGCGCCGTGCGGCCGTCCGGCGCGAAGCCGATGCGGAACTCGGCTTGGGTCTCCGGCGCGATCCGGCGCGCGAGGAGGTAGTCGCGGGCCCCCTGCCCCTTCGACGTCTGGAGCTGCGCCTCGAAGAAGCGGCAGGCGAGCTCGACCACGTCATGGAGCGTCCGGCGCCGCTCCTCCCGCTCCTCCGCCTCCCGCGACACCTTCGGGAGAGCTACGCCCGTCTCGGCCGCGAGCCGCTCGACGGCCTCGGGGAAGGTGAGGCCCTCGGTCTCCATGAGGAAGGTGAAGATGTCGCCGTGCTTCCCTGACGAGAAGCAGTGGTAGAACCCCTTCTGGTCGTTGACATAGAACGACGGGGTCTTCTCGGCATTGAAGGGCGACAGCCCCTTCCACTCCCGCCCGGCCTTCTTCAGCCGCACCTTGCGGCCGACGACGGCCGATACCGGCAGCCGGGCGCGGATCTCGTCGAGAAGGGAGGGGGGGTAGCGCAACTCTGGACCTCGGTTGACCCGCCATGAATCAGGTGAGGTCGGATTTTAGCATATCGAACAAATGTAGAACACAGATGTTTTCCACTGAATTAACAACATGTTGTGCACAGAAGCCGAGCTGGGCCGATATTTCACGCCGGTGCCCTCACCCGCTCGGGCTTCGCCCGAGTCGGCCTCTCCCGCGCGCGGGAGAGGCGTCAGCGCAAACTCGTCGCCTTGACCCACCAGCCCGGGCGAGCCCGGCGGAGCGCCTTGGCTGCCGCGGCGGAGGTGGTGCAGTCGGAGAAGAGCCCGAAGACGGTCGCGCCGGAGCCGGACATGCGGGCAAGGCGGCAGCCGTCCGCGGCGCGCATGAGTGAAAGCGCCTCGGAGACGGCGGGCGCGATGGCGATGGCGGCGCTTTCGAGGTCGTTGCGGGCGGCGCTTAAGGCGCGCAGGAGCGCGGCAGGGTCCATGGACGGCGCGATGTCGGGGTGACGGGCAGTCCCGGGACCGGCCTCCCTGCCCTCCCCCGGCTTAAGCCCGAGGCCGCGGAAGATGTCCGCGGTCGCGAGCGGGACGGCGGGGTTCGCGAGCACGGCGAAGAGGCGGGGGAGCCGCAGGGGCGGGCCCAGCACCTCCCCTGCCCCGCCCATTATCCGGGCGCGCGGGTCGAGGCAGGCCGGCACGTCGGCGCCCGTGGCGCGGGCAGCGTCGAGGAGCGCGGGGTCGCGGGCGGACAGGCCGTTGAGGCGGGCCAGCAGCCGCAAGGCGGCGGCGGCGTCGGAGGAGCCGCCGCCTAGGCCCGCCGCGACGGGCAGGCGTTTCACGAGGTGGAAGGCGCCGGCGGCAAGGCTGGGGACGCGCTCCGCGAGGGCCCGCGCGGCGCGCAGGACGAGGTTGTCGTCGGCGGCGCCGCTCGCGGCCGCGGTCGGGCCGGAGACGGTCAGCGCCAGGCGCGGCCCCGGCTCAAGGCTCAAAGAATCGCCCGTGCCGGCGAAGGCGACGAGGCTTTCGAGGTCGTGGTAGCCGTCCGGGCGCCGCCCAAGCACGTGCAGGGTCAGGTTGACCTTGGCAGGGGCGCGGGCGGTGAGCGGCAGCATGCCGGTCTTGACGTTGCGCTCGATCGTCGACAGCCCCCTCACCCGCTCGGCCTTACGGCCGAGTCGGCCTCTCCCTCAAGGGAGAGGCGGTCAGCCCCCGCTCTTCTGCAGCGCGCTCTCGGCCTTGGGAGCCTCGTCCATGCCGTGCTCGAGCTTCTTGACGATGTTCGCCAGGTCCTCGGGCTCGGGCGAGGAATCCTTCGCGTGCTGCCACTGGAAACGCGCTTCGAGGTGGCGCCCGACCTTCCAGTAGGCGTCGCCGAGGTGGTCGTTGATGACCGGGTCGCCGGGCTTGAGCTCGATCGCCTTCTCCAGCTCCTTCACGGCCTCGTCGTAGTGGCCGAGGCGGTAGTGGGCCCAGCCGAGCGAGTCGATGATCATGCCGTCGCGCGGGGCGATCTCGACGGCGCGCTTCAGCATCTTGAAGGCCTCGTCGATGTTGAGGTTCTGGTCGACCCAGGAATAGGCGAGGTAGTTCAGCACCTGCGCCTTGCCGTTGGTCAGGCTGTCGGGCACGAGCTCGAGGGACTTCTTGAGGTCGGCTTCCGCCTTCGCCCACTGCTTCGAGCGCTCGTAGGCCGAGCCGCGGTAGTAGAACAGGCTCCAGTGGCTGCGGTCCGGCGTGCCGATGCGCTCGATCGCCTTCGAATAGATGTCGGCCGCCTCGGCGTACTTCTTGCGCGAGCGCTGGACGTTGCCGAGCGCCATGATGACCTCGACGTCGTCCGGGCGCTTCTTCATCAGGCCCTCGAGGAGGGCGACCGCCTCGTCGCCCTTGCCCATCTGCTCGAGGTTGAGGCCGATCTGGATCTCGGCCGTCTGGCGGATCGGCGAGCCCTCGGGGATGCGGGCGAAGATCTCGTTCGCGCGGTCGAGCTGCTTCAGGCGCTCGAACACGTCGGCGAGGGTCACGATGGCGAGCGGATGCTCCGGGTGGAGGTGGAGGGCAAGTCGGAGATAGACGATCGCCGGCAGCTCGTCGCCTTGGGTGTTGCCGGCGGCGCCAAGGCCGTAGAGGACCTCGCCGGCGCCCTCCTGCGCCGTCGCGACGAGGGGCGGGAGCGTGCGCCCGGCCTTCAGCGCCTCGACCGCCTCCTTGACGATGGGGTGGCGGGGCAGCACCTGCTCGAAGGCTGCGTAGGTGGCGAGCGCCGCGTCCTTCTGGCCGCGTCGGGACTGGAGGCGGGCGTAGGCGTCGACGATGCGGAGGGTGTTGCGCTCGGCCTCGTAGGCGGTCTTGAGGCGCTTCTCGGCTTCCGCCGTGTTGCCGACGAGATCGGCGATGAGGCCGGCGTGGTAATCGCGGAACACCGCATAGGCGCGCTCGCCCTTGAGCTTGTCGACGGTCTCCAGCGCCTTCTTGCCGTCGCCCGCGCCGGCATAGGCCCAGGCCGTGATGAGGGTCGCCGTGAGGTCGGCGGCGCGGCCGCGCCCGCCCTTGGCGAGATGGCCCCGGGCGGCCGCGTATTGCTTCGCCTTGAGGTACTTCACCCCGAGCGCGAGGTGGGCGAGGCCGTTCACCTGGTCCTTGGCGACGACCCGGTCGGCGAGGCGGAAGGCGTCCGCCATGGCGCCGTCGGCGAGGAAGGCGACGAAGGCGCGCTCCAGCACCTCCGGATTGCGCGGATCCCCTTTCAGGGTCTCGCGGTAGTAGCTCGCCGCGGCCGCGGTGTCGCGGGCGGCGCCCGCGATGTAGGCGGCCAGGAAGTTGCCCTCGAGGCTGTCGGCGCGTTCGAACTGGGACGGCGCGGGCGCGCGGGGGGACAGGCTGCGGGCAGCCGCGGCCGGCGAGGCGACGACGCAGGCGGCGGACACCAGGAGCGCCGGCAGGGCGCGGGCGCCCAAGGCTCGGGCGAGAAGGCTCTTCGTCGGGAGAGGCACGTTCGGCTCCAGGGTGGTCGCGCCGGGCGCCTTCAGAGGCCGGCCCGCAAATCGGCGCGCACAATGGACGCTGTAAGCCTTCAGGACAAGGCGAAAGGATGGCGCTGTGCACTCCCGAGTGCAAACCCCTCTTCCTTGCTGTAGCTTCGTCTTGATCCGGTTTCCGAGGCATGACTGACCACGCCCGCGATGACGAAGGAGAGGTGTTCCTGCTCCGAATCGAGTTTATGGATACGAATCCTGCGAAGATCAAAACGCCCTTCAAGCAGCTGGAGTTAGAACGACGTTTCCTCCCGTATTTAGGCCAAGTGGCACTACTATGGGGAGAGTTCGAAAGTTACTTCGACCAGTTTCTTGAAACGTTGTGAAGATCAACAATACGCCTCTGCCAAAGCGTGGTTTGCCTCCGGCCTTTGCAGATCGGATGGGAATGTTTATCAAAGAGATCCGTAAAACGTTTGCATATCATCCCTGGTTAGCAACTTATATTCTTAACATCGCCAAAGAGCTAGACTTATGTTCAAGAAACGGAACACTTTGCTTCATGGTAAATTGGAGATACGGGCCGCAGTACAAATCGAAAATGGTCATCCCGTTTCCGACACCATTCATAAAATCGTAGTCACAAGTAGGAGGAGCGGCGAAATTTATATATTCGACCTCGACGGAATTGAAGATCTATTTTATGATATGGGCAATTTAACTGGCCGAATGGGTCAGATTTGCTCAGATTATCCCCTATGGCCGCTGTTCTCATGGCACGATAGATACTTTCTACGAGCGCTTCTTCAGGCTAGCTGTCATGAAAATACCAATGGAGATAGCGCTCCATCCCCGCCTCTATCATGGCCGTGGTCACCGCCTCGCGGCCGGATGCCTCGCTGTTGGGGTGTGTGGACTTGTGCCGCCGTAGCCGCCCGCTCGCACTGAATGCAAGCGCCTCACCTATCGGCGGATTGGTAGCACCGGGGCTGCCCAAGCCGCCCCCACGCGCCTAAGGCGCCACACCGTCGGGGAGAGCTTGGCGGTCACATATTCACGTAATTCGGCCCCCCTCCCCCCTCTGGCGGCACCCAGTTGATGTTCTGGGCCGGGTCCTTGATGTCGCAGGTCTTGCAGTGGACGCAGTTCTGGGCGTTGACGACGAACTTGGGGTCGGTGCGCCGCTCGGGGTCGCCGTAGAGAACCTCGTAGACGCCGGCCGGGCAGTAGAGGCGGGCGGGCTCGCCGAAGCGCGGGAGGTTGTCGCGGATCGGGACCGCGGGGTCGGACAGCACGAGGTGGCTCGGCTGGTCCTCCTCGTGGTTGGTGTTCGACAGGAACACGGAGGAGAGCCGGTCGAAGGTGAGCACCCCGTCGGGCTTCGGGTAGACGATGGGCTCGACCTCCGAGATCGGCTTGAGGCTCGCGTGGTCGGGCTTGCCGTGCTTCAGCGTGCCGAAGAGGGAGAACCCGAACAGCTCGTTCGTCCACATGTCGAGGCCGCCGAGGCCGACGCCGACCATGGTGCCGAAGCGCGACCACAGGGGCTTGACGTTGCGCACCCGGTAGAGGTCCTGCCCGACGAGGGACGAGCGCCAGGCCTCGTCGTAGGACGAGACCTCGTCGTTGGCGCGCCCGGCCTCGAGGGCCGCGAAGACGTGCTCGGCGCAGAGCATGCCGGAGAGCATGGCGTTGTGGGTGCCCTTGATCCGCGGCACGTTGACGAAGCCCGCCGTGTCGCCGACGAGGCAGCCGCCCGGGAAGGTCAGCTTCGGCGCCGACTGCCAGCCGCCCTCCATGATGGCCCGCGCCCCGTAGCCGATGCGCTTTCCGCCCTCGAAGACGCCGCGGACCTTCGGGTGGGTCTTGAAGCGCTGGAACTCGTCGAAGGGGGAGAGGGTCGGGTTCTCGTAGTTGAGGTGCACCACGAAGCCGACCGACACGAGGTTGTCGTCGAAGTGGTAGAGCCAGGAGCCGCCGCCGGCCCGGTTCGGCAGGGGCCAGCCCATGGAGTGCTGCACGAGGCCGGGCCGGTGCTTCTCGGGCGCGACCTGCCACAGCTCCTTGATGCCGATGCCGTATTTCTGGTGGTCGCGGCCTTGGTTGAGGCCGAAGCGGTGGATGAGCTGCTTCGCGAGATTGCCCCGCGCGCCCTCGCCGAAGATCGTGTAGCGGCCGCGCAGCTCCATGCCGCGGGTGAAGCTGTCTTTCAGGGACCCGTCCTTGGCGATGCCCATGTCGCCGGTGGCGACGCCGACGACCCGGCCCTCGCCGTCGACCAGCACCTCGGCGGCGGCGAAGCCCGGATAGATCTCGACCCCGAGGGCCTCCGCCTTTGCGGCGAGGAAGCGGCAGACGTTGCCGAGCGAGCCGATGAAGTTGCCGTGGTTGGACATGAGCCGCGGCATCGGCCACTGCGGCATGCGCAGGCCGCCCGAGGCGGTGAGGTAAAGGAACTCGTCGCGGTTGACCTCGGTCTTCAAGGGGCGATCCGGGTCCTCGCGCCAGTCGGGCACGAGCCGGTCGAGGCCGATGGGATCGATGACCGCGCCCGAGAGGATGTGGGCGCCGACCTCCGAGCCCTTCTCGACCACCACGACCGAGACCTCCTGGCCCTTCTCGGCCGCGAGCTGCTTGAGGCGGATCGCCGTCGCGAGGCCGGCCGGCCCCGCGCCCACGACCACGACGTCGAACTCCATCGATTCCCGTTCGGGCAGCTCCATCCTGTCCTCCCCATCGGCGATAGTTCACATATGAACTACCCCGCCTGCGGCAGCAACCCCGGGCGACGTCCTTCGACATCGTCGGCGACGCCTTCGTCATCGTCGGCAACGTTGCCCGTCATCGTCGGGCATCGTCGCGCAACATTGTCGGCCTGTCACGGACCGCTTACATCTTGACCATGGGCGACCTCTCCCCCGACCGCGCCGCGCTCGTGTCGCTCCTCGATTTCTACGCCGAGAGCGGCGTCGACTGCGCCCTCGACGAGGCGCCGCACGACCGCTTCGCGGAGGCCGCGCGGCCCCAGACCCCCGCCCCGGCCCGGTTCGCCGTCCAGGAAGCGCCCCGCGATCTCGCCCGCGGCCCCGCCCCGGCCCCCCGCCCAGCCTCGCCGCAGGCCGTGCCGTCGCCCGACGAGGCCGCCGCCGACGCCCGCGAGCGGGCCCGCAGCGCCAAGACACTGGCCGAGCTCGAAGAACTGCTCGCCGGCTTCGAGGGCTGCGCCCTCAAGAAGAGCGCCAAGAACCTCTGCTTCGCGGACGGCAGCCCGCAGGCGCGGGTGATGATCGTCGGCGAGGCGCCCGGCGCCGACGAGGACCGCACCGGCAAGCCCTTCGTCGGGCGGGCCGGCCAGCTCCTCGACCGCATGCTGAAGGCGATCGGCCTCGACCGGGCCGCCGTCTACATCGCGAACGTCGTGCCCTGGCGCCCGCCCGGCAACCGCGACCCGACGCCCCAGGAGGTCGCGGCGTGCCGGCCCTTCCTCGAGCGCCAGATCGAGCTCGTCGACCCCGACATCGTGGTCTGCGTCGGCGG
>DASVVU010000048.1:0-8598 GCA_036386395.1 Beijerinckiaceae bacterium | reverse complement strand
ATGGGTTCCGGGCTCATGCCTTCGGCATGCCCCGGAATGACAGAGCAGCTTTTCAACACTCTCTCCGGATCATTCCAATGACCCCACTACTCATCGCCGGCCCGGCCGTCGAGCCCGTGACGCTCGCCGAGATGCGCGCGTACCTGCGCCTCGACGACAACGCCGAGGACGATCTCGTCACGGCGCTCGTCAAGGCGGCGCGCCTCCTCGTCGAGGCGGCCTCGGGCCGCCAGCTCGTCGAGCAGACCTGGCGTCTCGTCCTCGACCGCTGGCCCTGCGGGCGCATCGTGCGGCTGCCCCTGTCGCCGCTGATCCGGGTCGAGCGCCTGCGCGTCTTCGACGTCGCCGGCGCGCCTACCGACCTTGCCGCCGGGCTCTTCCGCGCCGAGGCCGCGAGCGATCCGCCGCGCGTCGTCGTGGAAGCCGCCGCGACCGAGCCGGGGCTCGCGGCGGAAGGCATCCACCTCGACGTGGTCGTGGGCTTCGGCCCCGCCGCCGCCGATGTGCCGGCGCCGCTCGCGCAGGCCGTCCGCCTCCTCGTCGCCCGCTGGTTCGAGAACCGCGGCGACGCTCCCGCCGACACCGCGCTCCCGCCCGACGTCGCCGCCCTCGTCGCCCCTTATCGCCGGGCGCGGCTGTAGCGAAGCGAGTTTCCCCATGAAACCCATCCCCATCGGCGCCCGCGGGCGCCGTTTCGTTTTGGAGGTGCCCCTCGAGAGCCCGGACGGGTTCGGGGGTGTGATCCGCACCTATGCGGCGGGACCGCAGGTTTGGGGCGCGATCGAGCTCCTGCGCGGCGACGAGCGCGTCCGCGCCGGACGCTCCGAGGAGGCCGTCACGCACCGCGTGACGCTGCGCTACCGCGATGGCGTCACCGCCGCGATGCGCCTCGTGCGCGGCCTGCGCCGCTTCGCGATCCGCAGCGCCGCCGACCCGGACGGCGCGCGGCGCGACCTCGTCTGCCTCGTCGAGGAGATTTCTTAGAGCCATGCCCGGCCCGATTCTCGCCCTCCGCGCCGCGATCCTGGCGCACCTCTCCGCCGATGCGACGCTCGCCTCTCTGATGGGCGGCGCTGTGCGCCTCTACGACGAGCCGCCCCGCGCCGCCGAGCCGGTCTACGCCGTGTTCGGCGCCGCCTCTGCCCGCGACTGGCCCGCGGACGGAACCCAAGGCCACGAGCACGAGGTCGCGATCGTCGCGTGGGCGAAGAGCGGCAGCGCCCGCTCGGCGCTCCTCGCCGTCGAGCGTATGGCCGATCTCCTTCACGACGCGCCGCTCGCCCCGGCCGGCCACCGCCTCGTGCTCATCCGCGTCACGGCGATCGAAGCCGACCGCGACGACAAGGCGAACCTCGCCCGCGCGACGCTCAGGCTGCGCGCCGTGACGGAAGTGATGTGATCTGCCGAGCCTGGGATTGCTCACCTGGGCCGTCATCCCAAGCCCTCATCCTGAGGAGCCTCGCGGAGCGAGTCGTCTCGAAGGACGCACCCTGCCGGTGCAGCGCCTCGCCGCCGGTGCGTGCTTCGAGACGCGGTCCTGCGGACCGCTCCTCAGCATGAGGAGGTCTGTGATGGCCCTCCACCCGCTTCATCCCTCAACATAGGACACCGAAGATGCCCGCCCAGAAAGGCAAGGACCTCCTCATCAAGATCGACGACGGGGCCGGCGGCTTCGTCACGGTGGCGGGCCTGCGCACGCGCCAGCTCGCCTTCAACGCCGAGGCCGTCGACGTGACGAACGCCGAATCGGCCGGGCGCTGGCGCGAGCTTCTGGCCGGCGCCGGGGTGCGCCGCGCCGGCATCACCGGCGCCGGCGTGTTCAAGGACGAGGCCTCGGACGCGCGCCTGCGCCAGGCGTTCTTCGACGGCGAGATCCGCACCTACCAGGTGGTCGTGCCGGACTTCGGCCGCATCGAGGGCCCGTTCCAGATCGCCGCCCTCGAATACCGCGGCGACCACGCCGGCGAGGTGACGTTCGAGATGGCCTTCGAGAGCGCCGGCGCGCTGACGTTCACGGCGCTCTAACAACCGCCGTCATCCTCGGGCGGCGCGTAGCGCCGACCCGAGGACCTCAGGGGGATTACACGCCTTCTGTCCCGCGGGATCCTCGGGTCTGCGCTTCGCTCCGCCCGAGGATGACTATTCCTCTCCCGCTCGCGGGAGAGGAATAGTCAGCTCCTTGGCCCGTTCAGCTTCTCCTCGAGGAACTGCTGCACGGCGTTGAAGAGCTGCATGCGGTTCTTCTCCATGATGATCGTGTGCGTGCCTTCGCCCAGCATCACGAGCTTCTTGGCCGGCGCGGCGGTCAGGAGCGGGAACAGCGTCTGCGCCATGTAGGGCGGCGTGTCGCGGTCCCACTCGCCGAGGACGAGCATGGTCGGCACCGTGATCTTCGCCGGGTCGTAGAGCGGCTTGCCGGCGGACCAGTACTCGTTGCCGTCCTTCACGACGCCGTTCGGAGCGCGCAGCACGGGCGGGTTCTGCGCCGCGCCGACGGGGTCGCTCGCGAAGGTGGCGTCGGCCCAGGCCTCGAACCAGCCGGCCGGGATGAGCTCCGCCTTCTTGTCCTCGGGCACGCCGGTGAGCCAGCGCTCCTTCGCGGCCTCGCGGCGGACGGTGCGGTAGGCGCCGAGCTTGCCCTGGACCTGCACGAGGGACGCCGTGGTGCGCAGCCACTGCGGCGCGTAGAGCACGAGGCGCTCGACTTTTTGGGGGTTCTCGGCCGCGTAGCTCGCCATGATGCTGGTGCCCCACGACCAGCCGAGGAGGTTGACCTTCTGGATGCCGCGCCGCTGCAGCACGTGATCGACGACCGCGCCGACGTCGCGCCGCGCCGTCGCGGTGTCGACGATCGGGTCGTTGGCTTCCGCGGGCTGGTCCATCTCCTTCGGCCGCGTCGACTTGCCGTAGCCGCGCAGGTCGAGGAGGTACACGTCGAAGCCGCGCGCCGCGATGAAGTCCATCCACGACTGGCCGGCGAGCTGGAGATCGAAGGCGGTGTGCGCCGGGTAGGTGGCGCCGTGCACGAACACGACGGTCTTCTCGGGGCTGAACTGCGCCATCCCCTCCGGCCGCTTGTTGCGGACGTAGATTTGGATGCCGGCGTCCTTCGCCGGGACCATGAACTCTTCCGTCACGATCTTCGGTCCCTGCGCCGCCGCCGGGAACGCGGCGAGGGCGAGGGCGAGGGACGCAAGGGACGCATAAAGCAAGCTTCGCATGGGCGACCTCCCGGGTCTTTGCGGGCGCCGTTGGCGTGCGCCTCGGGAGGCGGAAGCTAGCCCTGCTTGATGCAACGCGCCAGCGCCGCTTCGCGGCCCACCCACTCGCGCGTCATCCTCGGGCGGAGCGAAGCGGAGACCCGAGGACCTCGCGTCGCAGAAGGCGCCTCATCGTCACGAGGTCCTCGGGTCTCGCTTCGCTCGCCCGAGGATGACGGCTGAAGGAAACGGAGACCCCCATGCCCAATTCCCGCCGCGGCGAGGTCGCGGTCGCGCTTGGCGCGACGCGCTACACGCTCTGCCTGACGCTCGGCGCCCTTGCCGAGCTCGAGGACGCGTTCGGCGTCGCGGACCTTGCGGCGCTGGCCGAGCGCTTCGCGAGCGGGCGCCTCTCGGCCCGCGACCTCCTGAAGCTCCTCGCCGTGGCGCTGCGCGGCGGCGGGCACGCGCTCACCGACGAGGAGGTCGCAGGCCTGCCCCTCGACGGCGGCATCGAGCCGCTGGCCACGGCGCTCGGCGACTGCCTTGCCGCCGCCTTCGGGAGCGCCCCGGCAAACCCTCGATAACCGCAGGCGCCGCGAGCGAGCCCTCGCCCTTTCCATGGGACACGGCGATGGCCTTCGCCCTCGGCGTCCTGCGGTGGAGCCCTGAAGAGTTCTGGCGCGCGACCCCGCGCGAGCTCGCCGCCGCGGCGGCTGGTTTGCGCGGCGGCGCGCCTGCCGAGGCGCCGAGCGCGGGCGACCTCGCGGCGCTGATGCGAGCCTTTCCGGACTGAAAGGAAGCAAGATGCCCGACGACGCCCTTGACCGCGACAACGAGCGGCGGCGAAAGCAGCTCGAGGACCTCGACCGCCTTTCGCAGCGCTTCGGCACCTCCCTCTCCGGCGCGCTGCAGAAGAGCGCCGGCGAAGGCAAGCGCCTCGACGACGTGCTCGGCCAGGTCGGACGGACGCTCCTCAACGCGAGCCTCAGGGCCGCGATGAAGCCGCTGCGCACCGGCCTCGCCGGGCTTTTGAAGTCCGCGCTGAACGGCCTCGGCAGCGGCTCGGGAAGCAGCGGCGAGGCCGCGGAGGCCAGCGCGCTCGCCCGCGGCGGCGTCGTCTCGCGCGGGCAGGTGATGCCGTTCGCGAAGGGCGGCGTCGTCGCGGCGCCGACCTACTTCCCGCTCGCGCGCGGGATGGGGCTCATGGGCGAGGCCGGCTCCGAGGCCGTGATGCCGCTCGCCCGCGGCCCCGACGGCCGCCTCGGCGTCCAGGCCGGCGGCGGCGCCCGCCCGGTGCAGGTCACGGTCAACATCGCGACCTCCGACGCCGACAGCTTCCGCCGCTCCGAGGCCCAGGTTTCGGCCGCGCTGGCGCGGGCCGTGGCAAGGGGACAGCGGGGGTTGTGACTCAACGGCGTCATCCTCGGGCGCGCGCAGCGCGACCCGAGGATCTCGTGGGGATTACGCGCCTTCTGTTCGACGGGATCCTCGGGCCAGCGCTTCGCGCCGCCCGAGGATGACGCTGCACGAACCTCAGAACCCGCCCCGCATGCGCGGCGCGTTGACCGTGTCGCCGCCGCGGCGGCTCGCCTCGGCTTGCGTGACCTCGGCGCCTTCGAGCATCTGGGCGATCTCGTCCTTGAGGCGCACGCGGCGGCGCTTGAGCTCCTCCTCGACGTCCTCGGAGGCGGGCTCGATCCGCGTCTCGATGCGGTGAATCTCGCGGTTGAGCTCGTGGTACTCCTCGACGAGCCGCGCGAAGTGGTTGTCCGTCGTCTTCAGCTCGTGGATGCGCTCGGCCATGTCCGGGAAATCCTCGTCGAGTTGGTTGGGCGTGTGGCTCATCAACTCCCTCCTTCGTCCGTCCCATTCATCCAACGCCCCCGGTCCACCCGGGTTCGATCCTTTCCGGAGGGTTCGCCGGCATGGTTTCCGAATTCCATGAAATCCGCTTCCCATTGGACGTATCGCTCGGGAGCCGCGGCGGTCCGCGCCGGCGCACCGACATCGTGACGCTGGCCTCGGGGCGCGAGCAGCGCAACGCGCGCTGGGCGCATTCGCTCAGGCGTTACGACGCCGGTCTCGGCGTGCGCACCCTCGACGCGCTCCACGCCGTCATCGCCTTCTTCGAGGAGCGGCGCGGGCGCCTCTACGGCTTCCGCTTCCGCGACCGGGCCGACTGCCGCTCTGGTCCGCCCTCGCAGGCGCCGGCCGCCACGGACCAGCGCATCGGCACGGGCGACGGTGCAACCGCCGTTTTCCAACTCGTCAAGACTTATGGGGCCGACCATGCCCCTTACGTGCGCACCATCGCGAAGCCCGTCGCCGGCACCGTGCGGGTCGCGGTGAACGGCACCGAGCAGCCGCCCTCCGCCTTCTCCTGCGACGTCACGACCGGTCTCGTGACCTTCCTCCCCGGCCACGTCCCGCCCGCCGGTGCGGCCGTCACGGCCGGCTACGCGTTCGACGTGCCGGTCCGCTTCGACACCGACGACCTCGACATCGACCTCTCCGCCTTTACGGCCGGCGCGATCCCGCAGATCCCGCTGGTGGAGATCGTCGTTTGAGCTCGCGCGCCGTCATCCTCGGGCGGAGCGCGTAAGCGCGCAGACCCGAGGACCCCGCGCCACAGAAGGCGCCTTAATCCCCCTGAGGTCCTCGGGTCTCGCTTCGCTCGCCCGAGGATGACGCGGTGGAGACAATAAAAATGCGCACCATCCCGCCCTCCCTCGCGGTGCACCTCGAACGCGGCGCGACCACGCTGTGCCACTGCTGGAAGCTCCTGCGCCGCGACGGCGCCGTGCAGGGCTTCACGGACCACGACCGTGACTTGTCCTTCGGCGGCGTCGTCTTCGCGGCCCGCACCGGCCTCGAGGCCGCCGAGGCGATCCAAGAGCTCGGCTTCGCGGTGGGCGGCGGCGAGGTCTCGGGGGCGCTCGTCTCCGCCGGGCTCACCGAGGACGACTTGGCGGCCGGCCTTTACGACGACGCCTCGGTCGAGACCTGGCTCGTGAACTGGGCGGCGCCCGACGAGCGGCTCCTCCTCGACGTCGCGTCGATCGGCGAGATCCGCCGCGCCGACGGGGCGTTCGTCGCGGAGCTGCGCGGCGTGATGCACCGCCTCGACGAGGAGCGCGGCCGCCTCTTTCGCGCGACCTGCTCGGCCGACCTTGGCGATGCGAAATGCGGCGTGGACCTTACCGATCCGGCCTTCACGGCGACGGCCGTGGTCGTCCGCACGGACGGCGTGCTCGGCCTTGCGGCGGCGGGCCTCTCCGGCTTCACCGACGGCTGGTTCGCGGGGGGGACGCTGATGTGGCTCGGCGGCGCCAACGCCGGCCTCGTCGCCGAGATCAAGGCGCACCGGCTCGTCGGCGTCGAAGCGGAATTCGACCTGTGGCAGCGCGCGGCGCGCATTATCGAGCCTGACGACGCCTTCCGCGTGACGGCCGGCTGCGACAAGCGCCTCGCGACCTGCCGCGGCAAGTTCGCGAACGTCCCGAACTTCCGCGGCTTTCCCCACATGCCCGGCAATGACTTCGTCCTCCGCCTGCCGCTCCAGGGGGAGGCGGGGATGGATGGGGGGAGCTTGTTTCGATGACCATGTCAGACCGAATCGTCGCCGAAGCCCGCAGCTGGATCGGCACGCCGTACCGCCACCAAGCCTCGCTCAAGGGCGTCGGCTGCGACTGCCTCGGGCTCCTGCGCGGGGTCTGGCGCGGCGTCATGGGCGAGGAGCCCGAGAGCGCGCCGCCCTACGCAGCCGGCTGGGCCGAGAACGGCGGCGGGGAAGCGCTAATCGAGGCCGCGCGCCGCCACCTCGCCGAGGTGCCGGGCGGCGCGTTCGAGACGGGCGACGTGCTGCTCTTCCGCTTCCGCGCGCACCTGCCGGCGAAGCATTGCGCCATCGCGACATCCCGCGACACGATGGTCCACGCCCATGACGGCGCCGCCGTCTGCGAGGTCGCGATCCGCCCCTGGTGGGGGCGCCACCTCGCCGGCGTGTTCCGGTTTCCGGAACTGTAGCTCCCACAGCCGTCATCCTCGGGCGGAGCGCGAAGCGCACAGACCCGAGGACCCCAGGACGCGAAGGCGCTCCATGGCCGGGTCGAGCCCGGACATGACGACTCATTGAGGATTGCTCCATGGCCACCCTCGTCCTCTCCACCGTCGGATCGGCTGTCGGCAGCGCAGTCGGCGGGCCGGTCGGCGGCGCGGTCGGGCGCGTGCTCGGCGCCGCGGCAGGTTCGCTCGTCGACGGCGCGCTCGCCGGCTCCGACAGCCCGCGCTTCGTCGAGGGGCCGCGCCTCAAGGATCTCGACGGGCTCGCCTCGACGGAGGGCGCCCCGATCCCTCGCGTGTACGGGCGCGCCCGCGTCGGCGGGCAGCTCGTCTGGGCGACGCGGTTCGAGGAGGTCGCGAACACCACGGTCGAGCGCTCGGGCGCGCGCGGCGGCAAGAGCAGCGGCGGCGGCCAGAAGACCGTGCGCACGACTTACGCCTACTTCGCGAACCTCGCCGTCGGCCTCTGCGAGGGGCCGGTCAGCTTCGTGCGGCGGGTGTGGGCGGACGGGCGCGAGCTCGATCTCACCACCCTCGTCATGCGCCTCCACCGCGGGGCCGAGGACCAGCCGCCGGACCCGCTCATCGTCGCCAAGGAAGGGGCCGGGAACGCGCCCGCCTACCGCGGCCTCGCCTACGTGGTGTTCGAGCGCCTGGCGCTGGAGCCGTTCGGCAATCGCGTGCCGCAGTTCTCGTTCGAGGTCGTGCGCGCCGTCGACGGCCTCGCCTCGATGGTGCGCGCGGTGTGCCTCATCCCGGGCGCCGGCGAGTTCGCCTACGACACCGTGCCGGTGACGCAAAGCTTCGGCTTCGGCGTCTCGCGGCCCGAGAACCGCCACCAGCTCCACGGCTGGACCGACGCGACCGCGTCCCTCGACGCGCTCACGGCGCTGTGCCCGAATCTCGAAAGCGTGTCCCTCGTGGCGAGCTGGTTCGGCGACGACCTGCGCGCCGGCCACTGCACCGTCGCGCCCCGCGTCGAGAACGCCATGAAGGTCACGGACGCGCCGTGGTCGTCCGCGGGCCTCACCCGGGCGACGGCGCGCGTCGTATCGCAGATGGATGGTGCGCCGGCCTACGGCGGCACGCCGTCGGACGCGAGCGTCGTGCGGCTGATCCGGGACCTAAAGGCGCGTGGCCTCAAGGTGGTGCTCTATCCCTTCGTGATGATGGACGTGCCGGCCGGCAACGCCCTGCCCGATCCGTGGACGGGCACGGCCGGCCAGCCGCCCTATCCCTGGCGCGGGCGCATCGCGTGCGACCCGGCGCCGGGCCGCCCCGGCACCGTCGACGCCACCGCCACAGCGGCGGCGCAGGTCGCGGCGTTCTTCGG
>DASVVU010000047.1:0-2153 GCA_036386395.1 Beijerinckiaceae bacterium | reverse complement strand
GGCCGGGCGAGAGCGGCCGCCGCCGCTCGGCGGGCAGCGTCTCGGGCAGGCGGAAGAGGCTCCAAAGCGCAAGCGCCGCGCCGTAGACGCCGAGGCCGATGAAAATGTGCCGCCACGTGCCGACGGCGAGCACGGTCTGGCCGAAGGTCGGCGCCAGCACCGGCACGATCATGAACACGATCATCACCAGCGACATGACCCGCGCCATGCCCGAACCCTGGTAGCGGTCGCGCACGATTGCGACCACGAGCACCCTTGTTGCCGCCGCCGCGACGCCTTGCATCGCCCGCGCCGCGAGGAGCAGGGGGAAGCTCGAGGCGAGCCCGGCAACCGTCGCGAACAGGCCGTAGAGGACGAGCCCGCCGACGAGCAGCCCCTTGCGCCCGAACCTGTCCGACAGCGGCCCATAGGCAAGCTGGGCAACCCCGAAGCCGAGCAAATAGGCGGTGATGACGAGCTGGCGCTTGTTCTCGTCCGCGACGCCGAGGCTCTCGCCGATCGCGGGCAGGGCCGGCAGCATGGCGTCGATCGCCATCGCGTTCGACGCCATCAGCGCCGCCATCAGCGCGATGAATTCGGCCATGCCCGGGCCGCGCCAAGGCGGCGCGTCTCGCTCGCTCATTCTGATCCTGTTCGGCTGCGGTGGGACTTCCGCTTGACGCAGCAGCGGGACGCAAGTTCCGCCCTGCGTGCAAGCTCGCTACAAGGGCGCGCGGAGGAATGATGACGAAGGCCGAACATCGCGAGCGACCGGTGGTGCGCCTGATCGGCGCCCCGACCGACCGGAATTCCTCCTTCCTGCGTGGAGCGGCCGCGGCCCCGGCCGCGATCCGGGCGGCGCTCGCCTCCGACCACGGCAATCTCGCGGCCGAGAACGGGCTGGAGCTCGGAGAGGACGTCATTCTGGAAGACGGCGGCGACCTTCCGCTGACCGAGACGGAGGACGACCACGCCCGCATCCGCGGTGCCGTCGCCGCCGCCGTCGCGGAGGGGCGTGTGCCGCTGCTTCTGGGCGGCGACCATTCGGTCAGCTTCCCCGCCGTCGAGGCGGTGGCCGGGCGCTTCGGACCGGTCAACCTCCTTCACTTCGACGCCCACCCCGACCTGTATCACGATTTCGGCGGCAACCCTTATTCCCACGCCTCGCCCTTCGCCCGGATCATGGAGCGGGGCTATGCCCGGCGCCTCGTCCAGGTCGGCATCCGCACTCTCAACCGCCACGGCCGCGTGCAGGCGGAACGGTTCGGCATCGAGGTGGTCGAAATGCGTCGTTTCGCCCCGGAGCGCGTGCCGATCCCGGAGGGGCCGCTCTACGTCAGCGTGGATCTCGACGGGCTAGACCCCGCCTTCGCGCCCGGCGTGTCGCACCACGAGCCCGGCGGCCTTTCGACGCGCGAATTGCTCTCGGTGCTGCACCGGATCACCTCGCCCATCGTCGGTGCCGACGTGGTCGAGCTCAATCCGTCGCGAGACGTCGGCGGCGTCACCGCCGTCCTCGCTGCCAAGCTCGTCAAGGAGCTAGCCTCGCTCACCGCCGGGAGCCGCCGATGATCCTCGTCCACCACCTCGAAAACTCGCGGTCGCAGCGCGTCCTCTGGCTGCTCGAGGAGCTGGGCCTGCCCTACGAGGTCCGCCGCTACGCCCGCGACCCGAAGACGATGCTCGCCCCGCCGGAGCTGCGCCGCGTCCACCCGCTCGGCAAGTCGCCGGTGATCGAGGACGAGGGGCTAATCGTCGCCGAGACGGGCGCGATCCTCGAATATCTGGTCGCCAAGGGCGGCGGGCGTCTCGGGCCGCCGCCGCGCCGCGAGGACGTGCTGCGCTACCGCCACTTCCTCCATTATGCTGAGGGCTCGATGATGCCGCCGCTCTTCGCGATCCTCGTCGTCGACCGCCTCGGCCTCCTCGGCCGCCCGGCGCGCGCTCCGCTCCAGAAGATGCTCGCCGTCCACCTCGACTGGCTCGAGACCGAGCTCGCCGGGCGCGACTGGTTCGCCGGCGACTCCTTCAGCGCCGCCGATGTGATGATGAGCTTCCCCCTCGAAATCTCGCGCCAGCGCGGCGGCCTCGACGAGCGGCGCCCGCACCTGATCGACTGGCTCGAGCGGATCCACGCCCGCCCGGCCTACGGCGCGGCGCTGCAGAAAGGCGGC
>DASVVU010000046.1:0-19234 GCA_036386395.1 Beijerinckiaceae bacterium | reverse complement strand
CGCGAAGCCCCGAGCGGGGAGAGGGGCGCCGGGCATGGAGCGCCTTGCCGACAGGACTTCGGAATCTGTCAGCCGCAGGCCTAAGGCCGGACAGATCGCTTGGGGCTGGCCCTGCGGCTGATAGACGGCGCGCGGGCTTCGACTGAATAGCTCCATGCCCGGCGCCCCTCTCCCCGCTCGGCCTTCGGCCGAGTCGGCCCTCCCCCTCTGGAGGGGGGTGGGGGCGCCGTTGATGGCGCGAAACCGCTGTGCTACGAACCGCCGACCGGGCCGCCGGCCCGTCGACGATCTCCAGCCAGAAAGGCACCCGAGCGGCATGGCGCGGCAGTCGAGCTTCACCTACGAGGACCTCCTGGCCTGCGGGCGGGGCGAGATGTTCGGGGCGGGCAACGCGCAGTTGCCCTTGCCGCCGATGCTGATGTTCGACCGCATCGTCTCGATCGCCGAGGAGGGCGGCGCCCACGGCAAGGGCCACGTCCACGCCGAGCTCGACGTGCGCCCGGACCTCTGGTTCTTCCCCTGCCACTTCAAGGGCGACCCGGTGATGCCGGGGTGCCTCGGGGTCGACGCCCTGTGGCAGATGGTCGGCTTCTTCCTCGGCTGGCTCGGCCTCCCCGGACGCGGGCGGGCGCTCGGCGTCGGCGAGGTCAAGTTCGCGGACCAGGTGCTGCCGAGCGTGAAGCGGGTGCTCTACGGCGTCGACCTCAAGCGCGTGTTCCGCGGCAAGCTCAAGCTCGGCATCGCCGACGGCTGGCTCGAGGCCGACGGGCGCCGCATCTACGAGGCGAAGGACCTGCGCGTCGGCCTGTTCCAGGCCGACGAAACACCGGCCGGGGGGTGAACGGGCGGCCACGGTTGCGCCGCACGGTTGAGTATCCTGGCGGCCGGGCTTAGGTGAGGGCTGGCCTTAGAGCGCCGGCTGGAGCGGTTTTTCCATGAGACGCGTCGTCGTCACCGGGATGGGCATCGTCTCGTCCATCGGCAACAGCACGCAGGAGGTGCTGGCTTCGCTGCGCGAGGCGAAGTCGGGCGTCGTCAAGGCGCCGGAATACGAGAAGCTCGGCTTCCGCTGCCAGGTCCACGGCGCCCCGACCCTCGACCCGGCCGAGGTCGTCGACCGGCGCGCCATGCGCTTCCACGGCGGCGGCACGGCCTGGAACCACGTCGCCATGGACCAGGCGATCCGCGACGCCGGCCTGGAAGAGCACGAGGTCTCGAACGAGCGCACCGGCATCATCATGGGCTCGGGCGGCCCCTCGACCAAGGTGATCGTCGAATCGGCCGATATCGCGCGGTCGAAGGGTCCGAAGCGCGTCGGCCCCTTCGCGGTGCCGAAGGCGATGTCCTCGACGGCGTCCGCGACGCTCGCGACCTGGTTCAAGATCAAGGGCGTGAACTACTCGATCTCGTCCGCCTGCGCGACCTCGAACCACTGCATCGGCAACGCCTTCGAGATCATCCGCGGCGGGCGCCAGGACGTGATCTTCGCGGGCGGCTCGGAGGAGCTCGACTGGACGCTCTCCGTGCTCTTCGACGCCATGGGGGCGATGTCGACGAAGTACAACGACCGGCCCGCGACGGCGTCGCGCGCCTACGACGTGAACCGCGACGGCTTCGTCATCGCCGGCGGCGCCGGCGTCGTGGTGCTGGAGGAATTGGAGCACGCGAAGGCGCGCGGCGCGCGCATCTTCGGCGAGGTCGCGGGCTACGGCGCGACCTCCGACGGCCACGACATGGTCGCGCCCTCGGGCGAGGGCGCCGTGCGCTGCATGCGCCAGGCGCTCGAGAGCGTGAAGGGGAAAATCGACTACATCAACCCGCACGCCACCTCGACGCCGGTCGGCGACGAGAAGGAGATCGAGGCGATCCGCGAGGTGTTCGGGGCAGGCGAGAAGTGCCCGCCGATCGCCGCGACGAAGTCGCTCACCGGCCATTCGCTCGGCGCGACCGGAGTCCAGGAGGCGATCTACTCGCTCCTCATGATGAACAACGGCTTCATCTGCGAGAGCGCCAACATCGAGGAGCTCGACCCGGCCTTTTCCGACATGCCGATCGTGCGCGAGCGGGTCGACAACGCGCGGCTCGGTCACGTACTGTCGAACTCGTTCGGGTTCGGCGGCACCAACGCCACCATCGTGCTGAAGCATCTAGACGCCTGAGCGGCACGTGCCGACCGGGCCAAAAGCAATAAGGATGGACGGCGGCGCCACGGCCCCGCGCGATCCGGCTTCGATTTGGGACGAAGAATTCGGCTCGGGGGCGCCATCATGGACATGCGCAGGGATGACGGCTTTCTGGCGTTGCGGGACCGGGACAGGGACGAGCGGCGCCCTGAGGGGGCGGGCGTGAGCGGCCTGATGCAGGGCCGGCGCGGCCTCGTCATGGGGGTCGCGAACGACCACTCGATCGCCTGGGGCATCGCCAAGGTGCTGAGCCAGCACGGCGCCGAGCTCGCCTTCACCTATCAGGGCGAGGCGCTCGGCAAGCGCGTCGCGCCGCTCGCGCAGTCGCTCGGCTCGAGCCTCGTCCTGCCCTGCGACGTGGAGGACCTTTCGAGCGTCGACGCCGCCTTCGCGGCCCTCGACCGGGAGTGGGGCGGCCTCGACTTCCTCGTCCACGCCGTCGCCTTCTCGGACAAGAACGAGCTGAAAGGCCGCTACGCCGATACCACGCGCGAGAACTTCTCGCGCACCATGCTGATCTCGTGCTTCTCCTTCACCGAGGTCGCAAAGCGCGCCGCCGCCCGGATGCGCGACGGCGGCGCCATGGTGACGCTCACCTTCGGCGGCTCGACCCGGGTCATGCCGAACTACAACGTCATGGGGGTCGCGAAGGCGGCGCTCGAGGCTTCGGTGCGCTACCTCGCCGCCGACTTCGGGCCGGACGGCGTCCGCGTCAACGCGATCTCGGCCGGCCCCGTACGCACGCTCGCCGGCGCCGGCATCGCCGACGCCCGCTTGATGTTCGCCTACCAGAAGGCCCATTCGCCGCTGCGCCGCTCGGTCGGAATCGAGGACATCGGTGGCTCGGCCCTCTACCTCCTCTCCGACCTCTCCCGCGGGGTGACCGGCGAGACCCACTTCGTCGACTGCGGCTACAACACCGTCTCCATGCCCCGCCCGCAGGTGCTCAAGGCCCAGGACGAGGCGGGGGTGACGGGGAAGTAGCCCTAAGGCCGGCGGCGCTTAAGCCGGCAGCACGCTCGCGCCCATGAGCGCGATGTCGATGGCGCGGGCGGCCTGGCGGCCTTCGCGGATCGCCCAGACGACGAGGGACTGGCCGCGGCGCATGTCGCCGGCCGAGAAGACCTTCGGGTTCGACGTGCGGTAGGAGCGGACGTCGGCCTCGACGTTGCCGCGCTTGTCGAGGGCGACGCCGAGCTCGGTCAGGAGCCCCTCGTGGATCGGGCTGACGAAGCCCATGGCGAGGAGGACGAGGTCGGCCTTGAGGGCGAACTCGGTCCCGGGGATCGGCTTGAAGGCTTGGTCGACGCGCACGCAGTGCAGGCGCTCGACGCGGCCGTCGCGGCCCGAGAAGCGCGTCGTCATGACGGCGAACTCGCGCTCGGCGCCCTCCTCGTGCGACGACGAGGTGCGCAGCTTCAGGGGCCAGTCCGGCCAGGTGAGCGCCTTGTTCTCCCGCGCCGGCGGCTGCGTCATGATCTCGAGCTGGGTGATCGACAGGGCGCCCTGGCGGGCCGAGGTGCCGATGCAGTCGGAGCCGGTGTCGCCGCCGCCGATGACGACGACGTGCTTCGCCGTCGCGAGGATCGGGTCGGCGACATCGGTGTTCTCGCCCGAGACGCGCCGGTTCTGCTGCGGCAGGAAATCCATGGCGAAGTGGATGCCGGCAAGCTCGCGGCCCTCGATGGGGATGTCGCGGGCCTTCTCGGCGCCGCCGGAGAGGAGCACGGCGTCGTACTCGTCGACGAGGCTTTGCGCCGGCAGGTCCACGCCGACGTGGACGCCGTAGTGGAAGGTCACGCCCTCCGCCTCCATCTGCCGGATGCGGCGGTCGACGTGGTGCTTCTCCATCTTGAAGTCGGGGATGCCGTAGCGCAGGAGGCCGCCGGCGCGGGCGTGCTTCTCGTAGACGTGCACCTCGTGCCCGGCGCGGGCGAGCTGCTGCGCGGCCGCCAAGCCTGCCGGCCCCGAGCCGACGACGGCGACGCGCCTGCCGGTCTGCTTCTCGGGCACCTCCGGCACGATCCAGCCCTCGGCCCAGCCGCGGTCGCCGATCGCGCACTCGATGGTCTTGATGGTGACGGGGCTATCCTCGAGGTTCAGCGTGCACGACGCCTCGCACGGCGCGGGGCAGACGCGGCCCGTGAACTCCGGGAAATTGTTGGTGGACTGGAGGTTGCGCAGGGCCTCCTGCCAGTCGTCGTTGTAGACGAGGTCGTTGAAGTCCGGGATCTGGTTGTTGACCGGACAGCCGGTGTGGCAGAACGGGATGCCGCAATCCATGCAGCGCGCCGCCTGGTCCCGCGTCGCCTCCTCGCCGAGCGGGATCACGAACTCGCGGTAGTGCCGCACGCGGTCCGACGCCGGCGCGTACTTGCGGTCGCGCCGGTCGATCTCGAGGAAACCCGTTACCTTGCCCATACCTTGTGCCTGTCTACCTATGCTGCGTTCAGACCTGCAACCGCCTGAGGCGCGAGTTGCTCGCGCACATCGAGCAACTCGATGGCGACAATCCTGCCTTGCGCGTCGAAATCGAGGATGAGACCCGGCCGCACCTCTTCCGACTCGATGATCTTGTCCTCAGCGAAGCGAACGAAGAGCGCATCCGCTTCGGCGTCATAGGCCAGCTTCACCTTCGTTGCCCTCCTGCTTTGCGGTCGAAAAACATCGTGATCACATAGTGCTCGTCCGCCGTCTCGATCTGCACCACCCGGAGCCATCGGCCGCCGAACTCCGGAATGCGGAGCAGCGCGTGCGTCCGATCGGCATGCCTGCGGTCCGGTTCGATGCGCTCGGGCGTCCTCAAGGCGCGCTCAATCCACTCCTCCACGATCTCACGTTCCCGAAGCGCGTCCAAAGCGTGCGGCGACAGAACGATCCGCTTCATCAGCCCAACTCAGCAACCCGGGAAGCGCTCCTTGGATAAGCGGTGCTGCGAAAATTAGGCGGGAGCGGCGGTTTTGTTGTGTCGGGATGACCGCCAACCCCGCACCGGCAGCCCATCTTGCGTTTCGCCGTGTCGGAGGCGGCAATCGAGGCAAGACCGCAGGGGCAAGATACACCGAAACAGGCATGCGTCTCCACCTCGTCTCGCTTCACTCCGCCGCAACGCTCGCGAGGCGCTGCGATTCCTCGATTTCACGCAAGGCCCGGCGGTACTCGACGGGCATGACCTTGACGAAGCGGTGGCGCATCTCGGCCCAGTTGTCGAGGATGCTCTTCGCCCGGGTCGAGCCCGTGTAGAGGAGGTGGTTCGCGATCAGCCGGTGCAGGCGCTCGGCGTCGTGGCCCGACATGTCGGCTAGCACGTCGATGCGGCCCTTGAACTCGAGGTCGCCGCCGTGGTGGTGGAGGCGCTCCATGAGCTCGTCCTCCTCGGTCACCGGCTCGAGATCGACCATGGAGAGGTTGCAGCGCTTGGCGAAGGAGCCGTCCTCGTCGAGGACGTAGGCGATCCCGCCCGACATGCCGGCCGCGAAGTTGCGTCCCGTCGGCCCGATCACCACCACGACGCCGCCGGTCATGTACTCGCAGCCGTGGTCGCCGGTGCCCTCGACGACGGCGACCGCGCCGGAGTTGCGCACCGCGAAGCGCTCGCCCGCGATCCCGCGGAAATAGCACTCGCCCGCGATCGCGCCGTAGAGCACGGTGTTGCCGACGATGATCGAGCGCTCGGGCACGACGCCGGTGTTGGCGGGCGGGCGCACCACGATGCGGCCGCCGGAGAGGCCCTTGCCGACGTAGTCGTTGGCCTCGCCCTCGAGGTCGAGGGTGACGCCGCAGGCGAGCCAGGCCCCGAAGGACTGGCCGGCGGTGCCGCGCAGCTTCACGACGATCGAGTCGTCGGGGAGGCCGGCGTGGCCATGGCGCTTCGCGATCTCGCCGGACAGCATGGCGCCGGTGGCGCGGTCGACGTTCGAGATCTCCTTGACGACGACCATGGGGCGCCCGCCGTCGAGGACCGGCCGCGCCTCCTCGATGAGCGCGCGGTCGAGCACGTCCGTGATCTTGTGGTCCTGGCGCTCGCAGCAGTAGGTCGCGACGTTTGGCGCGGCCTGCGGCTTGTGGAACAGGCGCGAGAAGTCGAGCCCGCGCGCCTTCCAGTGCTCGACGACCTTGCGCTTGTCGAGCATCTGCATCTGCCCGACCATCTCGTCGAAGGTGCGGAAGCCCATGCGGGCCATGTATTCGCGCACCTCCTCGGCGACGAAGAAGAAGTAGTTGATGACGTGCTCGGGCTGGCCCTGGAAGCGCTTGCGCAGGACCGGGTCCTGCGTCGCGACGCCGACCGGGCAGGTGTTGAGGTGGCACTTCCTCATCATGATGCAGCCGGCGGCGATGAGCGGCGCCGTCGCGAAGCCGAACTCGTCGGCGCCGAGGAGCGCGCCGATCACCACGTCGCGGCCCGTGCGGATGCCGCCGTCGACCTGGACCGAGATGCGCCCGCGCAGGCGGTTGAGCACGAGGGTCTGGTGGGTCTCGGAGAGGCCGATCTCCCAAGGGGAGCCCGCGTGCTTGATCGAGGTCAGCGGCGAGGCGCCGGTGCCGCCCTCGAACCCTGAGATGGTGACGTGGTCGGCGCGCGCCTTCGCGACGCCGGCCGCGACGGTGCCGACGCCGACCTCGGAGACGAGCTTCACCGACACGTCGGCGTCCGGGTTCACGTTCTTCAAGTCGAAGATGAGCTGGGCGAGGTCCTCGATCGAGTAGATGTCGTGGTGCGGCGGCGGCGAGATCAGGCCGACGCCCGGTGTCGAGTGGCGCACCTTGGCGATCACCGCGTCGACCTTGTGGCCGGGGAGCTGGCCGCCCTCGCCGGGCTTCGCCCCCTGCGCCATCTTGATCTGCATCATGTCCGAGTTGACGAGGTACTCGGCCGTGACGCCGAAGCGGCCGGAGGCCACCTGCTTGATGGCGGAGCGCATGGAGTCGCCGTTCGCGAGCGGGCGGTAGCGGTCCGCCTCCTCGCCGCCCTCGCCGGTGTTCGACTTGCCGCCGATCCGGTTCATGGCGACGGCGAGCGTGGTGTGGGCCTCGCGCGAGATCGAGCCGAAGGACATGGCCCCGGTCGAGAAGCGCTTGACGATGGCGGCCGCCGGCTCGACCTCCTCCAAGGGCACGGGCGCACGCCCGTCCGCCGTGGCGTCCTTGATCTCGAACAAGCCGCGGATGGTGAGGAAGCGCTCGGCTTGGCTGTTGAGGCGCTCCGCGAAGGCGCGATACTTGTCGGGCAGGTTGCCGCGCACCGCGTGCTGGAGGTCGCGCACCGTGTCCGAGGTCCAGACGTGGTCCTCGCCGCGGATGCGGAAGGCGTACTCGCCGCCGACGTCGAGGGCCGAACGGTAGACCGGCGAGTCGCCGAAGGCGTCGCGGTGGCGGCGCACCGTCTCCTCGGCGATCTCGGCCATGCCGGCGCCTTCGATCGTGGTCGCGGTGCCGAAGAAATCGCGCTCGACGACCTTCGAGGACAGGCCGACGGCGTCGAAGATCTGCGCCCCGCAGTAGGACTGGTAGGTCGAGATGCCCATCTTGGACATCACCTTGAGCAGCCCCTTGCCGATCGACTTGATGTAGCGCTTGACGACCTCCTTGGGGTCGACCTCGACCGGCAGCTCGCCGCGCGCGTGCATGTCGAGCATGGTCTCGAAGGCGAGATACGGATTGATCGCCTCGGCGCCGTAGCCGGCGAGGCACGCGAAGTGGTGCACCTCCCGCGGCTCGCCGGATTCGACCACGAGGCCGACCGAGGTGCGGAGCCCCTTGCGGATGAGGTAGTTGTGCACCGCCGCGGTCGCCAAGAGCGCCGGGATCGGGATGCGGTCGGGGCCGACGAGGCGGTCCGACAGGATGATGATGTTGTAGCCGCCGTGGACCGCCGCCTCGGCCCGGTCGCAGAGGCGGTCGAGGGCGCCGTCGAGGGCCGCCGCGCCCTGCTCGGCAGGATACGTGATGTCGATGGTCTTGGTGTCGAAGGTGTCCTCGACGTGGCCGATGCAGCGGATCTTCTCGAGGTCGCGGTTCGTCAGGATCGGCGAGCGCACCTCGAGGCGCTTCCGGCGCGACGTGCCCTCGAGGTCCAAGATATTCGGCCGCGGCCCGATGAAGGACACGAGGCTCATGACGAGCTCCTCGCGGATCGGGTCGATCGGCGGGTTCGTGACCTGGGCGAAGTTCTGCTTGAAGTAGGTGTAGAGGAGCTTCGGCCGGTCCGAGAGGGCCGAGATCGGCGTGTCGGTGCCCATCGACCCGACCGCCTCCTGGCCCGTCACCGCCATCGGCTGCATCAGGAGCTTCAGGTCCTCCTGCGTGTAGCCGAAGGCCTGCTGGCGATCGAGGAGGGAGACGTCCGTGCGCCACTCCCGCGGCTGCACCGGCTTCAAATCCTCGAGCACGATCTGGGTGCGCTTGAGCCAGTCCTGGTAGGGGTGGCGCGCCGCGAGGTCGCGCTTGATCTCGTCGTCGGAGACGATGCGGCCCTGCTCGAGGTCGATGAGCAGCATCTTGCCGGGCTGGAGGCGCCACTTCTCGACGATCGTCTCCTCCGGGATCGGCAGCACGCCCATCTCGGAGGCCATGACCACGAGGCCGTCGGCGGTGACGAGGTAGCGCGCGGGGCGAAGGCCGTTGCGGTCGAGGGTCGCGCCGATCTGGCGCCCGTCCGAGAAGGCGATGGCGGCCGGACCGTCCCACGGCTCCATCAGGGCGGCGTGGTACTCGTAGAAGGCGCGCCGGTCCTCGCCCATGAGCGGGTTGCCGGCCCAGGCCTCCGGGATCAGCATCATCATGGCGTGCGCGAGCGGGTAGCCGCCGCGCACCAGGAACTCCAAGGCGTTGTCGAAGCAGGCGGTGTCGGACTGCCCCTCGTAGGAGATCGGCCACAGCTTCGAGATGTCGTTGCCGAAGAGGTCCGAGTCGACCGAGGCCTGGCGCGCCGCCATCCAGTTGACGTTGCCGCGCAGCGTGTTGATCTCGCCGTTGTGGGCGATCATCCGGTACGGGTGCGCGAGCTGCCAGGTCGGGAAGGTGTTCGTCGCGAAGCGCTGGTGCACGAGGGCGAGCGCGCTCACGAAGCGTTCGTCCTGCAGGTCCTTGTAGTAGGACCCGAGCTGGGTCACGAGGACCATGCCCTTGTAGACCACCGTGCGCGAGGACAGGCAGACCGGGTACCAGCCCTTGGTGCGCTCGTCCTTGAGGTCGTAGACCGCGTTCGAGATCACCTTGCGCATGATGAACAGGCGGCGCTCGAAGGCGTCCTGGTCCGTGTGGGGCTTCTGGCTCGCGACGAAGATCTGCTTGTGGACGGGCTCCGTCGCCTTCACGGCCTCGCCGAGTTCGGTGTTGTCGACCGGAACGTCGCGCCAGCCGAGGAGCACGAGGCCCTCGTCCCGGATCGCCTTCTCGACGATCTTCTGCACGGTCTTTCGCCCGTCCTTGTCGCGCGGCATGAACAGGTGGCCGACGCCGTACTGGCCGGGCTCGGGCAGTTCGAAGCCGAGCCCCTTGCATTCCTCGGCGAAGAACGCGTGCGGGATCTGGACCAGGATGCCGCAGCCGTCGCCCATCATCGGGTCGGCCCCGACGGCGCCGCGGTGGGCGAGGTTCTTCAGGATCGCGAGCCCCTGCTCGACGATGGCGTGCGACTTGCGGTTCTTCATGTCGGCGATGAAGCCGACGCCGCAGGCGTCCTTCTCGTTCCGCGGGTCGTAGAGGCCCTCGCGCGCAGGCAGGCCCGGATCGCGCACCGGGCGCTTGCGCGACCCGGCGTCCTTATCCCGCGGCGGGGCTGCGTTTTCGCGCGCGGCGCCGCGGCCGGACGGCTTGGCAGGCTTCTTCGTCGAAAGCTCGCTCATGGCGCCACCTCGCGTTCGCGCGGACACGTCGACAACTCGTTCGGCGGGCCTGGGCTCCGGAACAAGCCGGACGCCCGCCGCTTTTCTGTTGGAGGTTCGGGAGCTTTTCGCCGTCGCGCCCGCACCTCGCGGGCGTCTCGCGGGCTCGATCAGCCGCGATGCGCCCGTCCCGCCCGATCGTTACGGGCGGCCGCTTTCGGATCTCGTTTGGCCGTGCAGGCCATCGGTCGTCCTCGGGCTGTCGGGCGGCTTTCGCCCGATTGGGACAGTGATGCTGTCCTAATGCCCCGACGTTGCCAGAAATGCGCGACAGACACAAGCGGCTTTTGCGGGCATTTCCGAAGTTTTCTTTCATTTGCGACCACCGCAGCGCAACGGCTTTCGCTTGACAGGGCCGGTACCCGGCATGTGTATCGGCCGCATGAACTTCGCCAGCGACAACATCATGGGGGCGAGCGCGCCCGTCCTCGAGGCGCTCGTGCGGGCGAACGCCGGCCCGCTCCCGGCCTATGCGGCGGACGAGATCACGAAGCGGATCGAGCGGCGCATCTGCGAGCTGTTCGGGCGCGAGGTGGCCACCTACCTCGTCGCGACCGGCACCGGCGCGAACGCGCTCGCGCTCTCGGCCATCGTGCCGCCCTACGGGCTCGCCGTGTGCCACCGCGAGGCGCACGTCATCGACGACGAGTGCGGCGCGCCCGAGTTCTACATGCACGGCGCCAAGATGGCCGGATTGCCGGGCGCCGGCGCCAAGATCGAGCCTGCGGTCCTCGACGCCTACCTTTCCGGCCTGCCGAAGCACGTGAAGCAGATGCCGCCGCGGGGCCTCTCGCTCTCGCAGGCGACGGAGTGCGGGCTCGTCTACACCCTCCCGGAGATCGCGGCGCTTGCCGAGGTCGCGCACCGGCACGGCCTGAAAGTGCACATGGACGGGGCGCGCTTCGCCAACGCCCTCGTGGCGCTCGGATGCACGCCCGCCGGCATGACGTGGGAGAACGGCGTCGACATCCTGACCTTCGGCGCGACCAAGAACGGCTGCCTCGCGGCCGAGGCCGTGGTGGTCTTCGACCCGGAGATTGCGGAAACGATGGCGTGGCGGCGCAAGCGCGGCGGCCACCTCCTGTCCAAGGGGCGGCTGCTCGCGGCTCAGCTCGAGGGCTATTTCGCGAACGACCACTGGCTCGCCAACGCCCGCCACGCCAACGCCATGGCGGCCCGGCTCAGTGCCGGGCTGACGGCGCTCCCCGGCGTGCGCCTCGCCTGGCCGACGGAGGCGAACGAGGTCTTCCCGATCCTCCCTCGCGCCCTCGACGCCAAGCTCAAGAGCGCCGGCGCGGTCTACCACCCCTGGTCCGAGCTGAGCCTCCCGGAAAGCGAGCGGGTGCGCCCCGACGAGGTGCTCGTGCGCCTCGTCACCGCCTTCGCGACGGCGGAAGAGCAAGTGGACGCCTTCCTCGCCGCGGCGCGGGAGGGGACAAGGCGTGAGGCGGCGGAATGACTCCCTCTCCCGCTTGCGGGAGAGGGTCGGGGTAAGGGGCGTCGAGCGGGCGCTGCCCTCACCCGGTCGGCGGAGCCTGTCCTTGGGCTTGCCGAAGGCAAGACCCGAGGGCCGACTCGCCCTCTCACGCAAGCGGGAGAGGGCTATGTCCCCGACGGTGCGAGCGCTTTCGGCGCCGGGCTCACCGGCGCGGCGGCGCCGTTGCGGATCTCGAGGACGGCAAGCGCCCGGTCGTTGGTGCCGTCGGGCTTGAAGCGGAAGACGCCGTCGGCGCCGGAGAAGCCCGAGGGGTTTGTCAGCACGCCTTCCGAGAAGCGCTGCGAGCCTTGCGTGCGCACGAGCGCCGCCGCCAAGGAGACCGCGTCGTAGGAGAGGGTCGCGATGCGGGTCGGGTCGGAGCCGAACTTCGCCCGGTAACGCCCGGCGAAGGCATTGAAGCCGGCCGAATCCGGCGCCGCGAACCAGCCGCCTTGGAGCGCCGGCGTCTTGAACACGCGCGGGTCGTTCCACACCCCCGTGCCGAGGGGCTTCACCCGCTGCGGGTCGAAGCCGGCCTGTTGAAGCGCCTGGGCGACGCCGGGGAGCCCTTCCGCGTTGTCCGGCAGGAAGATCGCGTCGGCCTGGGCGGCGGCGCCGGTGATGAGCGGCGCGATCCGCTGCACCGCGGCCTGTGCCTGCCCGGGCGCGTAGCGCTCCAGCGCCACGACCCGCGCGCCGCGCTTCGCCGCCGCCTCCCGGAACTGCGCCTCGACGACGCTGCCGTAGGTGTTCTCGGGGACGAGCGCCGCGAACGAGCGCTTCCCTTGCGCCGAGGCGTAGGCGATGATGCGGTCGACCTCTTCCTGCGCCAGGAACGACAGGAGATAGACGCCCCGGCTCGCGACGCCGGCGTCGGTCGAGAAGGCGATCACGGGCTTGCCGGCTCCCTTCGCGACCTGTCCGGCCGCCTGCACGGCCGGCGCGAACAGCGGGCCGACAATGAGCTCGGCGCCTTCGGCGATCGCCTCCTCGGCGGCCTGGCGGGCGCCCTCGGCGGTGCCGCGGTCGTCCTTCACCACGACGGCGACGTCGGCGTCCTGGAACTCGCTGACGGCAAGCTCGGCCGCGTTGCGGAGCGAGGCCGCCGCGACCGCGCCCTGGCCCTGTCCGGTGAGCGGCAGGATGAGAGCGACCTTGACCGACCCCGAGCCGATCGAGCCCGTCGCGCGCCCGTCGACGGGCTGCTCGGCAGGTCCCGCCGGCCCTTGCGCGGCAGGCGCCTGCGCGACCGGTCCGCCGCCGGAAGAGCCGCCGATGCAGCCGCCCATCGCCAGCGGCGCAGCAAGCGCCGCCGTCAGCGCGAGGACGCGCCTCGACCGAGCCGAAAATCCCATGGTCCCCCTCCGGCTTCTTCTCCGGACCGCCGCGCCGCAACGGAAACGCCGCAAAAGCCGAGAAATTATGGCAGGGCGATTCTAAACCGGCCTCATGCATCGCGGAACGGGTTCGCGGCGGGTTGTACCCATGCCAAAGTGGCCCCATGACCGGAAGAATCGACAACCGCACCCGCCGCGCCCCGCGCGCCGGCACGCCGCGCCCCGGTGCCGGCGAGTTCACGGCCTTCGGCTTGGCCGCCGAGGCGGAGCCGCTCGGCCCCGGCCTCTACGTCGTCGCGACGCCCATCGGGAACCTGCGCGACGTGACCTTCCGGGCACTCGCGACGCTCGCCGCCGCCGACGCGGTGCTGGCCGAGGACACCCGCGTCACGAAGCGGCTCCTCGCCCACTATGGCATCACCACCCCGCTCGTGACCTACAACGAGCACTCGAACGAGGCCGTGCGCGAGCGGATGGTCCACCGCCTGCGCGAGGGCCAGGCGCTGGCACTCGTGTCGGACGCGGGCACGCCGCTCGTGTCCGACCCCGGCTACAGGCTCGTCCAGGCCGCGATCGAGGCGGGGCTCGCCATCACGCCGATTCCCGGCCCCTCGGCGCTCCTCACCGCCCTCGTGGTCTCGGGGTTGCCGACGGACCGCTTCTTCTTCGAGGGTTTTCTGCCGGCGAAGAGCGGGGCGCGGCGGACGCGCCTGCAGGCGCTCGCCGCCATCCCGGGCACGCTGATCCTCTACGAGGCCCCGCACCGCCTGCCCGAGATGCTGGCCGACGCGGCGGACGTGCTCGGCGCGCGTCCCGCCGTGATGGCGCGCGAGCTGACCAAGCTGTACGAGACGGTGCGGCGCGGGACGCTTCGCGAGCTCGCGGACGCCTTCGCCGAGAAGGGGCCGCCGAAGGGCGAGATCGTCGTGCTCGTCGGCGAGGGCGAGGCGGCCGCCGCACAGGCCGACGCCGGCCTCGACGGCCGACTCCGGGCGGCGCTCGCGCGGCATTCGATCAAGGACGCCGCCGCCATCGTCGCGGCCGACACCGGCTTGGCTAGGCGCGACGTCTACGCCCGGGCGCTGGCGCTTGCGAAGGAAGGCGCGGCGGACGCATGAGGACGGCGGCCGCGCGCCACCTTTCCGTCGCCCGCGGTCACGTGGCCGAGGCGAAGGCCCTTGCCTGGCTGATGCTGAAAGGCTGGCGCCCGCTCGCCCGCCGCTTCGCCCTGCACGGCGGCGAGATCGACCTGATCGTCAGGCGCGGGCGCACCGTCGCCTTCGTCGAGGTCAAGGCGCGGCCCGGGATGGATCTCGCGTCGGAGGCGATCGGCGCCGCGAAGCGCCGCCGCTTCTCCCGCGCGGCCCGCGCCTGGCTTGCGCGCAACCCCTGGGCCATGGACCGGACGCTACGCGCCGACGCGGTCTTCGTGGCGCCGCGGCGCTTTCCGCGTCACGTCGAGGGCGCGTTCGAGTTGGAGATGTAGTCCGTGCGGCCGTCGGGGCGCGCGAACCCTTGCCCGCCGTCGCGTTTGCGGCTCAACTAGGCGCAAAGTCCAGGGAGGAACCGCATGAAGCTTTTCGTGAAGGCGCTCGCCGGCGCGGGCCTCGCCCTCGCCCTCGCCCTGCCGGCCTCGGCCCAGAACACCCTGAAGATCGGGGCGGTGCTCTCCGTCACCGGGCCCGCGGCCTTCCTCGGCGAGCCCGAGGACAAGACCATCAAGATGTACGTCGAGAAGGTGAACGCCGAGGGCGGCGTCGGCGGAAAGAAGCTCGAGCTCGTGACGTACGACGACGGCGGCGACGCCAACAAGGCCCGCACCTTCGCGACGCGGCTCGTCGAGGACGACAAGGTCATCGCCGTCGTCGGCGGCTCGATCACCGGCACGACGCTCGCCATGATCCCGGTGTTCGAGGAGGCGAAGATCCCGTTCATCTCCATGGGCGGGGCGATCGAGATCGTCGAGCCGGTGCGGAAGTTCGTCTACAAGACGCCGCACACCGACAAGATGGCCTGCCAGAAGATCTTCGAGGACATGCGCTCCCGCGGCATCGTCAAGATCGGCATCATCTCGTCGACCGACGGCTTCGGGAAGTCGATGCGCGAGCAGTGCCTGAAGGTCGCGAAGGAGGGCGGCGTCGAGTTCATCGCCGACGAGACCCACGGGCCCCGCGACGCGGACGTGACGCCGCAGCTCACCAAGATCAAGAACACGCCCGGCCTCCAGGGCCTCGTCCACACCGGCTTCGGCCAGCACGGGGCGGTGGTGACGCGGAACGTGCGCCAGATCGGGCTCACCGTGCCGTTCTACCAGAACCACGGCGTCGCCTCGAAGAGCTACATCGAGCTCTCGGGCGAGGCCGCGAACGGCGTGCGCCTGCCCGCCGCGGCGCTGCTGCTGGCCGAGAAGCTCCCCGACAACGACCCGCAGAAGCCGGTCGTGCTCGCCTACAAGCAGGCCTACGAGAAGGCGACCGGCCAGCCGATCTCGACCTTCGGCGGCCACGCCTACGACGGCTTCTTCATCCTGGTCGAGGCGATGAAGCGGGCGAACAGCGCCGACCCCGTGAAGATCAACGCGGAGATCGAGAAGACCAAGGGCTTCATCGGCACCGCCGGCATCGTCAACATGTCGCCGACCGACCACCTCGGCCTCGACCTCTCGGCCTTCAAGATGCTGGAGATCAAGAACGGCGACTGGGTGCAGGTGCAGGCGGGCAGTTAAAGAAACGCGTCATCCCGGGCGAGCGGAGCGAGACCCGGGATCCCGTGGGACAGAGAGCGCCGAAAAATCCCCTCTCCCGCTTGCGGGAGAGGGTTAGGGTGAGGGGGAAGTGCCCGGCGGGCCCTCACCCGGTCGGCTTCGCCGACTCGACCTCTCCCGCTCCGCGGGAGAGGTGAAGTGCCCGAGTTCCTGCAGTTCCTGTTCTCGGGCCTGACCGTCGGCGCGGTCTACGCCATGGTCGCGCTCGGGTTCACGCTGATCTACAACGCCTCCGACGTGGTGAACTTCGCCCAAGGCGAGTTCGTCATGATCGGCGGCATGGTCACCGTGTTCGCTCACGCCGCCGGCGTGCCGCTGCCGCTCGCGACCCTCCTCGCGATCCTCGCCGCCGTCGCGGTCGGCCTCCTCCTGCACGCGCTCGCGATCGAGCCCGCCCGTGGCGCCTCCGCGGTGACGCTGATCATCGTCACCATCGGGGCCTCGATCTTCCTGCGCGGCGTCGCGCAGGTGCTGTTCGACAAGCAAGCGCACGGCATCCGCGCGTTCTCGGGCGACGCGCCGATCGTCGTCATGGGGGCCGCGATCCTGCCGCAGAGCCTGTGGGTGCTCGGCGGCGCGGTCCTGACGTTCCTCGCCCTCTGGCTCTTCCTCGACCGCACGGTCATGGGGAAAGCAGTGCTCGCGACCGCCGCGAACCGGCTCGCGGCGCAGCTCGTCGGCATCAACACGCGCACCATCATGGCGCTTGCCTTCGGCACCTCGGCCGCGGTCGGCGCCGTCGCCGGCATCCTGATCACCCCGATCACGCTGACGAGCTACGACGCCGGCACGCTGCTCGCGCTGAAGGGCTTCGCCGCCGCCATGCTCGGCGGCATGGGCAGCCCCTTGGGCGCGGTGCTCGGCGGATTGCTCCTCGGCCTCTTCGAGGCGTTCAGCGCCGGCTATCTCAGCTCCTCCTACAAGGATGCGGTCGCCTTCCTGACGATCCTCGCCGTGCTCTTCCTTATGCCGAGCGGCCTTCTCGGGCGGCGCGCCGTCGAGCGCGTGTGACCGTGCGCTTTCCCTCCTCCCGCGCGCTGACGCTCCTCATCCTCGCGGCGGCGGTCGCGCTTCTGCCGCTCCTTTTCCCTTCGGGCTACTACTACCGCGTCGCCGCCCTTGTCTGGATCTCGGGCCTCGCCGCCGTCGGCCTCAACGTCCTCATGGGACAGGCCGGGCAGGTGAGCCTCGGCCACGCCGGCTTCTTCGGCATCGGCGCCTACGCGGTCGCCCTCGGGCCGGCGCACCTCGGCGTTCCGCCCTGGGCTTCGCTCGTCCTCGGCGCGGTGCTGGCCGGCGCCCTCGCCTGGCTCGTCGGCCGGCCGGTGCTGCGGCTTCGCGGCCACTATCTCGCCATTGCGACGCTGGGCCTCGGCGTCCTCGTCGCCATCGTCTTGACCAACGAGAGCCGCTGGACCGGCGGGCCGGACGGCATGCGCGTCTCCCGCCTCGTGCTCTTCGGCTGGCGCGTCGCCGGCGCCGAAACCTGGTACTGGGTCACCGGCGGCGCGCTGCTTGCCGGCACCTGGCTCGCCCTCAACCTCCTCGACGCCCCGACCGGGCGGGCCTTGCGGGCGCTGCACGACAGCGAGGTCGCGGCCCGCGTCGCCGGCGTCGACGTCGCCGCCTACAAGCTCCGCGCCTTCGTCATCGCCGCCGTCTACGCCGCCGTCGCGGGCTCACTGCTTGCGCTGATGAACGGCTTCATCACCCCGGACCAGGCCGGCTTTCTGCACTCGGTCGAGCTCGTCACTATGGTGGTGGTGGGCGGCCTCGGCTCGGTCGCCGGCGCGATCGTCGGCGCCGCCGTGCTCGTGACCTTGCCGCAGCTCCTGACCCTTTTCCAGGATTATGAAAATGCGCTCCTCGGCATTCTCATCATGACGTTCATGATTTTCCTGCGCGACGGCATCGTGCCGAGCCTCGGGGCGATGCTGCCCGGAAGGCGAGGCGCGGGGGCCGCGAGGGCCGCATGAGCCTCCTCGCCGCCGACGGCATCGGCATCGCCTTCGGCGGCGTCGTCGCGGTCGACGGCGTGAGCTTTTCGGCCGAGGCCGGAAAAGTGCTCTCGATCATCGGCCCGAACGGCGCCGGCAAGACGACGCTCTTCAACGTCGTCTCCGGCCTCTACCGCGCGTCGCGCGGGCGCGTGACTCTTTCAGGCGAGGACGTGACCGGCCGCCCGCCGGAAGAGCTCGCCCGCAGGGGCCTCTCGCGCACCTTCCAGAACCTGCAGATCTTCTCGCGCATGACGGCCCTCGACAACGTCATGGTCGGCCGGCATCTCCGCGAGCGCCGCTCGCTTCTCGCCGACCTCCTGCGCCTGCCCTCGGTCGTCCGCCAGAACCGCGAGACGCGGAGCGCGGCGGAAGAGCTCCTTGCCTTCGTCGGCCTCGCCGAGCGCGGTGACGCCCCGGCGGGCGCGCTGCCTTACGGGGCGTTGAAGCGCCTCGAGATCGCCCGCGCGCTCGCCCTGGAGCCCAAGGTCCTCCTCCTCGACGAGCCCGCCGCCGGCTGCAATGCGATCGAGACCCACGAGATCGAGCGCCTGATCCGGCAGGTCGCGGATCGCGGCGTCGCGGTCGTGCTGGTCGAGCACGACATGCGCCTCGTCATGGCGATCTCCGACCACGTCCTCGTGCTGGCCGGCGGGCGCCCGCTCGCGGAAGGCACGCCCGAGGCCGTGCGGGCCGACCCCGCCGTCGTCGCGGCCTACCTCGGGCCGCAGGGCGGCCGGTGGCGGGAGGCGGCCCGTGCTTGAGGTCGAGTCCTTGCGCAGCGCCTACGGCCGCATCGAGGTCGTGAAGGGCGTGAGCCTCTCCGTGAAGGCCGGCGAGATCGTCGCCCTCGTCGGCTCGAACGGCGCCGGCAAGACCACGCTGCTCCGCGCCCTCTCGGGCGTCCAGCCGGTGACGGCCGGCCGCATCCGCCTCGCCGGCGTGGCGATCGAGCGCGCCCCGCCGCACCGGCGCGTGGCACTTGGCATGGCGCACGTGCCGGAAGGCCGGCAGGTGTTCGGGCCCCTTTCCGTCGAGGACAACCTGCGCCTGGGCGCGTACCTGCGCCGGGACGGCGAGATCGCCGCCGACCGGGAGCGCGTCTACGCCCTCTTCCCGGCGCTCGCGGGGAAGCGCCGCGAGCCGGCCGGCGGCCTCTCGGGCGGGCAGCAGCAGATGCTCGCCATCGGCCGCGCCCTCATGGCGCGCCCGAAGCTCCTCCTCCTCGACGAGCCCTCCATGGGCCTCGCGCCGCTCCTCGCGCAGCAGATCCTCGACGCCGTCGTGCGGCTGAAGAGCGAGGGCGTCACCATCCTCCTCGTCGAGCAGAACGCCGCCGCGGCCCTCGCCGTCGCCGACCGGGGATATGTGATCGAGACGGGACGCATCGCCCACGAGGGGACGGGGACGGCGCTGCTCAGCGACCCGCGGGTCAGGGAGGCGTATCTCGGGGTGTAGCGCCCGCCGCGCACGTCATGCTCGGGCGGAGCGAAGCGGAGACCCGAGGATCTCGTGGAGGTGAGGCGCGCCATCGTCATGAGATGGCCGGGTCAAGCCCGGCCATGAAGGCGGAATGGAGAGGGCTAC
>DASVVU010000045.1:0-9373 GCA_036386395.1 Beijerinckiaceae bacterium | reverse complement strand
CGAGCGCACCGAGAGCTCGAGTTCGTCGACCTTCTTGAGCAGCGCCGGGTTGAAGGGCAGCTGCGGCGCGAGCGACGGCGCCTCCTCCTTGCGGGGCTCCTCGAAGTTCACGAAGATCTGGAGCTGGTCCTGGATGATGCGGGCGGCATACGCGACCGCGTCCTCCGGGCTCATGGCGCCGTTGGTCTCGACCGTCATGGTGAGCTTGTCGTAGTCGAGGATCTGGCCCTCGCGGGTGTTCTCGATCCGGTACGACACCTTCTTGACCGGGCTGAACAGCGAGTCGACCGGGATGAGCCCGATCGGCGCGTCCTCCGGGCGGTTGCGCTCGGAGGGGACGTAGCCCTTGCCGACCGCAACCGTGAACTCCATGCGGATCTCGGCGCCCTCGTCGAGGGTGCAGAGCACGAGGTCGGGGTTGAGGATCTGCACGTCGCCGACGACGTTGATGTCGCCGGCCGTGACGACGCCCGGGCCGGTCTTGCGGAGCGTCATGCGCTTTACGCCCTCGCCCTGCATCTTGATCGCGATGGTCTTGATGTTGAGGACGATGTCGGTCACGTCCTCGCGCACGCCCGGGATCGACGAGAACTCGTGCAGCACGCCGTCGATGTGGACCGACGTCACCGCCGCGCCCTGGAGCGACGACAGGAGCACGCGGCGCAGCGCGTTGCCGAGCGTCGTGCCGAAGCCGCGCTCGAGGGGCTCGGCGACGAGCGTCGCGACCCGGCGCGGGTCGTCCCCCTGCGCCACCTCGAGCTTGTTCGGCTTGATCAGCTCTTGCCAGTTCTTTTGCATAACCACGGGCTTACCCTCTCAGCGGATAGGGGCTAAGGCCCCTTGGCCTGCCCCTCGGACGGATCGGCGCGGGCGGCCCCGCGCCTCGGATTGTCGACTTAGACGCGGCGGCGCTTGCGCGGGCGGCAGCCGTTGTGCGGGATCGGGGTCACGTCGCGGATCGAGGTGACGGTGAAGCCCGCGGCTTGCAGGGCGCGCAGCGCCGACTCGCGGCCGGAGCCCGGACCCGACACCTCGACCTCGAGCGTCCGCATGCCATGCTCGGCGGCCTTGCGGGCGGCGTCCTCGGCCGCGACCTGGGCGGCGTACGGCGTCGACTTGCGCGAGCCCTTGAAGCCGAGCGAGCCCGCGGACGACCACGAGATCGTGTTGCCCTGCGCGTCCGTGATGGTGATCATCGTGTTGTTGAACGAGGCGTTCACGTGCGCGACGCCGGAGACGATATTCTTGCGCTCGCGGCGGCGGACGCGGGTTGCTTCTTTGGCCATTCTCTCTCGATCCTTCAGGCGCGCCCGTGATGCCAGGCGCTCGGGATTATCAGGGGCAGTCGTGAGTGGGCAGTCGGCAGTCGGAGACGACTACCCATTGCCGATTGCCGACTGCCGTTATTTCTTCTTGCCGGCGATCGGCTTCGCCTTGCCCTTGCGGGTGCGGGCGTTGGTGTGGGTGCGCTGGCCGCGGACCGGCAGGTTGCGGCGGTGGCGCAGGCCGCGGTAGGAGCCGAGATCCATGAGCCGCTTGATGTTCATCGACACCTCGCGGCGGAGATCCCCTTCGACCATGTAGTCGCGGTCGATGGTCTCGCGGATCTGCAGCACCTCGGCGTCGGTGAGCTGGGCGACCCGGCGCTCGGCCGGGATGCCGACCTTGTCGGCGATCTCCTGGGCCTTCGCCGCCCCAATGCCGTGGATGTACTGGAGCGCGATCACGACGCGCTTGTTGGTCGGGATGTTGACGCCTGCGATGCGGGCCACGGGTCCGTCTCCATGTGGGCGGCCCTTGCGGGCCACGGTCTGTTGTCGCGCGTCCGGTGGAGGCCGGCCCCTGCGCGTGTTGTCCAAGCAAAGAAAGCCCGGGACGACTTCTCGCGAAGCCTCCGGGACGATCCGGCGTTCTGCTGAAGGGCTGGCATCTAATGTGCCAAGCCCCTTGCGTCAACCCTTTTCGGCCCCTTCGAGGGCGCGGCGAACCGCCTCCGCCACCTCCTCGACTGGGCGCATGCCATCGATCTCCAAGAGCTGTCCGCGGGCCTTGTAGTAGGGCGCGACCACGGCCGTGTCCCGGTCGTAGGCGGCAAGCCGGGTCTTGAAGACCTCCGGGTCGTCGTCCTTGCGGACGGGCTCGCCGCGGGCCTTCGTGTCCGCGGCCCGGCCTTCGATGCGCCGCACGAGGGCGCCCCGGTCGACTTGGAACTCCAGCACGGCGTCAATTTTGAGGCCCTTCTCGGCGAGCATCCGGTCGAGGGCCTCGGCCTGGGCGACGGTGCGCGGGAAGCCGTCGAGGATGAAGCCGCGCCTGGCGTCCGGCTCCTCGATGCGATCGGCCACGATCCCGATCACGATGTCGTCGGAGACGAGGCCGCCGGATTCCATCACGGCCTTGGCCTTGAGGCCGACCGGCGTGCCGGCCGCGACGGCGGCGCGGAGCATGTCTCCGGTCGAGAGCTGCGGGATGCCGTAGCGCTCGACGATGCGGGCCGCCTGCGTGCCCTTGCCCGCGCCCGGGGGCCCCAGAAGAATGATCCTCACCGCCTCCCCCTGCCCTCTTTGGCGAGGTCCGCCCCCCAGCAGCCTCGCCTGGTCCGCTTACGCGGACTCAGGTCTCCCGTCCTTCGAGACGCGCCTTCGGCGCTCCTCAGGATGAGGGCAGGAGAGACAAATTGCTAGCGCCGTCGCGCGCCCCTGAGCTTCGCCTTCTTGACGAGGCCCTCGTACTGGTGGGCGAGCAGGTGGCCGTGGATCTGCGCCACCGTGTCCATCGTGACCGAGACCACGATCAGGAGCGAGGTGCCGCCGAAGTAGAACGGCAGGGCCGCGTAGGAGACGAGCATCTCCGGGATGAGGCAGATCAGCGTCAGGTAGGCGGCGCCGATCACCGTGATCCGGGTCAGCACGTAGTCGATGAAGTCGGCGGTGCGCTCGCCGGGGCGGATGCCCGGGATGAAGCCGCCGTGCTTCTTGAGATTGTCGGCGGTCTCCTGCGGATTGAACACGATCGCCGTGTAGAAGAAGGCGAAGAAGATGATCAGGAGGGCGTAGCCCAGCATGTAGAGCGGCCGGCCGTGGCCGAGGTAGGTCGTGATCGTCGAAAGCCAGCCGGTGCCCTGGTTCGTGGCGAAGCTCGACGCAGTCGCGGGCAGGAGCAGCAGGGACGAGGCGAAGATCGGCGGGATCACGCCCGAGGTGTTGAGCTTGAGCGGCAGGAACGAGGTCTGCCCCTCGTACATTCGGTTGCCGACCTGGCGCTTCGGGTAGTTGATCAGGAGCCGGCGCTGGGCGCGCTCCATGAACACGATGAAGTAGACGACGGCGACCGCCATCACCAGCACGCCGAGGATGAGCGCGGTCGAGATCGCGCCCTGGCGCCCGAGCTCGAGAGTGCCGACGAGGGCCTGCGGCAGGTTCGCCACGATGCCGGCGAAGATGATGAGGGACGAGCCGTTGCCGATGCCCCGCGCCGTGATCTGCTCGCCGAGCCACATCAGGAACATGGTGCCGCCGGTCAGCGTGATCACGGTCGAGATCACGAAGAACAGCCCGGGGTCCTGGACGATGTTGCCCGAGCTCTGGAGGCCGACCGCGATGCCCCAGGACTGGAACACGGCGAGCAGCACCGTGAGATAGCGCGTGTACTGGTTCAGGACCTTGCGCCCGCTCTCGCCCTCCTTCTTCAGGGCCTCCAGCGACGGCATCACCGAGGTCAGGAGCTGGATGATGATCGAGGCCGAGATGTACGGCATGATGTTGAGCGCGAAGATCGCCATGCGCTCGATCGCGCCGCCCGAGAACATGTTGAAGAGGCCGAGCACGCCGCCGGACTGGTTGGCGAAGCTCTGGCGCAGGGCCTCGGGGTCGATGCCGGGGAGCGGGATGTAGGTGCCGAGCCGGTAGACGACGAGCGCGGCCAGCGTGAACCAGATGCGCTTCTTCAGCTCCTCGGCGCGGGCGATCGCGCCGAAATTGATGTTTGCCGCAAGCTGCTCGGCTGCCGAAGCCATGGTCCTGCCCTCGAAGGCGCGCCGTTAGGCTGCGCGGACGGCGGCCTTGAGCGAAAGGGTCGCTGGCCGCCGCCGGTTCACTGACGATGTGGGGCGGCGGTCACGCCTCCGCAACGGGCTCCGCCGCGGCCCCGCGGAGCGTGAGCGAGCCGCCGGCCCGCTCGATCGCGGCGCGGGCCGAAGCCGAGGCCCCGTCGACTTCGAAGGAAAGCTTCGTCGTGAGCTCGCCGACGCCGAGGATCTTGACCCCGTCGCGGGGCTTCGACAGCACGCCCGCGGCGACGAGCGTCTCGACGGTCACCGGCGCGCCCGCGTCGAGCTTGCCCGCCGCCACCGCCTCCTGGATGCGCCCGAGGTTGACCTCGTTGAGGTCGCGGGCGTTCGGGGGCGTGAAGCCGCGCTTCGGCAGGCGCCGGTGGAGCGGCATCTGGCCGCCCTCGAAGCCCTTGATCGAGACGCCGGCGCGGGCCTTCTGGCCCTTGACGCCGCGGCCCGCGGTCTTGCCCTTGCCCGAGCCGATGCCCCGGCCGACGCGCATCCGGTCCCTGGTGGCGCCGTCGTTGTCGCGGATTTCGTTGAGTTTCATGGCACCCTCCGGATCACGCGCTCTCGACGCGCACGAGGTGCTTGACCTTCTCGATCATGCCGCGCACCGCCGAGGTGTCGGGCAGGATCGAGACGCGGTGAAGCTTGTTCAGCTTGAGCCCGATGAGGGTCTGGCGCTGCTTGGCGTCGCGGCGGATCGGCGAGCCGATCTGCCGGACCGTGACGGTCTTCTCGTCAGCCATCGCAGCCTCCTCAGGAGTCCGCGCCGGCGCCGTCGCCGTCGGAGATGCGGCGGCGGGACTGGAGCGTCGAGACCTTGAGGCCGCGCCGGGCCGCGACCGAGCGCGGCGAGTCCTCGTTCTTCAGCGCGTTGAAGGTCGCGCGGACGAGGTTGTACGGGTTCGACGAGCCGAGCGACTTCGCGACCACGTCCTGCATGCCGAGCGCCTCGAAGACGGCGCGGGTCGGGCCGCCGGCGATGATGCCGGTCCCTTGCGGCGCCGCGCGCAGCACGACCTTGCCGGCGCCCCAGCGCCCGTTCACGTCGTGGTGGAGGGTGCGGCCCTCGCGCAGCGCGACCCGGATCATCCCGCGCTTCGCCGCGTCCGTCGCCTTGCGGATCGCCTCCGGCACCTCGCGGGCCTTGCCGTGGCCGAAGCCGACGCGGCCCTTCTGGTCGCCGACGACGACGAGCGCCGCGAAGCCGAAGCGCCGCCCGCCCTTCACGACCTTCGCGACGCGGTTGATGTGGACGAGGCGGTCGACGAACTCGCCGTCGCCCGCCGCCTTGTTGCGGTCGTCCTGGCGGCCGCCGCCTCTTGCTTCCCTTGCCATGTGTTCACCGTCTCACTTGCGCGGGCGGCGGGGCCCGCTCGCTTGAATGGGTTGTCCTGCCCGCCTGATCAGAAATCGAGGCCCGCCTCGCGGGCCGCGTCGGCCAGCGCCTTGACGCGGCCGTGGTAGAGGTAGCCCGAGCGGTCGAAGACGACCGCCTTCACGCCGGCCGCGCCCGCGCGCTCGGCGACGAGGCGCCCGACCTCCTTCGCCGCGTCGACGTTGGCGCCGGTCTTGAGCTTGCCGCGCATGTCCTTCTCCAGCGAGGACGCAGCGGCAACCGTCACGCCGCGCTCGTCGTCGATGACCTGGGCGTAGATCTGCTTCGACGAGCGGAACACGGACAGGCGCGGGCGGCCGTTCGCCGCCTTGCGGATCGCACGCCGGACACGCGCCTTGCGGCGCTCCTCGGCTCCCAGTTTCTCGGCCATGGCGGCGTCCTTACTTCTTCTTGCCTTCCTTGCGGAAGATGAATTCGTCGGAGTACTTCACGCCCTTGCCCTTGTAGGGCTCGGGCGGGCGGAACTCGCGGATCTCGGCGGCGGTCTGGCCGACCTTCTGCTTCTCGATGCCGGCGACGACCACCTCGGTCGGCTTCGGCGTCGTGATCGTGATGCCGGCCGGGATCGGGTACTCGACGTCGTGGCTGTAGCCGAGGGAGAGCTTGAGCACCTTGCCGGCGACCTGGGCGCGGTAGCCGACGCCGTTGATCTCGAGCTTCTTCTCGAAGCCCTTGGTCACGCCCTCGACGAGGCTCGAGACCTGCGAGCGGGCCATGCCCCACTTGGCGCGGGCGTCCTTCGTCTCGCCGCGCGGATTGACGGCGACGGCGCCGTTCTCCATCGCGACCGAGACCTCCTCCGGGACCACGAAGGACAGCTCGCCCTTCGACCCCTTGATCCTCACCGTCTGCCCGGAGACGGTCGCCGTCACGCCGGACGGCACCGCGACGGGCTTCTTGCCTACTCGAGACATGCTGTTCTCCCGTGGTTCTGGTCGGCGCCCGCCCGGTCAGAAGACCGTGCAGAGCACTTCGCCGCCCACGTTGCGCTCCCGGGCCTCGTGGTCGGCCATGACCCCTTGAGGCGTCGAGAGGATGGTGGTGCCAAGGCCGTCCGCGACCCGCGGCATCGAATCGACCGAGGCGTAGACGCGCCGGCCGGGCTTCGACACCCGCTGGACCGAGCGGATCACCGGCTGGCCCTCGTGGTACTTCAGCTCGATCGAGAACTCGGTGCGGCCGTTGCCGAACTCGGTCGTCGAGTAGTCGCGGATGTAGCCCTCGGACTTGAGCACGTCGAGGACGCGGGCGCGCAGCCGCGAGCCCGGCGTCGTGACGGTGCCGCGGCGGCGCATCTGCGCGTTGCGGATGCGGGTGAGCATGTCGCCCACGGGATCGTTGATCGCCATGTCCTCGCCCTCCCTTACCAGCTCGACTTCACGAGGCCCGGAATCAGCCCCTTCGAGCCGAGCTCCCGGAGCGCGATGCGCGACATCCCGAGCTTGCGGTAGTAGGCGCGCGGACGGCCCGTCATCTCGCAGCGGTTGCGGACCCGGGTCGGGTTGGCGTTGCGCGGGATCTCGGCGAGCTTGAGGCGCGCCTCGAAGCGCTCCTCCATGGCCTTCGACTCGTCGTTGGCGACGGCGAGGAGCCGCTCGCGCCGGCCCTTGTACTGCTTGACCAGCTTCTTGCGCCGGTTGTTCTTCTCGACTGAGCTTTTCTTCGACATGCAACTAATCTCCGGTGTCCGCGTCTGAGAGCTCAGGCTCTCACTGCCGGAACGGGAAGTTGAAGTGGGTGAGGAGGGCCTTGGCTTCGGCGTCGGTCCTGGCCGTCGTCGTGATGACGACGTCCATGCCCCACACCGCCTCGGCCTTGTCGTAGTTGATCTCCGGGAACACCAAGTGCTCCTTGATCCCGAGCGCGTAGTTGCCGCGCCCGTCGAACGACTTCGGGTTCAGGCCGCGGAAGTCGCGCACCCGGGGGAGCGCGATGTTCACGAGCCGGTCGAGGAACTCGTACATGCGCGTCTTGCGCAGCGTCACCTTGCAGCCGATCGGCATGTTCTCGCGGACCTTGAACTGCGAGATCGCCTTGCGGGCGCGGGTGATCACCGGCCGCTGGCCGGCGATGAGGGCGAGGTCGTCGGCCGCGACCGAGGCCTTCTTCGAATCCGCCGTCGACTCGCCGACGCCCATGTTGAGCGTGATCTTCTCGATCTTCGGCACCTGCATCGGGTTCTTGTAGCCGAACTCCTCGACGAGCTTCGGCCGCACGACCTCGTCGTAGTGCTTGCGCAGGCGCGGGGTGTAGCCGTCGAGGGACTGCTTCGGCCGGGCCTCCTTCGGGGCCGCGGCCTTGGCGCCGCCGGGCTGCTTCGCCGCCTTCTGCTTCGGCTCGACGCCGCCGGGGTGCTGCGGCTTCGCCCCTTTGTCGGCGGGCTTGGCGCCCTTCGCGGCCTTGTCGGTTTTCTGCTTGTCAGCCATCGATCTGCTCTCCCGAGCGCTTGGCGAACCGCACCTTGCGCCCGTCGTCCAGGATCCTGAATCCGACCCGGGTCGGCTTGCCGTCGCGCGGGTCCGCGAGGGCGAGGTTCGAGAGGTGGACCGGCGCCTCCTTCGAGATGATGCCGCCCTCCTGGTTCATGGTCTGGCGCTGGTGGCGCTTCACCATGTTGACGCCGCGGACGAGCGCGCGCGCCTCCTTCGGGCGCACCTCGACGACCTCGCCGGTGCGGCCCTTGTCGCGCCCCGTGGTGACGACGACCTTGTCGCCCTTCTTGATCTTCGCGGCCATCAGAGCACCTCCGGCGCGAGCGAGATGATCTTCATGTGGTTCTTGGCGCGGAGTTCCCGCGGGACCGGCCCGAAGATGCGGGTGCCGATCGGCTCCTTCTGGTTGTTGATGAGCACCGCCGCGTTCTTGTCGAAGCGGATCACCGAGCCGTCGGGCCGGCGCACGTCCTTCGCGGTGCGAACGACGACCGCCTTCATGACGTCGCCCTTCTTCACGCGCCCGCGCGGGATCGCCTCCTTCACCGACACCACGATGATGTCGCCGATGCCGGCGTACTTGCGCTTCGAGCCGCCCAGGACCTTGATGCACATCACGCGGCGCGCGCCCGAGTTGTCGGCGACGTCGAGATTCGTCTGCATCTGGATCATGGCTTTGATCCTTTCCTTCTCTCAGGGCGGTTTCCGCCGGGCCCAATGCCCGCCGGACTACGCCTGATGGGGATCTGCCGTCCCCTGCCTCGTTCCCGCCGCGACAGGAATCCTCGTTCGCACAAGGACCGGCCTGCCAAGGCCGTTCTCACTTCGAAGCCGGGCTTCGCCCGGCCCAAAACCGTCGCGGGGGAGAGCCGTCCATATAGGACGCCTACCCCGCCCGCTCAACCCTTGTCGCCGCCGAGCCCGATGAGGGACTTGACCTTGTCGATCAGCCCCGAGCCGCCCCCAGCCTTGTCGCCCGCCACGAGCTCCCAGGTCTTGAGCTTGGAATGGGGCCGCGACTCCTGGATGAAGACCGTGTCCCCGACCTTCGCCGTGTTGGCCTCGTCGTGGGCGTGGTAGTTCTTCGAGCGCCGCACCGTCTTCTTCATGACGGGGTGCGTGAAGCGACGCTCGACCTTGACCACCACGGTCTTGTCCTGCTTGTCGCTGACGACGACGCCCTGCAATACGCGCTTCGGCATCCTTGTCTCCTTAAGCCTTCGCTTCGGCGGCGGTCTTCTGCCGCTGCAGCGTGCGCACGCGGGCGATGTCCCGGCGGACCTCGCGCACCCGCGACGTGTTCTCGAGCTGCCCGGTCGCGCGCTGGAAGCGCAGGTTGAACTGCTCCTTCTTCAGCGACAGGAGCTGGTCCTGGAGCTGGTCCGGCGACATGGCCTTGAGGTCCGAGAGCCTCTGGGTCGATTTCATGGCCCGCCCTCCTTACTCGGCGATGCGCTGGATGAAGCGCGTCTTGATCGGGAGCTT
>DASVVU010000044.1:0-6221 GCA_036386395.1 Beijerinckiaceae bacterium | reverse complement strand
CACTAACTTAGCCACTGATTCGACCGTTTTCGAGGTCGCACGGCCCTCAGCATCGAGGGAGGCCTTCACGGCGCTGACGAGGGCCGTGCCGACGGCGACTCCGTCGGCGCCTCTAGCGATCGCGGCCGCGTGCGCGCCCGTCTTGACCCCGAATCCGACCACCACGGGGAGCGGCGTGTGGCGCTTGATGCGCGAGACCGCATCGGAGACCTGGCCGAAGTCCGGGGTCGCAGCGCCGGTGATGCCGGTGATCGAGACGTAGTAGACGAACCCGGCCGTGTTCGCGAGCACGGCCGGCAGGCGCCGGTCGTCCGTCGTCGGCGTCGCAAGGCGGATGAAGGCGAGGCCGGCCGCGAGCGCCGGCAGACATAGCTCGTCGTCCTCCTCGGGCGGCAGGTCGACGATGATGAGCCCGTCGACGCCGGCGCTCTTCGCGTCGGCGAGGAAGCGCTCGACCCCGTAGATGTAGATCGGATTGAAGTAGCCCATGAGGATCACGGGCGTGTCGGCGTCCCCCTCCCGGAAACGCCGCACGAGCTCAAGGGTCTTCTTGGTCGTCTGCCCGGCCTTCAGGGCCCGCAGCCCCGCGGCCTGGATCGCCGGCCCGTCGGCCATGGGATCGGTGAAGGGCAGGCCGAGCTCGACGGCGTCGGCCCCGACCTTCGGCAGCGTCTTGAGGATGCCAAGCGAGGTCTCCGGGTCCGGGTCGCCGGCCATCACATAGGTGACAAGGGCGGCGCGGCCCTCGGCGCGGCAGCGGGCAAAGCGGGCTTCGATGCGAGCGGTCATGGCGTCGGCTCTTCGCCGCCCTGGGCGTCGCGGTCAAGCCGGCGGCGAGCTTTCAGAGAGCTCTGCGGGGTATGGATTTCGCTCTGAAGGCGGAGCATGTCGGAATGCAATTCCCTCATCCCATTCTCGAATCGCGATAGACACTGGTCGGTCTTGTCGAAGCGGGAGCCGACCAAGCGGAAGTGATCGTTCATCTCCGCCCGAAGGGCATCGATCTTCGTATCGACGGCGCGAAATCCCGCCCGCAAATCTTTGGAGAAGTCGCCGACGCCGACCACAAGGCGATCGATAGAACCGGCCAATACCTGATGCTGCCCCATCATTGCGCTGATTTGCCGGGCTAGATCGTTGATCGGGTTCATCGCCATGGCCGTGAGTGCGCTTTACCTGAACCGCTAGGATGCTAGCCGGAGCGCGCCGCGAAAGCACGTCCGGCAGTACAATGCGGCGGTGCTTATCGCTGGATCCAGGGAAGAAGAACCCCCATTACACCTAAACCGCCAAAGAGGCAGAAGATCGCATTGAACACCTGTCGGTACGACCATACAGAGCCCTTCTGATCGGAGAGCCTGACAAGATTGATTGCGTCAATGTTAAGCTCACGCGCAAGGCGCTCCAGAGAGATATTCAGAACGTGCTCGCTAATATGAATTAACTGCCGCGTTCGCCGGTCGAGTTGATAAAAACAATAGGAAACACATGCTAGCGCGAATCCAATCACAGATGCGGCAATTGGATTACGTGCCTGCAAGGCTGTGAAGAAGCCTCCTATGGAGAAGCCGGCTATGATAATGAAGAAATTGAATACTTTCAGCCGCTGGTCCGCATGAATTTTGAACCATTCCAGAGCGACCGAGTGCGCTGTCTTTAGACTCTCGGATTTCCGTTCGTCAGTCATGGAGAGTTCAAATCTTCTCTGCTAGATGCTCCGCCACCGTGAAGATGTCCTTGTCGCCGCGGCCGCACAGGTTCATCACCATGAGGTGGTCCTTGGGCTTCTTCGGCGCGAGCTCGATCACCTTGGCGAGGGCGTGCGCCGGCTCGAGGGCCGGGATGATGCCCTCGAGGCGGCAGCAGAGCTGGAAGGCGGAAAGCGCCTCGTCGTCCGTCGCCGAGAGATAGGTGACGCGGCCGACGTCGTGCAGCCAGGCGTGCTCGGGGCCGATGCCGGGATAGTCGAGGCCGGCCGAGATCGAGTGCGCGTCCTGGATCTGGCCGTCGTCGTTCATGAGGAGGTAGGTGCGGTTGCCGTGCAGCACCCCCGGGCGCCCGCCGGCGATGGAGGCCGCATGGAGCTGCGTAAGGCCGTGGCCCGCAGCCTCGACGCCGTAGATCTCGATCTGGCGCTCGTCGAGGAAGGGGTGGAACAGGCCGATGGCGTTCGAGCCGCCGCCGATCGCGGCGATGAGCGAATCCGGCAGCCGCCCTTCCGCCGCCATCATCTGCTCGCGGGTCTCGCGGCCGATGACCGACTGGAAGTCGCGCACCATCGCCGGATAGGGGTGCGGCCCGGCGACCGTGCCGATGCAGTAGAAGGTGTCGGCGACGTTGGTGACCCAGTCACGCAGGGCCTCGTTCATGGCGTCCTTGAGGGTGCGGGTCCCAGATTGCACCGGGATCACCTCGGCGCCGAGCATCTTCATGCGGAAGACGTTGGGCTTCTGCCGCTCGACGTCGACGGCGCCCATGTAGACGACGCAGTCGAGGCCGAATCTCGCGCAGAGCGTCGCGGTCGCGACCCCGTGCTGGCCGGCGCCGGTCTCGGCGATGATTCTTTGTTTGCCCATGCGCCGGGCCAGAAGAATTTGACCGAGCACGTTGTTCACCTTGTGGGCGCCGGTGTGGTTCAGCTCGTCGCGCTTGAAATAGACCTTGGCGCCACCGAGATGCTCGGTCAGGCGCTCGGCGAAGTAGAGCGGGCTCGGGCGCCCGACGTAGTGGGTCAGGTACGCTTCCATCTCGGCCTTGAAGGCCGGATTGGTCTTGGCTTCGCTGTAAGCTTTCTCGAGCTCCAGGATGAGCGGCATCAGGGTCTCGGCCACGAATCTGCCGCCGAAGATGCCGAAGTGGCCGCGCTCGTCGGGCCCGGCCCGGAAGGTGTTGGGGTGCTGCGGAGCGTTCACGCGACCTTGTCCTTGGTTGTGTCGAGGCGACCCCAGGCGGCGCGCGCCGCGCGGACGAAGCGCTCGATCTTCTCCGGGTCCTTCTCGCCCGGGCGGCGCTCGACCCCGGAGGAGACGTCAAGCGCCCGCGCCCCGGTGAGCTCGATCGCGGCCGCGACATTGTCGGGCCTGAGGCCCCCTGACAGCATGAAGGGAATGCCCGGGTCAAGGGCGGCCACGAGCCGCCAGTCGAAGGCAAGGCCGTTGCCGCCCGGCAGCGCTTCCGCGATCTTCGGGGGCTTCGCGTCGAGGAGGAGCCGGTCGGCCACCGCGCCGTAGGTCTGGATTTGCGCGAGGTCGTCCTCCTCCGCGATCCCGACCGCCTTCATGACCGGGCGTCCGAAGCGCGCCCTGACCTCGGCCACACGCTCCCGCGTCTCCTCGCCGTGAAGCTGCAGGATGTCCGGATCGATCGTCGCGACGATGTCCTCGAGCTCCCGGTCGTCCGCGTCGACGGTGAGAGCGACCCGCAGGGCCTTGCCCTTGGCGCGGGCCGAGAGCGCCCGCCCCTCGTCGAGCGAGAGATGCCGCGGGCTGCGCGGATAGCGCACGAACCCGACGAGGTCCGCCCCGGCGGACAGCGCCGCGCCGAGTGCCTCGTGGGTGTTGAGGCCGCAGATTTTGACGAGGGGGGTCATGCCTCGGCTTCCAACTGCGCGATCAGAAGGTCGAGCTGCTCAATGAGAGGGCCTATATGCTTATGAGCGGCTTCGAGGACAATACGTGAGTTGATCAGCCAGTAATCATGCGCCAAACGGTGGCGCATGTTGATAATGGAGCGCCAGGGAATTTCGGACGCCATCGCTCGAACCTCGTCGGGCACGAAGTTCAGCGCTTCTCCGACGACGAGGAGACAATAGCGCACGGCATAATGATAGTACTCGACTCCTTCGAAGATGTCGGGGTCCATGCCGGATGCGATTTGCCGGACTTTAGCAGCGAACTCCCGAGCATCCCGCAGCCGTTCGAGCGGTGCGCGCCTCACAAGGGCCTCGACCGTGACGCTACCGACTTCCGCTTGCCATGCAATTCGCTCTCTAGAATGATCCTGGCTGGAGCCGAAAGTGCATCTTCCAACTCGACCTCTGCCGAGCAGAGGTCGAATAACGAGAAATCCTCCGGCGCGACGGCCAAGAGGACAACCGGATCACGTCCTGAGGGATGGTTCACGGTTCCATCCGGCAAAATGCCTTGGACCGTAAGGCCATATTGCTGTTCGATGGCGCTGGCGGCGCGCTTCAGCCGGCCACGATCGATAACAGGTGCATTCATCGTAGGGCTCCGGGGCCCTCTTTATCACCGATCATGGCAGTTGTCGCTCGACACACTCCGCCACACCGCCGTCGCCCCAGCGAGGTCTGCGATGGCGGTGCCGACGGACTTGTAGAGGGTGATCTCGTCCGCGTGGGTGCGGCCCGGGGTCTTGCCGCGGCAGAGGGTGAAGAGGTCGCCTTCCACGTCGGCCTCGCCGATGGCGCCGCTCTTCAGGCCGAGGGCTACGTCGCCGCCTTCCGTGAGTGCCGCCGGCGTGTCGACGTAGACGCTCGCCCGCCGGAGCGCCTCGTCGTCGGTCTCGCGCATGGCGAGGTTGAAGGCGCCGACGAGGTCGAGGTGGGCGCCGGGCTTGAGCCAGGCGCCGCGCACGAGCGGCGCGGTCGAGAGGGTCGCGCAGGAGACGAGGTCAGCCTGGCGCACTGCCTCCTCGAGGTCGTCCGTCGCCTCGACCGGCAGGCCCTCGCCGCGAAGCTCGGCCGCGAGCGCCGCCGCCTTCTCGGAGCGGTGGTTCCAGAGCTTGACCTCGCGGATCGGGCGCTCGCCGGCGTGGGCCCGGATCAGGAAAGGGGCAAGCGCCCCGGCTCCGACCATGACCATGCGGGCGGCGTCGGGCCGGGCGAGGTGGCGGGCGGCGAGGGCCGAGGCGGCGGCCGTGCGCCAGAGCGTAAGGCGCGTGCCATCCATGGCCGCAAGAGGCTCGCCGGTCGCGCCGTCGAGGAGGAGGTAGGTTCCGAAGACGCTCGGCAGGCTTCTTAGGGCGTTGTCCGGATAGACCGTCACGACCTTGACGCCGACAAAGCCAGAGCCGCCCGCCGCGCCGGTCCAGGCCGGCATGAGCAGGAGCGTGCCCGGGACGCCGTCGCGGGCGATTTCGTGGTGGTGACGTACGGGCGCCGTCACGTCCCCGCGGAAGGCTTCGGCGAGGGCCTCGATCAGGGCCGGGAAGGTCAGCGCGCGGTCGATCTCTTCGGCGGTGACGACGCGCATCGGGCGCGCGCGGCTTTCAGAGCCGCGACGGCTCGGAGGCTAGCGCCGGCAGCCCCGCGCCGCCTCCGCTCGCGCCTAGCGTGCGCAGCCGCTCGCGCTCGTCGCGCAGGCGCCTTGCCTCGCGGCGGTAGCGGCGCTCGAGGCGGCGGTGCTTCGCCTGCGCGAGCCAGGAGGCGACGCCGCCGATCAGGATACCGAGCATGACGCACAGGAACATCAGGGCGAAGAGCGGCACCGTCCAGGAGAACTGCGGCCCCTCCGGCGTGAAGGGGTCGAAGGACAGCATCACCGGCTTGCGGTTCGCGATCGCGATCAGCACCACGACGATCGCGACGGGCAACAGGATGAGGGCCTTCAGGAACTGTCTCATGGGGGACTCTCGCCGCCTCGGCCGTGCCGGCTACTTGGCGCTGTCTTTCGCGGCCTCGTTCAGGCGGATGCGCATTTCCTTGCCGGTCTTGAACACCGGGATCACCTTCTCGGACACGGAAACGGTTTCACCCGTGCGCGGGTTGCGCCCGGTGCGCGCGTCGCGCTTCTTCACGGAAAACGCGCCGAAGCCCCGAAGCTCCACCCGGTCGCCGCGGGCGAGCGCGTCCGCGATGGTGTCGAGGATCGCGTTGACGATGTTCTCGACGTCCCGCTGGTAGAGGTGCGGGTTCTGCTCGGCGATCTTCAGGACGAGTTCGGACTTGATCATGGGGTTCCGGCGCGCATGCGCCTAGAGGCTTGAACGGGCGTCATTTTTCGAGGGCAGGGTGCCAAACGGCCAGGAGGCCGTCAAGGTTCGCCACCCTCGCCGAATCGCCCGCCCGGCGCAGCTTCTCGCCCAGGTCCTCGAAGCCGAGGAGGTCGGCGGAGAGGCTCGCGGCGGTCCACAGGTCGAACTCGCGGCGCGTGCGCGGCTTCCACTCCCGCACCGGCAGGTCCTTGGCGACGCCCTTCTCGCGCTCGAGCCAGGCGACCGCCTCGCGCTCGCCGCCGAGCTCGTCGACGAGCTTGAGGCCG
>DASVVU010000043.1:0-17099 GCA_036386395.1 Beijerinckiaceae bacterium | reverse complement strand
GAGGGTCCTTGACAGGTCCCCTCCGGCCGAAAAATCCTCATCCATGCGCTCGACGGCGCATTCCCGACAGCATGAAAAGAGCCGGGCGAGGACTGCCGTCGGCCCCGCCTTTACCTTTATCGCCCTCGCCTGCTTTTTCTTATTGCCGCCCTCCGCCGCTAACGCCCAAGGCGCCGACGTCGCCCGCCTCACCTGCGGGCAGCTTCTCGACGCGCGCGGCAGTGAATCCGAGCGGCTGCTCGTCTGGCTGCACGGCTACTACGCCGGCGCCGCGCAACGCGCGGTCCTCGACGCACGCCAAGCCGAGGAGGCGGTCGCGGCCATGCGCAAGGTCTGCGAGGGCGACCGCGCCCTTCCTCTGATCGGCCCGCAGGCACGCGCGATCTTCTTGAGCGCCTCGCCCCTCGCCGAGGTCAAGCCGGCGCCGCCGACGCCCAGCGCCGCTGCCCCTGCCGGCGGAGCACCAGGTTCCACCCGACCCGCCCCCATCCGATAGGATCGCGACTCGGCGCCGGCCGGAGAAGAAGTGCGCTTCGGTTCCCGGGCGGCCCGCGACCGGCAGGCCGACCCAGGAACGTTCAGTAGCGGCGCACGAGGCTGATCAGCTTGCCCTGGATCTTGACCCGGTCGGGGCCGAGGACGCGCGTCTCGTAGTGCGGGTTCGCGGCCTCGAGGGCGATCGAGGAGCCGCGGCGGCGGAAGCGCTTGAGGGTCGCTTCCTCGTCGTCGATGAGGGCCACGATGATGTCGCCGGTGTTCGCCGTCTCCTGGCGTCGGACGACGACGAGGTCGCCTTCGAGGATGCCGGCCTCGATCATCGAGTCGCCGCGCACCTCGAGGGCGTAGTGCTCGCCGCCGGCGAGGAACTCCGGCGACATGGCGACGGAATGGCTGCGGTCCTGGATCGCCGAGATCGGCACGCCCGCCGCGATCCGGCCCATCACCGGCACCATCACCGACTTGTTGCTGTTGTCGGCCTGCGGCACGGGCGCGACCGGCGCCTTCGCCCGTCCGGCGAGCCCGCCCTCGACCACGCTCGGGCTGAAGCGCCCGCGCGGCGGTCCCGCGACCGTCTCGGGCAGCTTGATCACCTCGAGCGCGCGGGCCCGGTTCGGCAGGCGGCGGATGAAGCCGCGCTCCTCCAGCGCCGTGATCAGGCGGTGGATGCCGGACTTCGACTTGAGGTCGAGCGCGTCCTTCATCTCGTCGAAGGACGGCGGAACCCCGCTCTCGCGAACCCGCTCGTGGATGAACCGGAGGAGTTCGTGCTGCTTGCGTGTGAGCATGTGCGCGTCCCAACCTTGTGCCGACCCGGCGGTGATTCTGAACAAAGCCGGAACACTTTACCCGTTCCCCGTGTGTTCCGCAAGCGTTACTGCGGACGAGAAGTTTTGGCTTCGCGAGCGCCTGCGTTCGACAGCATTGGTATAGGCATCTTCGTAAAGAGCCGCGATGCGGCCGGGGTCCAAGGCGGCGAGGCGGGCGCGGAAACCTTCAGGGCCAAGGGTGCGGTCGCAGTGGTCGGCGAGCCGGGCGCGAAGCACTTTCGCAAGGCTCTCCGGGGAGCCGGCCTCGAAGAGCCAGCCGGTGCGGTCCTCGTCGATCTGCTCGGGGATGCCCCCCGCATTGGCGCCGATCACCGGCACGCCGTGCATGTAGGCCTCGAACACCACGCGGGGCTGCGGGTCGGGCCAGATCGAGGGCACGACCAGAGCGTCGATCTGCGGGAAGAAGTCTTCGGCGCGGGTCCAGCCGAGGAAGCGCACGTTCGCGGGCGCGTCCTGTTTCAGCGCGGCGACGTAAGCCTCGTCGCCGGTGCCGGCGATATCGAGCGTCCAGCCCTCGGGCGGGAGCGCCCGGGCGGCGGCAAGGAGAAGGTGCGCGCCCTTGTCCGGGATGAGCCGCCCGAAATAGCCGAGGCGGAGCGGCCCTTCGGGCGGCGCCGGGCGCGGCGTGAAGGAAAGGCCGGTGAAGACGTTCGGGACGACGGCGCGTTCGGCGTTGGGGAAGAAGCCCCAGGCGAGGTGCCGCTCGAGGGTGAAGCGGCTGACGCCCACGACCGTGTCGACGAGGCCGGAGAGGCGCTTCCTCGGGAGCGTCAGGAGACCGCACGGCGCGCACGGGCGTTCGCACAGCCGGCCGTCCCGGAAGGCCGAGCCGCGGGGGCACATCGTCCCGTATTCGTGGAGGTAATGCACGACCGGGATGCCGCGCCGGGCCGCCTCCCGCCACAGGAGCTGGGAGAGGCCGGCGAGGACGTGGGTGTTGACCACGTCCGGCTTCTCCTCATCGAGGATTTTTCGGAAGGCCGCCGCCATGAAGGGATTGGCACCATCGAGCGCGTGCCAGGCGAGGCGCAGGGGCGCGGGGCGCTTGCCTCCGTCGAAGGCGAAGTAGAGGTTGCGGTTCGGGAGCGCGTAGACGCGCACGCCGCCGCCGTCGGAGACCTCGACCGTGCGCCCGCCGTGATGCACCGCGAGGGCGACGGAATGGCCGCGGGCGGCGAGCGCGTGCGCGAGGTCGAGCACGGCGGCCTCGGCCCCGCCCTTGATCGCCGCAGGATGCCCGGTGTTGGCGAGGAGGATGCGCATCGGCCTGACGCTAGCCGATGAGGGTTAGCAAGGGTTGAAGGCGGCCTACCCGCCAGGAGGCCTCTGCGCACCTTTCTCCATCATGATGAGAGTGCCGATCATGATAAGCGGATCAGCCGGAATCTCCGGACCGCACAAGGAAGCAGGCTGTCCGGATCACGGTCATGATGATTGCGCTGTGCGCTTCCCAGGGCCGTCTGCATAGGCTCCGCCCCCGGCGGCTAACCCCTCACCGTTGGCGTCACCCGAACCGCTCCAGAGGGATGACCCGGCAGGGGGCGCCGGCTTTGGCCGGGGGGGCGTGCGGGGGGCGGACGAGGAGGGCGTCGGCGCGGGCGAGGACGCTCAGCATGGACGAGTCCTGCACCGGGAAGGCCGTCGCGACCGGCAGGGCGTCGGGGGAGGCCGCGAGCGCCGCCCGCAGGTAGTCCTGGCGGCCATCGTTGGCGGGCAGGTTCGCGCCGAGGATTGCGGGCTCCGTGGGATCGTCGCCGGCGCTGGGGTCGCCGAGGAGACGGCGGATCGCCGGCACGACGAAGAGGACGGCGCAGACGACGGAGGAGACCGGATTGCCCGGCAGGCCGAGGATCGCCATGGCGCCGAGGCGGCCGTGGATCAGCGGCTTGCCGGGGCGGAGCGCCACCTTCCAGAACGCGAGCTCCATGCCGTGGCGGTCGAGCGCCGCCTGCACGAGGTCGGCCTCGCCGACCGAGGCGCCGCCGAGCGTCACGAGGATGTCGGCGCGGGCCGCCTGCGCCTGCGTGATCGCCCGGTCGAGGGCCTCTGGGGTGTCGCGGGCGATGCCGAGGTCGACGGGCTCGGCCCCGGCGCGGGCCGCGATGGCGGCGACCGCGTAAGGGTTCGAGGCGACGATCTGGTCGGGGCCGGCGCTCTCGCCCGGGCGCACGAGCTCGTCGCCGGTCGCGAGGATCGCGACCCGGGGCTTGCGGCGCACCGGCAGGCGCGCGTGCCCGGCGGCGGCCGCGAGGGCGACGAGGCGGGCGTCGAGGCGCCGCCCGGCTGCGAGGAGCGGGCCGCCTTCCGCAAAATCGAGACCGGCGGCGCGGATGTGCTTTCCCGGGGCGACCTTCTCCCGGACGACAACCGTGTCGCCGTCCGCGTCCGTATCCTCCTGGATGACGACCGTATCGGCCCCTTCCGGGACCGGGGCGCCGGTGAAGATGCGCACCGCCTGCCCGGGGCCGAGCGCGCCGTCGAAGCCCGCGCCCGCGACGCTGCGGCCGATCACGGAAAGGCGCGCCGGCGGGGCGGCGAGGTCGGCGGCGCGGACGGCGTAGCCGTCCATGGCGGAGGCCGCGAAGGGCGGCTGGGTGCGCAGCGCCGCTAAGGCTTCGGCAAGCGTCCGCCCGGCGCACGACGCGATCGGCACGGTTTCGGCCTCGACGGGGCGCGCGACGCCGTCGAGGACGCGCCGCAAGGCTTCCTCGACGGGCAGGAGGCTCATGCGCTCACGGCTCCGCCGTATAGGCGCCCGAGCGGCCGCCGCTCTTATCGAGAAGGCGGATGCCCTCGATGCGCATGGCGCGGTCGGCGGCCTTCACCATGTCGTAGATGGTGAGGCAGGCGACCGAGACGGCCGTCAGGGCCTCCATCTCGACCCCGGTCTGGCCCGCGACCTTCACCTCGGCCGTCACCCGCACGCCGGGCAGGGCCTCGTCGATCGTGCAGTCGACCGCCACCTTCGACAGGAGCAGCGGGTGACAGAGGGGGATCAGCTCGTGGGCGCGCTTCGCCGCCATGATGCCGGCAAACCGCGCCGTGCCGAGCACGTCACCCTTCTTGGCGTCGCCCTCGCGGATGAGGCGCACCGTCTCGGGCGCGGTGACGACGCGGCCTTCGGCGCGGGCGGTGCGGGCGGTGACGGCCTTGTCCGAGACGTCGACCATGTTGGCGGCGCCGGTGCGGTCGAGATGGGTCAGCTCCGCCATAAGTCGCTCACCCGAAGAGGAGGCGCCGTGTCGCCGCTGCCACGTCCGCCTCGCGCATCAGGCTCTCGCCGACGAGGAGCGTGCGGATGCCGGCGCGGGCGAGCCGCTCCACGTCGGCGCGGGTGAAGATGCCGCTCTCGCCGATGACGATGCGGCCGGCGGGGATGCGCGGTGCCAGCTCCTCCGAGACCGCAAGCGAGGTCTCGAAGGTGCGCAGGTTCCGGTTGTTGATGCCGACGAGCTTGGTGTCGAGGGAAAGGGCCCGGTCGAGCTCCCGGGCGTCGTGGACCTCGACGAGGGCGTCCATGCTTAAGCCGTGGGCGGTCTCGACGAGGGCGCGGGCCTCGCCGTCGGTGACGCTCGCCATGATGACGAGGATGCAGTCGGCGCCCCACAGGCGCGCCTCGTGGACCTGGTAGGGCTCGAACAGGAAGTCCTTGCGCAGCACCGGCAGGCCGGAGGCCTCGCGGGCCTCGCTAAGGTACTCGGGGCGGCCCTGGAACGACGGCTCGTCGGTGAGGACCGAGAGGCAGGTGGCGCCGCCCTCGGCATAGGCGCGGGCGAGCGCCGGCGGGTCGAAGTCGGCCCGGATCAGGCCCTTCGACGGGCTCGCCTTCTTGATCTCGGCGATCAGCGCCGGGCACCCTTCGGCGAGGTGGCGCTCGATCGCGGCGGCGAAGCCACGCGGGGGCGGAGCCTCCCGGGCCCGGCGCTCGATCTCCTTGGGCGCGATCCGGGCCTTGGCGGCCTCGATCTCCAGCCGCTTGTAGGCCTCGATGCGGGCGAGGACGTCGCTCACTTGACGCTCCCGCGCATTGGGGCGCTCCCGCGCATGGCTCAGGCGCCCGCGTTCGAGACCGCGATCAGGCGATCGAGCACGCCGCGGGCGGCGCCGCTCTCGACCGCCTGCATGGCGCGCTCGACACCCTCGCGCAGGTTCGCGACCTTCTCGGCGACGACGAGGGCCGCCGCGGCGTTGAAGACCGCGATGTCGCGATAGGGCGTCGGCAGGCCTTCGAGCGCCGCGCGCAGCTCGCGGGCGTTGTGGTCGGGGTCGGCGCCCTTCAGGTCTTCGGGGGCGGCGGTCGGGAGCCCTACGTCCTGCGGGCTGACGGTGAACTCGCGGATCGCGCCGTCCTCCAGCGCGACGACATGGGTCGGGCCCGTCGTCGTGATCTCGTCGAGGCCGTCGGAGCCGTGCACGGTCCAGACCCGGCGGGAGCCGAGTTCTTTCAACCCTTGCGTCAACGGGTTGAGCCAAGCCTTTGCCGGGACGCCGAGAAGCTGGCGACTGACGCCCGCCGGGTTGGACAGCGGTCCGAGCAGGTTGAAGAGCGTGCGGGTGCCGAGCTCGACGCGGGCCGCTGCGACGTGGCGCATGGAGGCGTGGTGGGTCTGGGCGAACATGAAGCACAGGCCCGCCTCCTTGAGGCAGCGGGACAAGTGCGCCGGATCGAGCCCGATCTTCACGCCAAGCGCCGAGAGCACGTCGGCGGCGCCGGAGCGGGAGGAGGCGGCGCGGTTGCCGTGCTTCGCGACCGGCACGCCGCAGGCGGCGACGATGATCGCGGCGAGCGTCGAGATGTTGTAGCTGCCCGACTGGTCGCCGCCTGTCCCCACGATGTCGATGGCGTCGTCTGGGGCCTCGACGCGCAGCATGCGACCGCGCATGGCCGAGGCCGCGCCGACGATCTCGTCGAGGGCCTCGCCGCGCACCCGCAGCGCCATGAGGAAGCCGCCGGCCTGGGCCGGAGTCACCTCGCCGGAGAGCAGCGTGTCGAAGGCGGTGCGGGCCTCGTCGCGGGTCAGCGCCGCCCCGGTCGCGACCTTGGCGATGTAGGGCTTGAAGGACTCCATGGCGGCTCAATGCACGGCGGAGGCCGGATTGTCACGCTTTTCGCGGTTGAAGGCCGCCGCGATGTCGAGGAAGTTGCGCACGATCCGGCCGCCGTGCTCCGACTTGATGCTCTCCGGGTGGAACTGCACCCCGTGGATCGGCAGCGCCTTGTGGGCGAGCCCCATGACGAGGCCGTCGCCGGTCTCGGCCGTGACCTCGAGGGCCTCCGGGCAGGTCTTTCGGGCGACCACGAGGGAGTGGTAGCGCGTCGCCTCGAAGGCCGCGTTGATGCCGCGGAAAACGCTGCGGCCGGAATGGTTTACGGTCGAGACCTTGCCGTGCATGGGAACGGGCGCCCGCACCACCTCGCCGCCGAAGGCCTGCCCGATCGCCTGCATGCCGAGGCAGACCCCGAACACCGGCACCCGCGGGCCGACGTCCCGGATCACGTCGAGGCAGATGCCGGCCTCGTTCGGGGTGCAGGGCCCGGGCGACAGAACGATCGCGTCCGGCGCCTCGTCGAGGAGCGCCTGCGGCGTCGTCTCGTCGTTGCGCACGACCCGGATGCGGTCCACGAGCGGCCCGATCAGGTGCACGAGGTTCCAGGTGAACGAGTCGTAGTTGTCCACGACGACGACCGCGGCCATCGCATGTTCCTTCAGGTGAAGGGAGGGTTTGCCCGGGCGGTGCGGCGGGGTCAAGGCGGCCCTTTCGACACCCGGCGACGACCCGCGAAAACCCGACGATGTCGCGGGAAAAACCCGACGATGTCGCGGGAAAACACCGACGATGTCGATGACAGGCCGACGATGTCGATGGGCGCCGGGCGCGCCGGGCGGTCCGGCGCCGGATGGTCGTGCTTTCGGGGGACCTTTCCAGTCCCCTCCCCGCCCGCCGGGGAGTTCATGAGGAAATCTAAGCCTGGCCGTACGGGATCGCCGGACAGTTCGGACCCGAGGCCGCCATCGGCTACGCCATGGGGGCGCGGCTCGAATACATCATGCAGCCGGTGGCCTTCGGGTTCGGGACCGCGATCGTCGCCATGGTCGGGACGAACTGGGGCGCGGGGCGGCACGGGCGCGCGCGGCGGATCGCCTGGACCGGAGCCGTCACGGTCGCGGCGGTCTGCGGGACGATCGGCCTGATCGTGGCCCTTCGGCCGGGCCTCTGGATGGGCCTGTTCAGCGACGATCCCGAGGTCGCCCGCCTCGGCGCCCTCTATCTGCGGATCGTCGGACCGGCCTACGTGTGCTTCGGGCTCGGCCTCGGCCTCTTCTTCGTCAGCCAGGGCTTCGGCCGAGGCTTCGGCGCCATGAGCGCCAACGCGGCCCGCCTCCTCGCCAGCGCGGGCGCAGGACTTGCCGCCGTGTACTGGCTCGGCCTCGGCATCCCGGGCTTCTTCGCGGCCGTGGCGACGGGCTTCGTCCTTTACGCGGCCCTGCTCGCCTATGTCGTGCTTCGCGTCAGGGCCGGCGAGCGTCCCGCGTGACGGCAAAGCGTCCGCGAGTGGCACAACTATGCAGCGGCCCGGGTGGCTCGGGCATACCGGAAAACGCCCGGCAGCAGTGAGCGACAACCAAGAGCCGCCGGCGCAACGCCGTGCGTCCGGTCGCAATCGCATTGGCCTATTCGCGGATGTCGACTCGCCTGCGGCCGCGCGAATGCTCTCCGGTCATGACGACGGCAACCTGCTCGCCGCCCGGAACCGCCGACAGCAGCCGAAAGGTCCTGCGCTCCTCGGACAAGAACTCCGAAAACGCTTTATACTCGTGATTTTCCCATCCCGGATAGTTGTGGAACTCATCAAACACGATGACTGTGCCCGCACAAATGCGATCACGACAGTGCCGAAGCACGGTTGTCGTGGAAGAATACAAATCACAATCTACATGAAGGAAAGAAATATCTTGATCCATTTGGCTGATAAATTTTGGTAATGTCTCTTCAAATTGCCCGACGACGAGCTGTACGTTCGATTTGACCTTTGGGATATCGGTGGCGAACGTTCCTTTCCGGAAGCCCGAGCGCCAATGTTCGGGAAGCCCCATGAACGAATCGAAACCCACAACCGGCTCGGGAAAAACCGAGCAGGCAATCAGGTCCAGGCTCCGGCCTTTGTAGACCCCGAACTCGATCACGAGGCCAGGGGTGCGGCGCTGCCGGAGTGCATCCTCCAGGAGCTCGGTCGCGGACGCAAACAGGCGAGGAAGCTGCCCCTGGTCCATTATGGTTCCGGGGATCCGAGATTGCCGGTCAGTAGCCGATGAAATCGGCAATTCGGCGCTTCATGTAGGTGATTGCTCGCCGCAAAATTTCAAACAGCAACATGCCGGCCGGTACGAAAGCGATTTTTATCAATGTTTTGGGGGTCTCCGAGCTGATGGAAAATCCCAATTTCCCGACAAACTCACTAACTTCGGTGCTGAAGGCGAAGAGGCCGCCGATAAATCCTCCGAGCGCCGTTAACAATAACTTCCAGGATTGGCGGATCCAGTCAACGATCGACACGGGTTTCGGTAGGTGCCCCGTCTGCCCTCGCATGCATTTGAACATGGCGATCACGAGGTCTGTCTGGTCCGTTGTAGACAGCATCATCGTCGAAGCGAATATCGCGCCCCTCCCCACCTTCGCGACTTGCATTGTCGACTGCTCCCGAAGCGCGCCGCGGTCGGCAGTTCTTATGATTGAGACCCAACGAAGCTTCCGCCTGCCGGGGAGGACGCGCCTGAACCATCCCCTATACAAGATCCTGCCCCACTTGAGATCGCTGATCTGTCCGGCCAGCAAGTTCGTGGCCGTCCCCGGAAAAAGCCGGCTGGCATCTATATTGGCATGCGCCTCGATCGTAGTGCTGACGTCTTCGAACCCGTCTGAGTCCGGGCACGCACGCGTTTTCGCGCATTTCGCTCCTATTCTCTTCTTGAACGACAACGGGTTCTCCGGGTCCTCGGGACCGGATACCGGCAACTCGCCGCGTCCCACGGCGGCCCCATAGGCTTCCGAACTCGGAATGCCGAGCGTCGCCTGCGATTCGATAATGAGAAGGTTTCCTTCTCGAACCCACAACAGTAGTTCGGGTCTTCTGTGGTCTATCCACCGAAGGGCCAGATTGGCGCCGAAATCGGGGTCCCCGTTGGCTGCGTCCCAGTTGATGATGAGTATCTCTCGGTTGCGGATCGTATGGAGGCCGGAAGGATCTTTCTCGTCCAGGGGGCGGACGATCAGGTCGGCCAGCGGGTAGGCCGTCATCTCGTTCGGGAACCTCTGCTGGATTGTCTTCAACAGCTTGGCCCATTCGTTCCCCCGCGCCGAACGCGCCCAGTCCGTCACGATGCCAATCCGTGCGGGGTTCATCTACGCTCTCTTCTTTGCAATAACTCAGGTTGCAGTATTGCAAGCTTCACACGTACCCGCATTATTATCCTACGTTGAAAGATGGTCAAGGCTAGAGTAATACTCGGTACGCTTTTGGAAGCTTTCTATGCCGGTGCGTTCCATGCCGGAATCCCAGGAGAGGCGCGGGCAGCCAAGGCGTGGGGCCTGCGCGCGCCGTCGGACCCACCACGACCTCTCCCGTGCGTCGGAGAGACTACTGCCCCCTCCTCGCCCGACTCGCGAACCGCACCGCGTCCTCCGCCGCCCGGAACAGCGCCTTCGCCTTGTTGACGCACTCCTGCTGCTCGGCGGCGGGGTCCGAGTCGTAGACGATGCCGGCGCCGGCCTGGACGGACATGCGGCCGTCTTTCACGATCGCGGTGCGGAGCACGATGCAGGTGTCCATCTCGCCGTTCGCGCCGAAGTAGCCGATGCAGCCGGCGTAGGGGCCGCGCTTCTCGCGCTCCAGCTCGTCGACGATCTCCATGGCCCGCACCTTGGGGGCGCCGGAGACGGTGCCGCAGGGAAAGCCCGCGACGAGGGCGTCGAGGGCGTCGAGGCGGGGATCGAGCCGGCCCTCGACGTTCGAGACGATGTGCATGACTTGGCTGTAGTACTCGAGGAAGAAGCTGTCCGTGACCGTGACGCTGCCGAGGGCCGACACGCGCCCGACGTCGTTCCTCCCGAGGTCGAGGAGCATGAGGTGCTCGGCGCGCTCCTTCGGGTCGGCGAGGAGCTCGTCGGCGAGGCGCTTGTCCTCGGCGGCGGTCGCGCCGCGGGGGCGCGTGCCGGCGATCGGGCGGATCGTCACCGTGCCGTCGCGCACCCGCACCAGGATCTCCGGGCTTGAGCACACGATCTGGAAGGCCTCGAAGTCGAGGTAGCACAGGAACGGCGCCGGGTTGACGCGCCTCAACGACCGGTAGAGGGCGAAGGCCGGCAGCGGGAACTCCGCCTCGAAGCGCTGCGACAGCACCACCTGGAACACGTCGCCGGCGCGGATGTATTCCTTGGCCCGCTCGACGAGCCCCATGAACTCCGCCTCGGTCGTGTTCGAGCGCGGCGAGTGGACGTTCAGCGCCATGGGGTCGTGGCGCGCGTCGAAGGGGAGCGGGCGCTCGAGGGACCACATGGCGCGCTCCAGGCGGGCGAGCGCGCTCTCGTAGGCCGCCTTCGCCGAGATGCCGGATTGCGGGCGCACCGGCGTGATCAGGGAAATCTCGTCCCGCACCGCGTCGAACACCACCATGACGGTCGGGCGCACCAGGATCGCGTCGGGGACGCCGAGGGCGTCGGGGTTCGGCGCCGGCAGGCGCTCCATGAGCCGCACCATGTCGTAGCCGAGATAGCCGAAGAGCCCGGCGGCCATGGGGGGCAGGTCCTCCCCAAGCGGGATCGCGCTCTCGGCGATGAGGGCTCGGAGCGACTCGAGCGGCGGGCGGTGGTCCGCGACGAAGCCCCCCCTGCCCTGCGGCGCGCGGTCGATCTCGGCGACGGCGCCGCGGCAGCGCCAGACGAGGTCGGGGTCGAGGCCGATCATGGAGTAGCGCCCGCGCACGGCGCCGCCCTCGACCGACTCGAGCAGGAAGGCCGCGCCGCCGTGGCCCTGGCGCAGCTTCAGGAAGGCCGCGACGGGGGTCTCGAGGTCGCCGACGAGGGTCGCCCGCACGATCGCGGCCTCGCCGGCCCGGTAAGCGGCCGAGAAGGCCTCGAAATCGGGCTCCGCCTGCACGCGAGGGTCAGCTCTCGCCGCCGGCGATGGCGCGGCGCGCGGCGTCCTGGTTGATCCTGACGCCGAGGTCCTGCTGGGCCTGCCGGACGTACTCGGCGACGAGGTCGTCCGCGAGGTAGAGGCGCATCTGGTCGGCGAGGGCGGCGGCTTCCTGGGTCGTCGTGACGAAGGGCGGCACCGTCGCGGCCGTGACCTTGAACACGGCGCGGCCGTTCCCGCCGGCGTCGGCGCTCGCCGCTTGGCCTACCGGCACCGAGAAGATGCGGGCGACGGCGTCGGTCGAGAGCTCGCCCGAGGCGGAGCGCCGGGCGAGGTCGGTCGCGGTCCTGGCCTCGGCGCCGGCCTCCGCCGCCACCGTCTCGATCGCCTCGCCCTTGTTGAGACGCTCGACGAATTGCCCGGCCTTGGCGGCGAGGCGCTTTCCGACCTCCTCGGCGCGCCACTGCTCCGCGACCTGGTCGCGGGTCTCGCTAAGAGTCTTGTCGCGGGCGCTCTCGATGCCGGTGACCTCGAACCAGACGTAGCCGCCGTTCTTCGTCCTGAGCGCCTCGTTGTCGACGCCGATGTCGGAGCCGAAGGCCGCCGCGAGCACCGCCTCGCGCTCCGGCAGGTTCACCGGGTTGCCGGCCTTGTCGCGGCCCGAGCGGTCGATCGCCGGGACGGAGACCACCTCAAGGCCGTTCTCGCGGGCGATGTCGGGAAGCGGGCGGGCGGAGGCGCGCTGGTCCTCGACCTTGTCGTGCACGTCCTCGATCGCGGTCTTCGCCCGCTCGGTCGCGATCTCGCGCTTCACGTCCGCGGCGACCTCCTCGAACGGCTTCACCCGCTCGGGCTCGACGTTCGTCACCCGCAGGAGAACGGTGCCGAAGCGGCCCTGCACCGGACCGCTCACGGCGTTGGGCTCAAGTCCGAAGGCGGCGTCCGCGACGGCGGGGTCGATCATCTCCGCCTTCGCGAAGGTGCCGAGCTCGAGGCTCTTCGGGTCGATGTTCTTCTCGGCCGCGATCTCGTCGAAGCTCGCGCCGTCCTTGATCTTCTGCGCCGCCGCTTCCGCCTCCTGCGCGTTCGGGAACACGATCTGCTGGATCGTGCGGCGCTCGGGCGTGCCGAAGCGGCTCTTCGTCTCCCCGTAGCGCTTGCGGGCGTCCTCGTCCGAGACGGCTTCCGGCTTCGCCAGGGTCTCGGGCGCGAGCGCGACCACGTTGACGGCCCGGTACTCGGGAGAGCGGAAGGCCGACTTGCGTTCGTCGTAGAAGCTCTGGAGCTGCGCGTCGGCCGGGGCCTGGATGTCGCCCACGCTCGCCGGGCTCAGGATGAAATAGGCGGCGGCGCGGCGCTCGGCGCCGTAGCGGTGGACGGCCTCGCGGGCCGCGACCGGAACCTGGAGGTCGCCGGCGATGGCGTCGGCGAGGTGGGCGCGCACGAGGGCGCCGCGGTGCTCGCGCACGAAGCCGGCCTCGGAGAGGCCGCGCTCGCCGAGGTAGTACTCGAACCGGGCGCGGTCGAACTGGCCGTTCGGGCCCTTGAAGCCCGGCTCGTCCGTGACGCTCCTGACCACGAGCTGGTCCGAGACCTGGAGGCCGAGGTCGCGGGCCTTCTGGTCGAGGGTCGCCTCGGTCACCATCCGCGACAGGATCTGGCTGTCGAGGCCCATGGCGCGGGCCTGCTGCGCCGTGACCGACTGGCGCGTGCGGCGGATGAGCTGCTGCAGCTCGGCCTGGTAGGTGGTGCGGAGCTGCTCCGCCGTGATCTCCGCGTCGCCGACCTTGGCGACCGTGACCCGCTGCGAGCCGCGGAAGATGTCGTTGATCCCCCAGACCGCGAAGCTGACGATCAGGAAGCCGAACAGGATGGCGACGATCGCCTTGCCGAGCCAGGTCTGGCCGGCGGTGCGCAGCCCCTTCATCATGGCGTGGATGTCCTCTCTCGGGGTACGCCGATAGCCGATGATGCGGGGCGGGAAAAGGGTGATTGCCGCCGCAGCGGCGCTTTGCTAGGGCGCGCCGTCCCGCTCGGAGAGCCGCGATGACCGACCGCCCCCGCCCGCTCGTTGCCGGCAACTGGAAGATGAACGGCCTCAGGCGCTCCCTGAAGATCATCGCCGATATCGAGGCCGGCTACACCCCGGGCCTGAAAGCGCGGGCCGACCTCCTCGTCTGCCCGCCCGCGACCCTGGTCTTCACCGCCGCGCACGCGCTCCTCGGTTCCGGGGTCGCGGTCGGGGGGCAGGACTGCCACGCCCAGGAATCCGGCGCCTTCACTGGGGATATCTCGGCCGAGATGCTGGCCGACCTCGGCGCCACGCACGTCATCGTCGGCCACTCCGAGCGCCGCCAGCTCCACGGCGAGAAGGACGCCGACGTGCGCGCCAAGGCCGCCGCCGCCCGCCGGGCGGGCCTCGCCGCCATCGTCTGCGTCGGCGAGACCCGGGACGAGCGCGAGGCGGGCAAGACCCTCGCCGTCGTGCGCCGGCAGCTCCGCGGCTCGATCCCCGAGGGCATGGACGCGCAGCGCCTGATCGTCGCCTACGAGCCCGTCTGGGCCATCGGCACAGGCCTCACCCCCACCCCCGCCGACGTCGCCGAGGTCCACGCGCTCGTCCGCGAGGAGCTGCGCCGCCTCGTCGGCAAGGCCGAGCAGGGGCGCGTGCGCATCCTCTACGGCGGCTCGGTCAAGCCCTCGAACGCGAAGGAGCTTCTCGCGGTCGCAAACGTCGACGGCGCGCTCGTCGGCGGCGCAAGCCTCGTCGCGGCGGATTTCTTGGGGATCGCGGGGGCTTATCTGGATTGAGCGCAGCCGCTCAGCTCTCGGCAGGCGAGAGAGCCTCGACCCGGGCGATGTCCGGTGCGAACCCCTTCTTGCGCAGTTGGGCGAGGTCGTAGGCCATCTGCATCCCGAGCCATACCTCGGGGGTGCTGCCGAAGGCCCGCGAGAGGCGGATCGCCATCTCCGGCGACACGCCGCTCTTGCGGTTGACGAGATTGTTGAGCGCCTGGCGGGTGACCTGGAGCCGCCTCGCCGCCTCGGTGACGGTCAGCCCCGCCGCCGGCAGCACCCGGCGCTTCAGGATGTCCCCGGGATGGGACGGGTTCATCATGGCTCGGCCTCGCTAGTGATAATCGACCAGATCGACATCGGTTGCCTCATCGTCATCGAAGCGGAAAACGACTCGCCAATTCCGGTTGACGCGGACCGACCAGAACCCTTTCAAGTCACCCCTCAACGGGTGAAGATCGAACCCGGCCACGTCCATGTCGGATGGCTTGCTCGCCTGATCCAGCAAGGACAGGATCTCCCGGATCGGCTCGATCCAGTCCGGCCTCAACCCGCTCGCATCGTCGTTCTCATAGAATCGCCTCAGCGGCTTGCTCTTGAACTTCTTGACCATGCGGCGCCGATGGATCAGGTTCGAGCAATGTAGGTGACAAGAGCCTCTTGTCAACCGCGCAGGCGAGCCATGACACTCGATGTCCGGATCAGTTTTGACAAGGAGGCCGACGCGGCCTACCTCACGCTCTCCGATGCGGCGGTCGCCGAGACGGACGAGGTCGCGGACGGCATCCACATCGACTACGACGCCGCCAAGCGCCCGGTCGGGATCGAAGTCCTGTCCGTGAGGCGCCGGCTCGGCGGGGGTGATCTCGACTCGTATCTGCGGGGCTTGGCGGAGGGCTTGCTGGCGTCGAGCCGGCAGGCCGCCGAGTAGCACGCGGGGGGCGGACAGGAGCTGTGCTACCTCGCCATTGGGTCAGGAGGGACGAGACGATGCGCGTGATGGTTCTGGTGAAGGCGACGAAGGACTCGGAAGCGGGCCTCATGCCCTCGACCGAGCTCCTCGAGGCCATGGGCCGGTTCAACGAGGAGCTGGTCAAGGCCGGCATCATGCAGGCCGGCGAGGGCCTGAAGCCGTCGTCTGAAGGAAAGCGCGTCGCCTTCGACGGCGAGAGCCGCACGGTCGTCGACGGCCCCTTCCCCGCGACGAGCGAGCTCGTCGCCGGCTTCTGGCTCTGGCAGGTCAAGGACATGGACGAGGCGGTCGCCTGGGTGAAGCGCTGCCCGAACCCCATGCCAGGACCCAGCGAGATCGAGATCCGCCCGGTCTACGAGATGGCCGACTTCGGCGAGGCGCTCACGCCGGAGATCGCCGAGCTGCACGAGCGGACGCGGGAGAAGGCAGGGCGGTGAGGCCGCGCGCCATTCTGTCTCCTATGTGATCGGCGGGCGTTACGCCTTTGCCCGTGCCAATCGGCGCCCGCGAGCGCGTGCGGCCCCTCTCTTCGCGCCGGCCAGGAACGCCTGCCGCACTACCTCGCCCTATCTGGATGCTTCGCTGAGGGGCTTCTCGCGCCGCGGCGGCACGCGGGCGAATAGCCACTGTTGGACATCGCGCCTCGAAGAACCGGTGAGACAATTGCTGAGTATATTAGAAAAATCTCGACATTGCCGAAAAAGATAGCTTCCTGTTCGCCAATTTTCATGCGGGATGATGTATCTTGCAACCTTACGCCCGACCTATAAGGTGCGCGGCTTGATCAGGGAGACTGCGCCGTGGCGTGGATTATCGGTCTGATTGCGGTGGTCATTTGGACCATCTGGGCGGCGCAGAAGCCGGTACTAGAGTATTTCGGAAAGACCTGGGATCCCCAAGCCTTGGGTCTTTGGGGCGATAGTTTCGGCGCACTGAATGCCTTGGTCGCCGCAGTCGGTTTCGTTATGGTCGTGGCGAGCCTGCGACTTCAGCGTCAACAAAACAGGGCGGCACAAGAAGATCAGCACCGTCAACGGTTTGATACATCGTACTTTGAGCTGTTGCACCTAGTACGTGCGACACGAGACGAAACGCGCTTCCGATACAGCGACGAGTACATTCTTCATCATAATCCCACCGCGAAGAATACGCTTCGAACGGGGCTGGATGCATTCCGCTTCGCGTGGCGCGAGGCGATTGCGTGGCTCGGCGGTAGGGATAGTAATTTAACTCCAGAGGAGGCCGGAGCACTCTATGAAAAGCACATACATAAACGTTACGAAAGTAGATTTGGTCCATACTTCCGATTAATATACACGATCTTAGATCGTGTTAAAAGCGACCCCTTATTAACAGGACCGGAACGTCATCGCTATGGGAATCTTCTCAGAAGTCAACTTACTAGCTATGAAATCGCCCTACTCGGCCTGAACGGTCTTTCTCCAGTGTCAAAGGACCTTAAGGACCTTATTGTCGAGTTTCATTTACTCAAGTACCTGCCGGCCGGCACGCGGCGGGAAACGCTGGAGAAGTTCTACCCTCCGGAGGCCTTCGTCGGGCGTGATTAGCCGCTTTGGCGCCCGCCAGCCCCGGTGCCGGCGGACGGCAGAAGCGCTCCGCGCTCGCGCGTCCGGGCGCGGCAACCTACCGACGCCATCCGACCTCCACGGTGGTCTTGAAGCGCCCGGTCAGGAATCGAGTTCTTTCGGTGCGGCAGCGCTTGGCGCGGGCGATCTCGCTTCCTATCTGCGAGGCTTGGCCGAGGGGCTTCTGGCACCGCGGCGGCAGGCCGTCTAGCGCCTGGATTCATCGCGCTGATCCTCCCTGCGTAGCGGGGGAGGGGGACCATGCGAAGCATGGTGGAGGG
>DASVVU010000042.1:0-25407 GCA_036386395.1 Beijerinckiaceae bacterium | reverse complement strand
CGAAGGCCCGCCGCCTCCGGCGGCCGCAGGTCCTTGACACTCCCATCTCGCCGAAACACGACGCTTCCATGCGATCGACGGGCCATTCCGCCCGCCGGCGGCCTTTCCGGATGCAGCCGACATTCTTTTGCGGAAGCATGCTTATCGGAGCCGTCTTAGCGCTCGGGCTCGCGGCGACCCCGGCGCTCGCCCAATCCCAGCCCGCGACCGTCCGCATCGGCTACGTCGGCCAGCACCGCCCGCCCGCGCAGCCCGCAAGCCCGCTCGACGAGGTCGCGGCGGACGAGGGGGTGGCGGGGGCGCGGCTCGGGGTCGCCGACAACAACACGACCGGGCGGTTCATCGGCCTGGGCTTCGAGCTCGTCGAGCGCCGCGTCGGCCCCGTCGAGACCCCCGCGGGAATCGACGCCGGGGCCGTGGGAAGAGCCGGGGTCGATGCCGTCGCGGCGCTCGCTTCCGACGGCGTCCGCTTCGTCGTCGCCGACCTCGACGCCGGCCCCTTGACGGCCGTCGCCGCGGCCGTCCCGACGGGCGCCACGCTCGTCCTCAACGCCCGCGCCCCCGACGATTCGCTTCGCGGCGCGGGGTGCCGAAAAAACCTCCTGCACACGGTCCCGAGCCGGGCGATGCTCGCCGACGGGCTCGCGCAGTACCTCGTGCGGATGCGCTGGCGGCGCTGGTTCCTGGTGGTGGGGAAGAGCGAAGGCGACCGCCTCTACGCCGAGGCGGTGCAGCGCGCGGCCAAGCGCTTCGGGGCCGAGGTCGCGGTCGAGAAGCCTTGGATCTTCGAGGCCGGGAGCGGGCGCGCCGACACCGGCCACGTCACCCTCCAGAGCGAGATCCCCGCCTTCACCAACGTCGCCGACCACGACGTGCTCGTGGTGGCCGACGAGGCGAACGACTTCGGCGAATACCTCTTCGGCCGCACCGCCCGCCCGCGCCCGGTCGCCGGCACCCACGGCCTCGTCGCGACGGGCTGGAGCCCGGTGTCCGAGCAGTGGGGCGCGGCGCAACTCCAGAGCCGCTTCCAAAAACTCGCGGGGCGGCGCATGACCGCCGTCGACTACGCCGCCTGGCTCGCCGTGCGCTCAATCGGCGAGGCCGCGGCCCGCACCCGCAGCGCCGATCCGGAGACGATCGCAGCATATCTTCGCTCGCCCGCGTTCCTGGTGTCCGGCTTCAAGGGCCAGGGCCAGAGCTTCCGCCCCTGGGACGGGCAGATGCGCCAGCCGATTCTTTTGGCCGGCCCCCGCGTGCTCGTCTCGGCCTCGCCGCAGCCGGGCTTTCTGCACCGCACCTCCGAGCTCGACACCCTCGGGTTCGACAAGGACGAGACCGCATGCAAGCCCTGAGGACTCTCGCCCTCATCCTCGCCCTGACGGCGGCGCCGGCCGCGGCCGAGACCGTCTACGTCTCGAACGAGCAGGACAACACCGTCGCGGTGATCGACGCGGCGGCCCTTAAGGTCGTCGCCACGATCCGGGTCGGGCGGCGCCCGCGTGGCATCGAGCTCAGCCGCGACCGCAAGCTCCTCTACGTGGCGGCGGGCGACGACAACCGCATCGACGTGATCGACCTCGCGACTCGCAAGGTGACCGGCAAGCTGCCCTCGGGGGAGGACCCGGAGCGCTTCGCCGTCCATCCGGACGGGAAGCGCCTGTTCGTGGCGAACGAGAACGACAACGTGGTCTCGGTCCTCGACATCGAGAAGCGGAAGGTGGTCGAGGAAATCCAGGTCGGGGTCGAGCCCGAGGGGATGGCGGTGAGCCCGGACGGGCGGCTCGTGGTCTGCACCTCCGAGACCACCAGCATGGTCCACGTCGTCGACGCCGCGACCTATGAGGTCATCGACAACGTCCTCATCGACACCCGCCCGCGCGCCGCGGCGTTCTCGCCGGACGGGAAGGAGATCTGGCTCACCTCGGAGCTGCGCGGCACTGCGACGGTGATCGGCGCGGAGGACCGGGCGGTGCGCGGCACCGTCGAGTTTTCGGTCCAGGGCGTGCCGCGGGAGCAGGTGCAGGCGGTCGGCGTCGCGCTCTCCCGCGACGGGCGCGCCTACGTGGCGCTGGGGCCCGCCAACCGGGTCGCCGAGGTCGACGCCAAGTCCCTGAAGGTGCTGCGCACTTACCTCGTCGGCCAGCGCGTCTGGAACCTCGCCCTCTCGGCCGACGAGAAGCGTCTCTACACGGCGAACGGCAACTCGGGCGACGTCTCGGTGATCGACCTCGAGCGGCAGGAGGTGGTGAAGTCCGTTCCGGTCGGGCGCTCGCCCTGGGGGGTCGCGGTCGGGCCATGACCGGGGAGGCCAAGGCGCTCGCGCTCGAAGGGGTCGGCCACAGCTTCGGCGCCCGCGCGGCGCTGAAGGACGTTTCCTTCGCGGTCGAGGCCGGCGCCTTTACGGTGCTGCTCGGGCCGAACGGCGCCGGCAAGACCACGCTCTTCTCGCTTGCGGCCCGCCTCCACCACGCCCGCACGGGCGACATCCGCGTCTTCGGCCGCCCGGTCCGCGACGAGCCCTACGCGGCGCTCGCCCTCATGGGCGTCGTGTTCCAGGACCCGACCCTCGACCTCGACCTCACGGTCCGCGAGAACCTGCGCTACCAGGCGGCGCTCTACGGTCTCTCCCGAACCGAGGCCGACGCGCGCGGCGAGGCGGAGCTCGCCCGCTTCGGCGTCGCCGGCCGCCTCGACGACAGGGTGCGGGCGCTCTCCGGCGGCTTGCGGCGGCGCGTCGAGGTCGCCCGCGCGCTCCTGCACGGGCCTCGCCTCCTCCTCCTCGACGAGCCGACCGTCGGCCTCGACCTCGCGACCCGTCACGCGCTCCTCGCCCACGTGCGGGCGCTCTGCGCCGAGCGCGGCATCGCGGCGCTCTGGGCGACGCACCTCATGGACGAGGTCGAGGACCACGATCCCGTGGTGCTCCTCCACGAAGGCCGGGTGCTGCGCGCCGGCCGCGCCGTGGAGCTGCGCGGGGAAGTGACCCTCGCCGAGGCCTTCCTGGCGCTGACCGGCGCGGCGCCCGCGGACGAGGCGGCGTGACCGCGATCCGCCATCTTCGCGCCGCCGGCGGCATCCTGCGCCGCGAGACCTTGCGGACGCTGTCGCAGCACGGGCGCCTTGCCGCCGCGATCGTGCGCCCGCTGATCTGGCTCGCCGTCTTCGCGGCGGGCTTTCGGGCCGTGCTCGGCCTCTCGATCACGCCGCCCTACCAGACCTACGTGCTCTACGAGGTCTACATCGTGCCGGGGTTGGCCGGCATGATGCTCCTCTTCAACGGCCTGCAGACCTCCCTCTCCATGGTCTACGACCGCGAGATGGGGTCGATGCGCACCCTCCTGATCGCGCCCCTGCCGCGCTGGTTTCTTCTCGGCGTGCGCCTCCTCGCCAACGTCCTCGCCGTCATCCCGCTCGTCGTCCTGTTCCTGCTGCTTGCCCGACTCTGGGACGTGCGCCCGCCCGCGCTCGGCTATCTCGCGGTCCTGCCGGCCCTCGTCGTGGCCGGGCTCATGCTCGGCGCCTTCGGCCTTCTCCTCTCGTCCCTCGTGCCCCGGCTCGAGAACTTCGCCGGCGTGATGAACTTCGTCATCTTCCCGATGTTCTTCGCTTCGACCGCCCTCTATCCCCTATGGCGGCTCGAAGACGCGAGCCCGCTCCTGGCAACCGTCGCGCGTCTCAACCCGTTTACACACGCCGTCGAGATGATCCGGTTCGCACTATACCTGCGGCTCGAGTTCTTGAGCCTCGCCGTGACAGGCGGAACCTTAGCGCTGTTCTTTGCATTGGCCGTGCTCGGCTACGATCCCGGGCGCGGGCTCTGGGCGCACCGACGAAAGGCCTAAGGGCTCTCTCAGGCCTTTGTCGCAAACCGTACCCTGGGAACTAAATTTGGGAATCCAGAGTTCCCGTGAAGCTGAGCCATAACGACGCCCCGGGAGCGGGGCGCCGCGAGCCGGGAAGGTCGCGCAGGCCATGAAGACCGTCTTCCAGTCTGTTGTAGCGCTCTTCTTCAGCCTGTCCCCCCTCACCGCCCAGGCCCAGCCGTCTCCGTCCGGCCCGATGCCGGCGCCGCCCGCCTCCGCGGCGCCGGCGGAGGACGGCCAGTGGACGATGCCGGCGAAGAACTACGCCTCGACCCGCTACAGCGAGCTCGCCGAGATCAACGCCGAGAACGTGAAGAACCTCCAGGTCGCCTTCACCTTCTCGACCGGCGTGAACCGCGGCCAGGAGGCTGCGCCCCTCGTCGTCGGCAGCACGATGTACGTGCTCTCGCCCTACCCCAACATCCTCTACGCCCTCGACCTTTCGAAGCCCGGCGCGCCGCTGAAGTGGCAGTACAACCCGAAGCCCCTCGCCGCGGCGCAGGGCGTCGCCTGCTGCGACGTGGTCAACCGCGGGCCGACCTTCTTCAACGGCAAGATTTATTACAACACGCTCGATGGCAACGTCGTCGCGGTCGACGCCGAGAGCGGGCAGGAGGCGTGGAAGACCAGGGTTGCCGACATCAACATCGGCGAGACCATGACCATGGCGCCCCTCGTCGCCAAGGGCCGCGTCCTCGTCGGCAACTCCGGCGGCGAGTACGGCGTGCGCGGCTGGCTCAAGGCTCTCGACGCCGATAGCGGCAAGCTCGTCTGGACCGCCTACTCGACCGGCCCGGACAAGGAGGTGCTGATCGGGCCGAAGTTCAAGCCGTTCTACGACCAGGACAAGGGAGCGGACCTCGGCGTCAAGACGTGGCCGCCTGACGCCTGGCGCCAGGGCGGCGGCACCGTCTGGGGCTGGATCTCCTACGATCCCGACCTCAACCTGATCTACTACGGCACCGGCAACCCCGGCCCCTGGAACTCCGACCAGCGCCCCGGGGACAACAAGTGGACCTCGGGCATCTTCGCACGCGACCTCGAGACCGGCGAGGCGCGCTGGTACTACCAGTGGAGCTTCCACGACCTCTTCGACTGGGACGGCATCAACGAGCAGATCCTTCTCGACATGGACTTTAACGGGCAGAGCCGGAAGGTCCTCGTCCGCCCCGAGCGCAACGGGCTCCTCTACGTCCTCGACCGCACGACCGGCGAGGTGCTGTCGGCGAACCCCTACGGGCCGATCACGGCGCACGAGGGCGTCGACATGAAGACCGGGCGCCTGAAGTACAAGTCCGACAAGGCGCCGCAGATGGGCAGGGTCGTGCGCGACGTCTGCCCGACCGCCTCCGGCACCAAGGACTGGAACCCCTCGGCCTATTCGCCGAGGACCGGACTCCTCTACATCCCGCACGCCAACCTGTGCATGGACCTCCTGCACTCCGCCGCGAACTACATCGCCGGCACGCCGTACGTCGGCGCCGAGGTGCGCTTCAAGCCGGGGCCGGGCGGGCACCGGGGCGTGTTCCAGGCCTGGGACGTGAAGGCGGGGAAATCCGTCTGGTCCCTCAACGAGCACTTCCCGGTGTGGAGCGGCGCCGTGGTGACTGCCGGCGACGTGGTGTTCTACGGAACCATGGAAGGCTGGTTCAAGGCCGTCCACGCCCGCACCGGCGAGCTCCTGTGGCAGTTCAAGACCGGCTCCGGGATCATCGGCCAGCCGACCACCTACCGCGGCCCCGACGGGCGCCAATACGTGGCGATTCTTTCCGGCGTCGGCGGCTGGTCCGGCGCCGTCGTCGCCGGCGACCTCGACGTCCGCGACGGCACCGCGGCGCTCGGCTTCGTCAACGCCATGCGCGACCTCAAGGACGCCACCACGAAAGGAGGAACCCTCTATGTGTTCCGCCTTCCGTAAGGCCTTTCCCTCCCCCTTGCGGGGAGGGCCGACCCGGCCGAAGGCCGAGCGGGGTGGGGGTCGCGGGACAGAAGGCGCCGGCGTCGCAACGCGCTCTCTCCCCTACACGGCGCTCCGTCCCCGCGACCCCCACCCCTACCCCTCCCCGCAAGGGGGAGGGGAAACGCGCGTCCCGGTTCGGGCTCGACTTCACGCCCTCGCGCTCACCCTTGCTCTTGCACTCAGCGCCGCCCCCGCCTCCGCCCGCGAGCTGCGCGTCTGCGCCGACCCGAACAACCTGCCGTTCTCGAACGAGGCCCGCGAAGGCTTCGAGAACAGGATCGTCGACCTCATCGCGAAGGACCTCGGCGCGACCGTCTCCTACACCTGGTGGGCGCAGCGGCGCGGCTTCGTGCGCAACACCCTGAAGGCGGGCCTGTGCGACCTCGTCGCCGGCACGCCCGCCAACATGGAGATGATGCGCACGACGCGGCCCTACTACCGCTCTTCTTATGTCTTCGTGACCCGCGCCGACGGGCCGCAGGTCGCGTCCTTCGACGACCCCGTCCTGCGGGAGGCGAAGGTCGGCGTGCACCTCATCGGCAACGACGGCTTCAACACACCGCCGGCGCACGCGCTGTCGCGGCGCGGCATCGTCGAGACCGTGCGCGGCTACACCATCTACGGCGACTACGCGCAGCCGAACCCGCCGGCCCGCCTCGTCGAGGCGGTGGCGAAGGGCGAGGTCGACGTCGCGGTCGTCTGGGGGCCGCTCGCCGGCTATTTCGCGCCGCGCGAGGGCGTGCCGCTGAAGGTGACGTCCGTGCGGCCGCAGGTCGACGGACCGCGCCTGCCCATGACCTTCGACATCTCCATGGGCGTGCGCCGGGAGGACGAGGCCTTCCGGCAGGAGATCGACGCGATCATCGCCCGCCGCAAGCCGGAGATCGACGCGATCCTCGCCGAGTACGGCGTGCCGCGGGCCGACCCGCCGGTGCGCCTCGGAGCCGTGCGATGAGGGCCGCTCTCATCCTCCTCGCCGCGCTCGCGCTCGCCGCCTGCCAGCGCGAGGAGCGCAGCTATCGCTCGGACCCGGCCGCGACGGAATCCGACGAGAAGGTCGCCCTCGTGCCGCTCTTCCCCGGCCCCTCGACGCCGACGAGCAGCATCAGCGGCAAGGGCAAGGAGTTCGAGGCCAACGCCTATCATCTGTCCCAGGGGAAGACCCTCTACACGTGGTTCAACTGCGTCGGCTGCCACGCCAACGGCGGCGGCGGCTCGGGCCCGCCGCTCATGGACGACGTGTGGGTCTACGGCGGCTCGATCGAGAACATCGTCCACACCATCCGCGAGGGCCGGCCGAACGGCATGCCGTCGTTCCGCGGCAAGATCCCGGACGAGCAGATCTGGCAGATCGCGGCCTACGTGCGCTCGATGAGCGGCAACGTCCCGAAGGACGCGGCGCCCGGGCGCAACGACACCATGCACCCGCACCCGGCCGAGAACCGCACCCCGACCTTCCCCCCGGTCCCCGGCGGGAACACGCCGCAATGAGGCGGCCATGACGGGTCGCCCGCACGCCAGAGCCGCCCTCGCCGTCCTCGCATTCGCCGCGATCCTTGGCGGCTGCCAGGGCTGGCAGTCGGCCCTCGACCCGCAGGGGCCGCAGGCCCGCGAGCTCGCTTGGCTGTTCTGGATGTTTCTGGCCGTTCTGACCGCGATCTTCGTCGCCGTCATGATCGCGCTGGCGCTGGCGCTGATCCCGCGCGGGCCGCCCCGCGACGACCCGCTCGCCGTCGACCCGCGGAGCGAGCGGCGCAAGAATTTCGTCGTCGCCGGCCTCGCCGTCGCGACCGGCGTCACCGTGCTGGTGCTCACCGGGTTCAGCTACGTGTCGCAAAGAAACCTCTTCCGGGTCGAGGAGGAGGCGGTGATCGTCCGCGTCACCGGGCACCAGTGGTGGTGGGAGGTCCGCTACGAGGAGCCGGACGCGAGCCGCACCTTCACGACCGCGAACGAGATCCACGTGCCGGTCGGCAAGCCGGTGAAGGTGAAGCTCAACTCGGCGGACGTGATCCACTCGTTCTGGCTGCCCAACCTCATGGGCAAGATGGACCTGATCCCGGGCCAGGAGAACGACATCCGCTTCGTCGCCGAGCGGCCGGGCCTCTACCGCGGTCAGTGCGCCGAGTTCTGCGGCCTCCAGCACGCCCGCATGGGCCTCCTCGTCGTGGCCGAGGAGGAGGGGGCCTTCAACCGCTGGCGCGACGCCCAGATCGCGCCCGCCGAGACGCCGACGGAGCCCGAGCGCATCACCGGCCAGCAGGCGTTCCTGTCGCGCCCCTGCGTCATGTGCCACACGGTCCGCGGCACCGGCGCCGGCGGCAAGGTCGCGCCCGACCTCACCCATATCGGCAGCCGCCGGCACCTCGCCGCGAGCACGCTCCCCATGAGCCGCGGCAACCTCGCGGCCTGGATCGTCGACCCGCACGGCATCAAGCCCGGCGTCAACATGCCGACGATCAAGCTCGACCCCGACGACATCAACGCCATCGCGGCCTACCTCGAGGGGCTGAAATGAGCGACGCCGCCGTCACGTCCGGCCGCGACCTGCGCGACACCGCGCTCCCCGACGGCGAGCTCCACGCGCGCCTGTCCCGCACCTGGGGCACGGGCAAGGGCCTGATCGCGCGGCTCTCGACGGTCGACCACAAGATCATCGGCCGCCGCTATCTCATCACCGCCTTCGTCTTCCTCCTGCTCGGCGGCGCGCTCGCCGCGGCGATGCGCATCCAGCTCGCGCGGCCGGGGAACCAGGTCCTCGGGCCCGACGCCTACAACCAGCTCTTCACGATGCACGGCACGACGATGATGTTCCTCTTCGCCGTACCGGTGATGGAGGCGGTCGGCGTCTACCTCGTGCCCCTGATGGTCGGCACGCGCAACATCGCCTTCCCGCGCCTCAACGCCTTCAGCTACTGGACCTACCTGTTCGGCGGCATCTTCATCTGGACGGCCTTCGCCCTGAAGGTCGGCCCCGACGTCGGCTGGTTCGCCTACGTGCCTCTGTCCGGTCCGCAGTACGGCGTCGGCAAGCGCCCCGACGTGTGGGCCCAGATGATCACCTTCACGGAGGTCTCGGCCCTTGCCGTCGCGGTCGAGATCATCGTCACGACCTTCAAGCAGCGCGCGCCGGGCATGACGCTCGACCGCATCCCCCTGTTCGTGTGGGCGATGCTCGTGACCTCGTTTGCCATCGTGTTCTCGATGCCGGCGATCGTCATCGCCTCGACGACGCTGATCCTCGACCGCCTGATCGGCACGCACTTCTACAACGCCGCCGAGGGCGGCGATTCGCTCCTCTACCAGCACCTGTTCTGGTTCTTCGGCCACCCCGAGGTCTACATCATCTTCCTGCCCGCGACCGGCATGGTCTCGATGATCGTCGCGACCTTCGCCCGTCGCCCGGCCTTCGGCTACATCCCCCTCGTGCTCTCGCTCATCGCCATCGGCTTCCTCTCCTTCGGCCTGTGGGTGCACCACATGTTCGCGACGGGGCTCCCCCAGCTCGGGATGAGCTTCTTCACCGCGAACAGCATGCTGATCGCCATCCCGAACGGGGTGCAGATCTTCTGCTGGATCGCGACGCTCTGGGGCGGCCGCCCGGTGTTCCGCACGCCGCTCCTGTTCGTCCTCGGCTTCTTCTTCATCTTCGTGATCGGCGGCCTGTCCGGCATCATGCTGGCCTCGGTGCCGATCGACCTCCAGGTCCACGACACCTACTTCGTCGTCGCCCATTTCCACTACGTGCTGATCGGCGGCGCCGTCTTCCCGCTCCTCGGCGCCGTCTACTACTGGTTCCCGAAGCTCACCGGCCGGATGATGAGCGAGGCGATGGGGCGCTGGAACTTCTGGCTCGCCTTCGTCGGCTTCAACCTCGCCTTCTTCCCGATGCACATCCTCGGCCTCCAGGGCATGCCGCGGCGGGTCTACACCTACGGCCCCGAGATGGGCTGGGCGAACCTCAACCTCCTCGCCACCGTCGGCGCCGTGATCCTGGCGCTGAGCTTCCTCCTCTTCGTCTGGAACGTCTTTTCGAGCGTGCGCGGCGGCGCCATCGCCGGCGACAACCCGTGGGACGCCGGCACCTTGGAATGGGCGACCGCCTCGCCGCCGCCGCCCCAAAACTTCGACCGCATCCCGCTGGTCACGAGCCGCGAGCCCCTGTGGGCCGAGCGCGGCGCGATGCCCGTCGTCGGCGGCCTCACGGTCGACGACCGACAGGTCCTCGTCACCACGGTGACCGACGCCCGCGCCGAGCTGAGGGAGAGCTCGCCCGAGCCGTCGATCTGGCCGTTCCTCGCCTCGGTCGCGCTCACCGTCCTCTTCGTCGGCTCGATCTTCACGCCCTGGGCGGTGGTGTGGGGAGCGGTCCCGGTCGGCGTCGCGCTCCTCGGCTGGTTCTGGCCGAAGGGCGACGTGGAGGACGAGGGATGAGGCGGCAGCGCATCGTCGAGGACGTCTCGGCCCTGCCGACCTACGCCTTCGGCACGACCATGACGACGTGGTGGGGGACGCTCGGCTTCTGCGTCATCGAGGGCATGGGCTTCGCGCTCGCCATCGCCGCCTACCTCTACCTCGTCCACGTCAACCCGCAGTGGCCGCTCGCCGACGCGCCGCCGAACCACTGGCCCGGCACCGCCGTCCTCGTGATCCTCCTCGCGAGCCTCTGGCCGAACTGGAAGGCCGAGCACGACGCCAAGGAGGAGAACCTCCCGGCGGTGCGGCGCTGGCTCGTGATCATGTCGGCGATCGGCTTCGTGCTCATCGCGATCCGCTTCTACGAGTTCACCCAGCTCAAGGTGCGCTGGGACCAGAACGCCTACGGCTCCGCGACCTGGTTCCTCCTCGCGCTGCACGCGACCCACATCATCACCGACCTCGCCGACACCGTGGTGCTGACGGCGCTCATGTTCACCCGCCACGGCAGGGGCAAGCGCTTCGCCGACGTCGAGGACAACGCCTTCTACTGGTACTTCGTCGTCGGCTCGTGGGTGCCGATGTACCTCCTGATCTACTGGGTGCCGCGATGGTGAGCCGCTTCGAGATGCCGGCCCGTGCTCCCTGGGTCGGCCTCTGGGCCGGGCCCGGCGCCTGGGGCGTGAGCACGCAGCTCAACTACGCGATCACCCCCTGGGTCTGCGCCCACAAGGTTCCCCTCGTGCCGATCTTCGCCCTCGTGCTCGCCGCGATCGCGCTCGGGGGCGCCTTCCTGTCCTGGCGGGCCTGGAACAGCCCGGCGGCGGACGCGACCGAGGTGCGGGCCGGGATGCTCGAAGCGCCGCGCCAGCTCCTCGCCGTCGGCGGCGTCCTCGTCGGCGTCTTCTTCGCCCTCGTCATCCTGGTCCACGGGGCCGCCGGCCTCGTGCTCAACGGGTGCGAGCGGTGACGATCCTCCTCGCCATCGCGCTGGCGCTGGCCGCCCTCCCGGCCGCGGCGCACCACCCGGCGACGTCCTACGCCGCCGTCGACGTGGCCTGGACCTACGATCCCAAGGTGGTCGTCCCGCTCTACGCCGCGGCGCTGCTCTATCTCGTCGGCACGCTCCGCCTGTGGCGCCGCGCCGGCACCGGGCGCGGGGTGCGCTACGGGCAGGCGGCCTCGTTCTGGGCCGGCTGGACTCTTTTGGCGCTCGCTCTCGTGTCGCCCCTGCACTGGCTCGGCGAGCACCTCTTCACGGCGCACATGATCGAGCACGAGATCCTGATGGTCGCGGCGGCGCCGCTCATCGTTGCCGCCCGCCCCGGCTGGGTCATGCTGTGGGCGCTGCCGGCGCCCTGGCGTGGACCCGTCGGCGGGATCGGGCGAGTGCCGGCGATCGCTACGGCGTGGCGTGTCCTGACCGACCCGCTCGTCGCAACCGTCCTGCACGGGGTCGCGCTGTGGGCCTGGCACATGCCGGTCCTCTACAACCTCGTGCTCGAGGACGGCCTCGCGCACTGGCTCCAGCACCTGAGCTTCCTCGCCACGGCGCTCCTTTTCTGGTGGTCGCTCCTGTGGGGCCGCGCCCGCGCCCGGGGCTACGGCGCCGCCGTGTTCTACCTCTTCGCGACGGCGCTCCACACCGGGCTCCTCGGCGTCCTGCTGACGGTGTCGAAGGCGCCGTGGTATCCGGCCCAAGGGGTCTTCGCGCAAAGCTTCGGCCTCACGCCGCTGGAGGACCAGCAGGTCGCCGGCCTCGTCATGTGGGTGCCGGCGGGCGTCGCCTACACCGTCGCGGCGCTTGCGCTCGCGGGCCTGTGGATCAGCCGCTCGGCCCCGCGAATCGCAGGAGGCGCCCATGCCTAGGTGGCTCAGCGGCTTCTTCTGGTCGATCATGCTGGCCCTCGCCGGCGGGCGGCCGGTGTGGGCGGAGCCCGTCCATGCCAGGCCGGCCCGGCCGCCCGACGACCGGGGGCGCTTCAACCGCGGGACCCTCGCCCTCGTCCTCCTCGTCGGCGCCCTCGTCGCCGCCGGCGCGGTCGCGGCGGCCCTGCAGATGAAGCGGGGGCGCGAAACCGACGCCCTGTCGCGGCGCCTGACGCAAGGCGACCCGAAGCAGGGCCCGCGCATCGCCCTGCAGTACGGCTGCGCCGGCTGCCACGACGTCCCCGGCGTGCGCTGGCCGAAGGGCCGGATCGGCCCGCCCCTCGCCAACGTCGGCGCCCGCCTCTACCTCGGCGGCCGCCTCCCCAACACCCCCGAGAACCTCGTGCAATGGATCTACAGCCCGCGCGAGGTCGACCCGAAGAGCGCCATGCCGGTCACCGGCATCACGAAGCGCGAGGCCCGCGACATGGCGGCGTACCTTCTGACGCAGCGCTGAAGCCTCACCTGTCATTCCGGGGCCTCGCGAAGCGAGGAGCCCGGAACCCATAAACGCCGAGGCTGGGGAGATCGCGCCAAGAATCCCAAATGCGGTGTTTATGGGTTCCGGGCTCTCCGCTTCGCGGAGCCCCGGAATGACAGAGAGGCGCGCCATCACCCCTCGATGAAGCACACCGCCTCGATGCGGTTGCCGTCCGGGTCGCGGACGAAGGCGGCGTAGTAGGTGCGGGCAGGGTCGTCGTGCTGGCGGGGACCGGGCGGGCCGTCGTCCACGCCGCCGTTCGCGAGCGCCGCCCGGTGGAAAGCGTCGACCTCCTCCTTCGAGCGGGCGCGCAGGCACACGTGCGCGCCGCTCTCGGGGTCGCGCGGCATCCCGGGCCGCAGGTTGATCCAGAATTCGGCGTAGCGCTTGCCGAAGCCGATCGTGCGCTCGCGCCGCTCGAGCGTGGCGTAGCCGAGCGCCCCGAGGGCCGCCGCGTAGAAGCGCTCCGCGTCCTCGAGCGAGCGAACCCCGACCGAGACGTGGTCGATCATGCTCCTACTCCCCCGCGAGCCGCGGCGCCGCCTTGGCCTGCACCTTCCGCCGCTCGCTGTAGAGCATGAACAGGCCGCTTCCGGCGACGATCGCGGCGCCGAGCCAGACGAAGGCGTCGGGCACGTGGCCGAAGACGACGTAGCCGAGGAGCGCCGCGCCGAGGAGCTGCGCATAGTTGAAGGGCGAGACGAACGGCGCCGGCGCGAGCTCGAAGGCGCGCACCAGGAAATAGTGGCCGAAGCCGCCGAACAGGCCGAGGGCGAAGAAGAGCAGGGCGTCGCTCCACGTCCGCGGCGTCTCCCACACGAGCGGCAGGGGGATCGTGGTGAGCACGAAGCCGGCGAGCGCGATGTAGGTGATCGAGGTCTCGGCCGGGTCGTGCGCCGCGAGCTTGCGGGTGAGGAGCTGGTACAGGGCCGAGAAGAACGCGCTGCCGAAGAACAGGAAGGCGGCGGCGTTCGTGCCCGCCATCCCGGGCCGGACCACGATGAGGGCGCCGACGAAGCCTATGGCGACGGCGAGCCACCGCGCCGGCCCGACCCGCTCGCCGAGGAGGAACGGCGCCAGCGCCGTCACGATGAACGGCCCCGTGAAGCTGATCGCCGTCGCGGTCGGCAGCGGCACGTAGCGAAGGCCCGCGATGAAGATGAGGGTCGAGACGCAGAGCAGCGTCGAGCGCACGAGCTGCAGCCCCGGGCGCGAGCAGGCGAGGAGCCGCAGGCCCCGCCGGGGCGCGAAGACCACGAGCATGTAGATGAAGTGCCCGGCATAGCGCGCCCAGGTGATCTCGAGGATCGGATAGGTCGCGGCGAGGTACTTCGCGGAGGCGTTGAGGAGCGGGATCAGCACCGCCGCGGCCAGCATGTAGGCCACCGCGCGGTTGAGGTCGTCGCGGGGCCGCTCGCCTGCGCTCACCAATCCGCTCCTATCGAGGATCGCGCGGCAGCTTTGCCCGATCCGGGAGCGTCCGGCTACACGCCGAAGCTCATTGCAGCCATTCACCGAAACGGCGGCCATTCTTGCCGCAGCGCAGCAAACACCTTCCGTTTACGCCGCGTTCAGGCTCGCGAGCGTACCGAACAGGCTGTTGGCGGGACGAAATGGCCGGGTTCACGAAGCGGAAGGACGGGTGTAATAAGCTCCCCGGGTCGACCCTGACGTCGCCGTACCAGAAGCGGACGCCGAGCCGCCCCCAAGGCGAGGAAATGATGCAAGGTGAACCGAGTGCCCGCGGGGGCGTCGATCTCGCGGAGCGTCCGCCGGCCGATGTGGCCGGCGCCGTAAAGGGCGGCATGCCGCCGACCGACATCCGCAATCCCGATTACTTCCACACGGTCGTCGATTGCCAGTGGGCGTGCCCCGCCCACACGCCGGTGCCGGAGTACATCCGGCTGATCGCGGCCGGGCGCTATACCGACGCCTACATGGTCAACTGGCGCTCGAACGTCTTCCCGGGAATCCTCGGGCGGACCTGCGACCGCCCCTGCGAGCCGGCCTGCCGGCGCGGGCGGGTCGAGGCCGAGCCGGTCGCGATCTGCCGCCTGAAGCGCGTCGCCGCCGACAACAAGGACGATGTCTCGCGGTTCCTGCCGAAGGCCCCGGCCGCGCCGAACGGCCGGCGCGTGGCGCTGATCGGCGCCGGGCCCGCCTCCCTCACCGTCGCGCGCGACCTCGCGCCGCTCGGCTACGCCGTCACGATCTACGACGGCGAGCGGCGCGGCGGCGGCATGATCCGCAGCCAGATCCCCCGCTTCCGCCTGCCGGAGGAGGTGATCGACGAGGAGGTCGGCTACATCGTCGGCATCGGCGCCATCGAGACCCGCTACGGCGAGCGCGTCGAGAGCCTCAAAGGGCTCCTGTCCGAGAACTACGACGCGATCTTCGTCGGCACCGGCGCGCCGCGCGGGCGCGACCTCGACGTGCCGGGCCGCAAGGAAGGCGCCGCCAACATCCACATCGGCATCGACTGGCTCGCAAACGTCTCGTTCGGCCACGTCTCGAAGATCGGCAAGCGGGTCGTCGTGCTCGGCGGCGGCAACACCGCCATGGACTGCTGCCGCACGGCGCGCCGCCTCGGCGGCGAGGACGTGAAGGTCGTGGTCCGCTCGGGCTTCGCCGAGATGAAGGCCTCGCCGTGGGAGAAGGAGGACGCGATGCACGAGGGCATCCCGATCCTCGACTACCACGTCCCGAAGGCCTTCACCCACGCGCGCGGCCGCCTCACCGGCGTGGTGTTCGAGAAGGTCAAGGCCACGGTCGGCGCCGACGGCCGGCGTCAGCTCCTGCCGACGGGCGAGCCGGACGTGACCATCGAATGCGACGACGTGCTCGTCGCCATCGGCCAGGAGAACGCCTTCCCCTGGATCGAGCGCGACGTCGGCATCGACTTCGACCGCTGGGGCATGCCGAAGGTCGACCCCAAGACCATGCAGTCGACGAACCCCAAGATTTTCTTCGGCGGCGACTCGGCCTTCGGGCCGAAGAACATCATCTGGGCCGTCGCCCACGGCCACGAGGCCGCGATCTCCATCGACGCCTTCTGCCGCGGCGAGGACGTCGGCGTGCGCCCGCCGCCGATGGTCAACCTCGCGTCCCAGAAGATGGGCATCCACGAGTGGTCCTACGACAACGAGATTTCGCTCGACCACCGCTACAAGGTTCCGCTGCGCGACCAGGCGGTCTCGCTCAAGGACATCCGCGCCGAGGTCGAGCTCGGCTTCGACCGCCAGCTCGCCTACGCCGAGACGCAGCGCTGCCTCAACTGCGACGTCGAGACGGTGTTCGCCCGCGACCTCTGCATCGAGTGCGACGCCTGCGTCGACATCTGCCCGACGGACTGCATCACCTTCACGGCGAACGGCCCCGAGGAGGAGCTGCGCCCGCGCCTCAAGGCGCCGGCCGTCAACCCGACGCAGGAGCTCTACGTCTCGGACACGCTCAAGACCGGGCGGGTCATGGTCAAGGACGAGGACGTGTGCCTCCACTGCGGCCTGTGCGCCGAGCGCTGCCCCACCGGCGCCTGGGACATGCAGAAGTTCCTCCTCGAGATGACCCACGCCTCCGGAGGCTCCGCATGCCGGCGCGCCTAGAGCGGACGAACGACTTCGTCGTCAAGTTCGCGAACGTCAACGGCTCGGGCTCGGCCTCGGCCAACCGGCTGTTCGCGCGCTCCTTCATCCGCATGGGCGTGCCGATCGCCTCCCGCAACATCTTCCCCTCGAACATCCAGGGGCTTCCGACCTGGTACGAGGTGCGGGTGACGGAGGAGGGGCACCTCGGGCGCCGCGGCGGCGTCGACCTCATGGTCGCCATGAACCCGCAGACCTGGGACCGGGACGTCGCCGAGATCGAGAGCGGCGGCTATCTGTTCTACGATTCGACCCGCGTGCTCCCGCCGTCGAAGTTCCGCTCCGACGTCAACGTCGTCGGCATGCCGCTGACCGCCATCGTCAACGAGCGCTACCAGGACACGCGCCAGCGCCAGCTGTTCAAGAACATCGTCTACGTCGGCGCGCTGACCTCGCTCCTCGGCATCGAGACCGAGGCGGTCGAGGCGCTGCTTGCCGAGCAGTTCCGGGGCAAGGACAAGCTCATCCCGCCGAACCTCGAGGCCCTCCACGTGGGCCGCGACTACGCCGAGGCGCACCTCAAGGACGCCGTCGGGCTGAAGGTGCGCCGCGCCGACGCGGTCGGCGAGCGCATCTTCATCGACGGCAACGAGGCCTCGGCCCTCGGCGCCGTCTACGGCGGCGCGACGGTCTGCGCCTGGTACCCGATCACGCCCTCGACCTCCTTGGCCGAGGCCTTCATGAAGCACTGCCGGCGCTTCCGCACCGACCCTGAGACGGGCAAGCAGCGCTACGCCATCGTCCAGGCCGAGGACGAGCTGTCCTCGATCGGCATGGTGATCGGCGCGGCCTGGAACGGCGCCCGTGCCTTCACGGCGACCTCGGGGCCCGGCATCTCGCTGATGCAGGAGTTCATCGGGCTCGCCTATTTCGCCGAGCTGCCGGCCGTGATCTTCGACGTGCAGCGGGCCGGCCCCTCGACCGGCATGCCGACCCGCACGCAGCAGTGCGACATCCTGATCTCGGCCTACGCCTCGCACGGCGACACCAAGCACGTGCTGCTCTTCCCCGAGGACCCGCACGAATGCTTCGAGATGGGGGCGCAGGCCTTCGACCTCGCCGACCGGCTGCAGACGCCGGTGTTCGTCCTCCTCGACCTCGACATCGGCATGAACGAGTGGTTGTGCGAGCCTCTGACCTGGGATGATTTCCGCCGCTTCGACCGCGGCAAGGTGCTGACTGCCGACGAGCTCGAGGCGGGGCGCGACTTCGGCCGCTACCTCGACGTCGACGGCGACGGCATCCCGTACCGCACCTACCCGGGCGCGCATCCGACGAAGGGCGCCTTCTTCACCCGCGGCACCTCGCGGGACCGCTACGCCCGCTATACCGAGGAGGGGCCGGCCTACGTCGACAACATGCAGCGGCTGCTGCGCAAGTTCGAGACCGCGAAGTCGCTCGTGCCGGGGCCGGTCCGCGAGGACGCGCGGAACCCGACCCGCCACGGGGTGATCTATTTCGGCTCGACGGCGCCGGCGATCCGCGAGGCCATGGCGAGCTTAAGCGCCCGCGGCATCGACCTCGACACGCTGCGGGTCAGGGCCTTCCCCTTCGCCGACGAGGTGATCGATTTCATCCTGGCCCACGACCAGGTCTTCGTCGTCGAGCAGAACCGGGACGCGCAGCTGCGCATGCTCCTCATCAACGAGGGCGCCATCGACCCGGCGCGGCTGATCTCGGTGCTGCACTACGACGGCACCCCGATCACCGCCCGCTTCGTCGTGGACGAGGTGTCGCGGCGCTGGGCCCTCCTCACCGGGGCGCCCCGCCGGGAGGCGGCGGAGTGACGGGCCGGTTCGCCACTATCGTCATGGCCGTCCCCGGACTTGATCCGGGGATCAGCCCGGCCATCCACGACTTCTCCACGCCGCGAAGGCGTGGATGGCCGGCCCAAGGCCGGCCATGACGGCTCAAGAGAACCTGACCCAATGACCTATCTCACGAAACCCAAGCTCCACCACCCGAAGCTGCCCGAGAACGCGCTCGGCTTCACCCGGCGCGACTACGAGGGCGCGGTGTCGACGCTCTGCGCCGGCTGCGGGCACGATTCGATCTCGGGCGCCATCATCCAGGCCTGCTTCGAGCTGTCCCTGCCGCCGCACCGGGTCGCCAAGCTCTCCGGCATCGGCTGCTCGTCCAAGACCCCGACCTACTTCCTCGGCGCCAGCCACGGCTTCAACTCCGTGCACGGGCGCATGCCCTCGGTACTCACCGGCGCGAACCTCGCGAACCGCGACCTCATCTACATGGGTGTCTCCGGCGACGGCGATTCCGCCTCGATCGGGCTCGGCCAGTTCGCCCACTGCATCCGCCGCGGCGTCAACATGGTCTACATCGTCGAGAACAACGGCGTGTACGGGCTCACCAAGGGCCAGTTCTCGGCGACCGCCGACAAGGGCTCGAAGTCGAAGAAGGGCGTCGGCAATCAGGACAGCCCGATCGACATGGTCTCGATGGCGATCCTCCTGGGGGCGACTTACGTCGCGCGCTCGTTCTCCGGCGACAAGGAGCAGCTCGTGCCGCTGATCAAGGCGGCGATCGAGCACCGCGGCGCCGCCTTCATCGACTGCATCTCGCCGTGCGTCGCCTTCAACAACCACCCGGACTCGACGAAGAGCTACGACTACGTCCGCGCCCACAACGAGGCCGTGAATTTTTTGGACGTGATCGAGGGCCGCGATGAGATCACCCTCGACCAGACGCCGGGCACCTTGAGGCTAGTGACCCAGCACGACGGCTCGGTCCTGAAGCTGAGGAAGCTCGCCCCCGACTACGACCCGACGAGCCGGCCCACCGCCATGAACTATCTCCAGGAGCGCCACGAGGCCGGCGAGATCGTCACCGGCCTCCTCTACGTCGATCCCGCCGCGCAGGACCTGCACGACCGCCTCGACACCGTCGAGCGCCCCCTCAACGCGCTGAACGAGGCTGAGCTGTGCCCGGGAAGCGCGGCGCTCGCGAAGGTGAACGCCTCCCTGCGGTGATCCCTCACGGCTTTGGCAGGCGCCCGTTCGTCGCCGTAGCGGCGCTCGGCCTCCTCGCCGCTGCGCTCGCGCTCCTCGGCTTCTACGCCTACGCAGGCCTCTACGGCTTCAACGTGGTCCTGCGCCGGGGCGGCAGCATCTGGGTCGCGGTGAAGCCCGACGACGCGCGCCTCTCCCCGGCGATGCGCCTTGCCCTGCGAGACCCGGCCCCGGGCGCCCATGCCGGGCCGCTCGCCTGGCGCGAAGCGGCGCCGGGCTTCGAGGTGGCCGAGCTTCCGGTCATCGCCGCGGGCCAAGCCGTCGACCGCATCCTCCTCGCCCGGATCGACCCGGCCCGGTTCCGCTTCGAGGTCCGCAACGACCCGTCGGGCTCCCGCGAGCTCGGCGGCTGGATGGCGGAGCTTCAGGCCGCCCTCGTCGTCAACGGCAGCTACTACGCCCGCGACGGCACGCCGGACACCCCGCTCAAGAGCAACGGCGTGCTCCTCGGGCCCACCAACTACACGGCGACGCATGGCGCCTTCGTGTCCTCCCCGGCCCACACCGGCATCCGCGACCTCGCCGGGACGACGTGGCAGGCGGCGCTCGCCGGCGCACTGAATGCCATGGTTTCCTATCCGCTCCTCCTCGCCGAGGACGGGTCGAATCGCGTCACGGCCGACCGGCGCTGGCTCGCGAACCGCAGCTTCGTGGCCGAGGACGGCGCGGGCCGGATCGTGATCGGCACGACGGCCGACGCCTTCTTCTCCCTCGACCGCCTCGCCGCCTTCCTGCGCGAGGCGCCCCTCGACCTGAAGCTCGCCCTCAACCTCGACGGCGGCCCCCCCGCCTGCCAAGGCGTCGCGGTCGGGAGCGAGCGCCGCGACGTCTGCGGCTCCTACGAGACGGCGGTGCGCGACGGCGAGCTCAAGCTCCTGCGCCCCCTCCTCGGCTCCCGCCGCTGGGCGCTTCCCATCGTGCTCGCGGTGTTCCCAAAGTGAACGGCTTTATCCCGCCTTTCTGGAATGGGCCTCCATATAGCGCCGCAGCACGGCATTCATGCGGGTCTGGTATCCGCGTCCCTGGCGCTTGAACCAATCCACCACGTCGGCATCGAGGCTCGCATGGATGCGGGTTTTACGGGGCGGCAACCCGACGCGAGCCGAAGCCCAATGCTCAGGTCCGGTCGCGGGATTGTCCTCGTCCGCCGCCGCCATTCTCTCGATGTCGTCATCGGTCAGCGCGTCGATGCGTTTCCAATCGGTGCGGCCTTTCGAGGCCCTATCGTTGCGCGAGGCCATGGTAGGTCGTCCTCTCGTCGCGGCTGGCGGGGCGGGCGGAAATCAGGTGATACCGCTCGCCGCGCGGCGTGAACGTGATGTTGATGACCTGCCGGTCGAACTCGACCAGCATGTTGAAACGTTCTTCCCCGTAGTCCCAACGCCTGTCCTCCACAATGATGCAGAGGCGGCCGTCGAACGCCGGTGCGAGATCGGCGAAGTCGTAGCCGTGCTTGCGGAGGTTCGTGTTCCGCTTGCCTTCGTCCCAACTCAGAAGGGCAGGCTTCTCACTGCTCAAATGTACATTCTCATGTACATACCTACAAGAGCTGCGGGCTGCTCAATGCGCCATCAGCACCGGGATGGTCGCCTCGGCCAGGATGTGGCTGGTCTGCCCTCCGAAGATCATCTGGCGCAGGCGGCTCTGGGTGTAGGCGCCCTTGACGAGGAGGTCGCAGCCGATCGAGGCGGCGCGGTCGAGGATGACCTCGCCGGCGGTGCGGCGCTCGGGCTTCGCCAGCATCGTCTCGGCCTCGATGCCGTTGATGCGCAGCGAGCGCGCCAATTCCTCGGCGGTCGGCCCCGGCACGCTGCCGCCCTCGACCTCGAGCACCACGACCCGCTGCGCCTCGTGCAGGAACGGCATCGCGCTCTCGATCGTCCGTGCCGTCTCGGTCGAGCCGTTCCAGGCGATCAGCACGTTGTCGCCGAGCTTGCCGGGCGGCTCCGGCGGCGCGATCAGGACCGGCCGGCCGCTCTCGAACAGGGCCGCCTCGAGGGTCGCCATGGAGGGATAGGCCTGGTCGGCGTTCGGACGCCCGAGCACCGTCACGTCGAAGACGCGGGCATAGGAGCCGACGAACTCGTCCCCGGCCGGCGCCTTGTCGCGCCAGCCGTAACCGAGGCCGGCGGCGGCCCCGGGCGAGAACGGCACGCCGTTATCGCGCATGAAGCCCTCGAAGAGCTGGCGCGCGCGCTGCACCGTCTCCTCGTCGGCGGCGTCGTCGCGCACCCAGGTGAGCCCGCCGACCATGTCGAAGGGGATGTACTCGGTGAGGGCCGGGCGGAGCGCGAAGCCCTCGATGTAGGCGCCGAAGCGCCGGCCGGCGAGCCAGGCCGTCGTCAGCGCCGAGGGCATGCGGTCGTGCGGGGAGGTCGGAACGAGGATCGTCTTCATGGCTGCCGCGACCCCTTGTACCTTCATGGCGACTGCATCTGACCCATCATGGCGAGGCTGAGGTTGGACGCAAGCGCCCCGGACGGCAAGATGCCCCCGGGCACCCGTCCAGGCGATCCCGCAAAGGAGAGTTAAGGTCATGGCCGAAGTCGAATGGGCGCGGCTGAAAGCGCGCGACCTCAACGAGAAGGCCGCCGCGGGGGCGCTCGCGCTCCTGCCCGTCGCCTCGACCGAGCAGCACGGGCCGCATCTCGCGACCGGCGTCGACACCTTTTTGTGCGGCGAGATCTGCCGCCGGGCAGCGCAAAGGCTCGTTGCCCGCGATGTCCCGGCGGTGGTGGCGCCGACCCTGTGGGCGGGCTTGGCCGAGCACCACGTCGCCTTCGGCGGCAGCTTCACGCTTTCGGTTTCGACTTACCACGCGCTCCTGCGCGATCTCTGCGGCTCGATCCTGCGGGCCGGCTTCTCCCGTATCGTCGTCGTCAACGGCCACGGCGGCAACGTGAGCGCGCTCAACGCCCTCTCCTCGGAGCTCACCCGCGAGCTTCAGGCGCCCGTCGCAATCGCGACCTACTGGCTCCTCGCCGAGGAGGCCTTCGCGGAAATCCTCGAGGACCAGCGCTCGGTCCTGCACGCCTGCGAGGCCGAGACCTCGATGATGATGGCGGCAAAGCCCGCCCTCGTCGACGCCGCGCGCCTCCCCGAGGCGGTCGGGCCGGCGTTCGAGCGGACGGGCCAGGCCCTCAGCCAGCCCCTCCACCGCTGGCGCTCCTTCAAGGAGATCAGCGAGACCGGCGTCCTCGGCGACGCCCGCCGGGCGACGGCGGAGAAGGGCGAGCGCCTTCTGGAAGCGGCGGCGGAGGCGCTCGCCGGGCGGCTCGCCAGGGGGGAGCCGTGGGGGTGACCCTCACCCGGTCGACGCTCCGCGCCGACTCGGCCTCTCCCGCTTGCGGGAGAGGCGTTATTCCGCCGCCAGCGCCTGCTCGGCGAAGGGCAGGCCGAGCGCCGTCCAGGTCTCCACGAGGGCGGCGGCGAGCGCCCGGATGTGAGCGTCGGTGTGCAGCGGCGTCGGGGTGACACGCAGGCGCTCCAGGCCGCGGGGCACGGTCGGGTAGTTGATCGGCTGGATGTAGATGCCGTGCTCTTCCAGGAGCCGGTCGGAGGCCGCCTTGCAGGCCTCGGGCTCGCACACCATCACCGGCACGATGTGGGTCGGGCCGTCGAGGACCGGCAAGCCCGCCTGCGACAGCGCCGCCTTGGTCTTCGCCACCTGCCGCTGCTGCGCTTCGCGCTCGACCCCCGACGTCTTGAGGTGGCGCACCGAGGCGACGGCGGCGGCGGCGACGGCCGGCGGCAGGGCCGTCGTGAAGATGAAGCCCGAGGCGAAGGAGCGCACGGCGTCGACCACCGCCTTCGAGGCCGCGATGTAGCCGCCCATCACCCCGAACGCCTTGGCGAGCGTCCCCTCGATCACGTCGATGCGGTGCATCGCGCCCTCGCGCTCGGCGTATCCGGCCCCGCGCGGCCCGTACATGCCGACCGCGTGCACCTCGTCGATGTAGGTCATGGCGCCGTATTTCTGGGCCAAGTCGCAGATGCGGTGGATCGGCGCCACGTCCCCATCCATGGAGTAGACGCTCTCGAACACGATCAGCTTCGGCCGGTCCCCCGCCGCGATCAGCAGTTCCTCCAGGTGCTCGGCATCGTTGTGCCGGAAAATCCGCTTCTCGCGGCCGGACTGGCGCACGCCCTCGATCATCGAGTTGTGGTTCTGGGCGTCGGAGAGGATGAGGCAGTCCGGGATGAGCCGGGCGATGGTCGAGATGCCAGCCTGGTTCGAGATGTAGCCCGAGGTGAAGACGAGGGCGGCCTCCTTGCCGTGGAGGTCGGCGAGCTCGGCCTCCAGTTCCACGACCGGGTGGTTGTTGCCCGAGATGTTGCGGGTGCCGCCGGCGCCGGTGCCCATGCTGAGCGCCGTCTCGCTCATGGCGCGCACCACCGCGAGGTGCTGGCCCATGCCGAGGTAGTCGTTCGAGCACCACACCGTGACCTCGCGCGCGCCTTCCGGGCGGCGCCAGATCGCGGTCGGGAATCGCCCGGCGACGCGCTCGAGGTCGGCGAAGACGCGGTAGCGGCGCTCGGCTTTCAGGCCGTCGAGGGCGGAGGAGAAGAAGCCTTGGTAGTCCATGAGTCTGACCGGGCGAGGGACGGGAGCGGCGAAATCTTTCTAGGCGGGAACCGGGACGGAGACTTTGAGCCCGATCAAGGGCGGTGTTTGGAAATGTTCCAGATTTGCCAGCCTAGCGCGGTTGAGCCCGGCTGGCGAAGCCTTTATGGCCTGGAAGCGACGATGGGTCGCGACGGATGGCCGAAAAGGATCGCGCGGAGCGGCTGAAGGCGGCGCTGAGGGAGAACCTGAAGCGCCGAAAAGCCCAGGCCCGCGGCCGCGATGCGCCGAAGGACACGCCCGGCGAAGGCGCTCCCGAGGCGGAGCCGCCGCAGCCCAAGCCGCGCCCGGACTAAGGCTCGCCGCAATTGCCCGGCACAGATGCCGGCAGAACCGATGCCGGCCCGGACCAAGGGCCAAGGGGGACCATTTGGACCGTATTCGCATCACGGGCGGCGCGCCGCTCAACGGCTCGATCCCGATCTCGGGGGCGAAGAACGCGGCCCTGCCGCTGATGATCGCGAGCCTCCTCACCGACGAGACCCTGGAGCTGACGAACGTCCCGCGGCTTGCCGACATCTCCTCCCTCCTGCGCATCCTCGGCAACCACGGCGTCGACCACATGGTCGCCGGCAAGCGCCCGGGGCAGACGGCCGAGACCGGCCAGACCATCCGCCTCTCCGCCCGCAGCATCATCGACACGACGGCGCCGTACGAGCTCGTCTCGACCATGCGGGCGAGCTTCTGGGTCGTGGCGCCGCTTCTGGCGCGCCTCGGCGAGGCCAAGGTCTCGATGCCGGGCGGCTGCGCCATCGGCACGCGCCCGGTCGACCTCCTCATCATGGCGCTGGAGCGCCTCGGCGCGCAGATCGAGATCGACGCCGGCTACGTCATCGCCAAGGCGCCGAAGGGCCTGAAAGGAGGCGAGATCGCCTTCCCCAAGGTCACGGTCGGCGGCACCCACGTCGCCCTCATGGCGGCGTCGCTGGCCGACGGCACGACCGTCATCGGCAACGCCGCGCGCGAGCCCGAGATCGCGGACCTCGCCGCCTGCCTGACCAAGATGGGCGCGAAGATCTCCGGCGCCGGCACCCAGGACATCGTGGTCGAGGGCGTGCCGCGCCTCCACGGCGCCTCGCACGAGGTGCTGCCCGACCGCATCGAGACCGGCACCTACGCCATGGCGGTCGCCATGGCGGGCGGCGACGTCCTTCTGGAGAACACCCACCCGGACCTCCTGCGCTCCGCCCTCGACGTGCTCGGGCAGACCGGCGCCGAGGTGACCGCCACGAACGAGGGCATCCGCATCCGCCGCAACGGCGCGGGGATTGCGGCGGTCGACGTGACCACGGACCCCTTCCCGGGCTTCCCGACCGACCTCCAGGCCCAGTTCATGGCCCTGATGACGAAGGCCAAGGGCACGTCGCGCATCCGCGAGACGATCTTCGAGAACCGCTTCATGCACGTGCAGGAGCTCGTCCGCCTCGGCGCCCGCATCCGCCTCGACGGCGACGAGGCCATCGTCGAGGG
>DASVVU010000041.1:0-16691 GCA_036386395.1 Beijerinckiaceae bacterium | reverse complement strand
CATCGGCGAGCGCGCCTCGCTGGAGCAGCGCCCGGGCGAGATCGCCGGCTTCGGCAAGCGGGTCGAGGCCCGCGCCGCCGACGGTCCGCGCGCCGCCGTCGGCGCCACGGGCGCGGGCGAGCCGACGGTCGGGCGCATCTGGACCCATGACGACGAGCGCGACCCGGCGCTCGTCGACGCCGGCGCCCTCGTCGGGGCGGCCGGTGCGGTCCGGGGCGACACGGTGCACTTCGACATCGTCGACCGGGACGGCAACATGATCTCGGGCACGCCGTCGGGCGGCTGGCTGCAGTCCTCGCCGGTGATCCCGGCACTCGGCTTCTGCCTCGGCACGCGGGCGCAGCAGTTCTGGCTCGACGAGGACCATCCGGCGGCGCTTGCGCCCGGCAAGCGCCCGCGCACGACGCTCTCGCCGACCATGGCCCTCCGCGACGGCGAGCCCTACCTCGCCTGGGGCTCGCCCGGCGGCGACCAGCAGGACCAGTGGATCCCGCAGTTCTTCCTGCGCCACGTCCACGCCGGCATGAACCTGCAGGAGGCGATCGACGCGCCGGCCTGGCACACGGAGCACTTCCCCTCGTCGTTCTGGCCGCGCACCTCGCGGCCCGGCGTCGTCGTGGTCGAGGGCCGGGTGCCGAAGGCGACCGTCGACGAGCTGCGCCGGCGCGGCCACATCGTCGAGATCGGCGAGGACTGGTCGGAAGGCCGCCTCACCGCCGCCTCCCGCGACGGCCGCCGCCGCCGCGCCGCCGCCAACCCCCGCGGCATGCAGGGCTATGCGGCGGGGCGCTAGGGCATGACCTGGTCGATCATCGCCCGCGACGGCTCCGGGGCCATCGGCATCGCGGTCTCGACGAAGTTCTTCGCGGTCGGCGCCCGGGTGCCGTCGATCGAGGCGGGAGTCGGGGCGGTGGCAAGCCAGGCACTCACGAACCCGCTCTACGGCAAGCGCGGCCTCGCGCTCCTGCGCCTCGGCGTGCCGGCCGCCGACGTGGTGCGGCTCCTCACCGGGGCCGACGCCGGGCGCGAGCACCGGCAGGTGCACGTGATGGACGCTCAAAACCGCTTCGCCGCCCACACGGGAGCCGAGTGCGTCGACTGGTGCGGGCACCTGATCCGGGAAGAATTCTCGGTCGCCGGCAACATGCTGGCCGGGCCGCAGGTCATCGCCGAGACGGCGCGATCTTATGAGGCGGGCGCCGCCCTCCCCTTCCCCCGCCGTCTCATCGCGGCCCTCAAGGCCGGCGAGGACGTCGGCGGCGACAAGCGCGGCAAGCAGTCGGCGGCGCTCCTGATCTACTCCACCGAGGAGTACTCCGACCTCGACCTGCGCGTTGACGACCATCCGGAGCCGCTCGACGAGCTCGCGCGCCTCGAGAAGGTCAGCCGCGAGCGCTGGGTCCATTTCCGCAAGTTTCTGCCGAACCGTGCCAACCCGGCCGGCGTCACGGACCGCGCCACGATCGACGCCGGCGTCGCGGCGGCGCTCGCGGCGGAGGGCGACGCTTGAGCGGGCCGGGCGCATCGCCTCTCCCGCTTGCGGGAGAGGCCGAGTCGGCGAAAGCCGACCGGGCGAGGGCCAGCCCGGGACTCCCCCCTCACCCCGACCCTCTCCCGCAAGCGGGAGAGGGGGCTCTCCTCTCCGTCGAGGACCTGCGCGTGGTCTTCTCGGGCAGCGACCGGCGGCGGACGCTCGCGGTCGACGGGGTGAGCTTCGAGGTGCGGCGGGGGCGGACGCTCGGCATCGTCGGCGAGTCGGGCTGCGGCAAGAGCGTGACCTCGCTCGCGATCATGGGGCTCCTGCCCAAGGGGCAGGCCGAGGTGACGGGCCGGGTCGTCTTCGAGGGCCGCGACCTCCTGAAGGAACCGGACCGCGCCATGCGGGACCTGCGCGGCGACCGCCTCGCCATGATCTTCCAGGAGCCGATGACGAGCCTCAACCCGTCCTACACGGTCGGCGACCAGATCGTGGAGGCGGTCGTGCGCCACCGCGGCATGCCGCGCAAGGAGGCCGAGGCGCGCGCGGTCGAGATGCTGCGCCGCGTGCGCATCCCGACGCCGGAGGCGCGCTTCCAGGACTACCCGCACCGGCTCTCCGGCGGCATGCGGCAGCGGGTGATGATCGCGATGGCGCTCGCCTGCGACCCCGACCTCCTCATCGCCGACGAGCCGACGACGGCCTTGGACGTAACGATCCAGGCCCAGATTCTCGAGCTGATGCGCAAGCTCCGCCAGGAGAGCGGCGCCGCCATCGTCCTCATCACCCACGACCTCGGCGTCGTGGCCGAGGTCTGCGACGAGGTCGTCGTGATGTACGCCGGCCAGGTGGTCGAGCGCGCGAGCGTCGACGAGCTGTTCCGCTTTCCCCAGCACCCCTACGCGGTCGGGCTCCTCGGCGCCCTGCCCCGTCTCGACCGCCGCCGCCCGCGCCTTGCCGCGATCGAAGGCGCGGTGCCGAACATGACCGCGCCGCCTGAAGGATGCCGCTTCCAGGCCCGCTGCCCGTTCCGCATCCCGAAATGCGCCGAGATGCCGCCGCTCGAAAGCGTCGGCGGCGCCCACCTCGCCCGCTGCTGGCGCGCGCCGCTGGAAAGGCTCGTGGCATGACGACGGATCGCCCCGCTCGACGAGACGCGCGCCTTCCCTCCCCCTTGCGGGGAGGGCCGACTCGGCCACAGGCCGAGCGGGGTGGGGGTCGCAGGGCCAGAGCGCCGGCGCGACCGAGAGAGACGCGCTGCATCAGCAGCCAGGCAAGCTCCACTTATCGCGCTTCGGCCCTGCGACCCCCACCCCTGCCCCTCCCCGCAAGGGGGAGGGGATCGCACGCGCCTGGGATCGGCGTATGACACAATACGTGCTCGCCGCCGACGGTCTTGTGAAGCACTTCGTGGCGAAGCGCTCGGCGCTCGGGCGGCCGCTCGCGACCGTGAAGGCGGTGGACGGGGTGTCGTTCGTGCTGCGCCCCGGCGAGGCCCTCGCGCTTGTCGGCGAGTCGGGCTGCGGCAAGTCCACCGTCGGGCGGCTTGTCATGCGGCTCATCGAGCCGACGGCGGGGCGCATCGTCCTTGACGGTGAGGACGTCACGGACTTGGACGAGCGCGGCTTCCGCCCGTTTCGGCGGAAAGTGCAGCTGATCTTCCAGGACCCGTTCGCCTCGCTCAACCCGCGCATGACCGTCGGCCAGATTCTCGCAGAGCCGCTGATGCTGCACGACATCGTGCCGGCCGCGGAGCGGCGCCGGCGGGTCGCCGACCTCCTCGACATGGTCGGCCTTCAGCCCTTCTATGCCGGCCGCTACCCGCACGAGTTCTCGGGCGGCCAGCGCCAGCGCATCGTCATCGCGCGCGCGCTCGCGGTCGAGCCCCGGATCGTGATCTGCGACGAGCCGGTCTCGGCCCTCGACGTGTCGATCCGGGCCCAGATCCTCAACCTCCTGAAGGAATTGCAGGGGCGGTTCGGCCTCGCCTACATCTTCGTCTCGCACGACCTTTCGGTCGTGAAGCACATCGCCGACCGCATTGCCGTCATGTACCTCGGCCGCATCGTCGAGACCGGACCCGCCGACGCCATCTTCGCGGACCCGCGTCACCCCTACACCCGCGCCCTCCTCTCGGCGATCCCGGTCGCCTCGCCGGGCGCCCGCCGCGACCGCCGCCTCCTCGAAGGCGACGTGCCGAGCCCGATCGACCCGCCGCCCGGCTGCCATCTCCACCCCCGCTGCCCCTACGCCGGGGAGTTGAGCCGCACCCAGCGCCCGCCCCTCGACGACGACGGCCACGGCCACGCTACCGCCTGCCATTTCTGGCCGACGATCCCGAAAGAACCGGATATCCTGCCGACCGAAGGCGTCACCGACCCGCGGCTGGAGCGCCTCTTCGGCGCCTTCGCGGGCTCCGGCGCATGATTTGCACACAAGGCGGCACCGAACCGCCGTTCACAAGGAGGGAGAGGAACATGGCACGAAAACTCACCACCGCGCTCCTCGCGGCAGCGGCCCTCGCCGCCTCGCTCGGCGCGGCCGGCGCGCAGACCGCGATCCGCATCGGGCTTGCCGAGGATCCGGACGTGCTCGACCCGACGCTCGCCCGCACCTACGTCGGGCGCATCGTCTTCTCGTCGCTCTGCGACAAGCTGTTCGACATCGACGAGAAGCTCGCCGTCGTGCCGCAGCTCGCCCTCTCCCACGAGACCTCGGACGACGGCAAGGCGGTCACCATCAAGCTCAGGCCCAACGTCAAGTTCCACGACGGCGAGCCGCTGGATGCGGAGGCCGCAAAATTCTCGTTCGAGCGGCACCTCACCATGCAGGGCTCGTTCCGCCGCCCCGAGATCGCGGCGATCGACAAGGTCGAGGTGGTGGACCCGCTCACCATCCGCCTGCACCTCAAGACGCCGTTCTCGCCGCTCATCGCGCAGCTCACCGATAGGGCCGGCATGATGGTGTCGCCGAAGGCCGCGCGGGAGGCCGGCGACAAGTTCGGCCAGAAGCCGGTCTGCGCGGGGCCCTACAAGTTCGTCGAGCGGGTGCAGCAGGACCGCATCGTGGTCGAGCGCTTCGCCGATTACTGGAACAAGGACAACGTCCACATCGACCGCATCACCTACGTGCCGATCCAGGACTCGACGGTGCGGCTCGCGAACCTGAAGTCCGGCCAGCTCGACCTCATCGAGCGCCCTCTCGCCACCGACCTCAAGGAGATGCGCGCCGATAGCCGCCTCAAGGTCGCGACGGTGACGGAGCTCGGGTACCAGGGCATCACGATCAACGTCAGCAAGGGCGAGGCGGCGAAGAACCCGCTGGGGCAGGACGCGCGGGTGCGCCAGGCCTTCGAGGCGGCGATCGACCGCGATGCGCTGAACCAGGTCGTCTACAACGGCGAGTACACGGTCGGGAACCAATGGGTCAGCCCGAAGAACCCCTGGTACCAGGAGAAGTACCCGGTGCCGAAGCGCGACGTCGCCAAGGCGAAGCGCCTCCTCCAGGAGGCGGGCGTGAAGACGCCGGTGGCGATCGACTTCATGGTCCCGAACAACCCCGAGACCCGCCAGATGGCCGAGATCGTGCAGTCGATGACGGCCGAGGCGGGCTTCGACGTGAAGATCCGCGTCACCGAGTTCGCGACCTCGCTGAACGAGGCCGAGGCCGGCCGTTTCCAGGCCTACGCGCTGAACTGGTCGGGCCGCCCGGACCCCGACGGCAACCTCTACATCTTCCACAAGACCGGCGCGCCGCAGAACTACGGCGGCTACTCGAACCCTGGGGTCGACGCCCTCCTCGACGAGGCGCGGGTCAAGAACGCGACGGCCGAGCGCAAGGCGATCTACGAGAAGGTCGCCGGCACGCTCTTGAGCGAGGGCTCGATCATCTACCTCTACCACCGCCTCTGGATCATCGCCCACACGGCGAAGCTCGACGGCTTCAAGCTCCTGCCGGACGGCCTCGTGCGGGTGGTGGGGCTGAGACTGAAGTGACGGGCGCCCTCACCTCCCCCTTGATGGGGGAGGTCGAGTCGGCGCGCAGCGCCGACCGGGTGAGGGTGGCACCTCCCAAGCCGGGAGTGAGGCATGGTCGAAAACCTCCTCAAGGACAGAGCGCGCCAGATGCGGCGCGAGCCGACGGAGGCCGAGCGGCGGATGGCGCCTCCTGCGCGACCGCCGCCTCGGCGGCTTCAAGTTCCGCCGCCAGGAGCAGATCGGGCGCTATATCGTGGACTTCGTCTGCTTCGAACGGAAGCTCGTCGTCGAGCTCGACGGGAGCCAGCACGCGGAGAGTGCTTACGATGCCCAACGCGACGCCTGGCTGAGGTCGCGCGACTTCGTCGGGAACAACGAGATCTGCGAGAATCCCGCCGGCGTGCAGCATGCGATAGCGACGAGGCTCGGGCTCGAATGGCTGGCGTAGCGCAAATGGCCCAGCATGGGTGTTTTCCCCCTCACCCGCTCGCCTTCGGCGAGTCGACCTCTCCCGCTAGGGGAGAGGTGATGACCGGCATGGGTGTTTTCCCCCTCACCCGGTCGGCTTCGCCGACTCGACCTCTCCCGCAAGGGGAGAGGTGAATGCTGACCCTGATCGGAAAACGCCTCGTCCAGCTCCTGCCGACGCTGTTCTTCGTGTCGGTGATCATCTTCTCGCTGCAGCAGCTCCTGCCCGGCGACCCGGCGATGATCATGGCCGGCGAGGACAAGGACCCGGAGACGATCGAGCAGATCCGGCGGCAGTACCGGCTCGACCGGGCGATCCCGGTCCAGTACCTCTACTGGGTCAAGGGCGTCGTCACGGGCGACCTCGGCGAGTCGATGCGGCTCAAGGAGCCGGTGACGCGGCTCATCCTGCAGAAGCTGCCGGTGACGCTCCAGCTCGCCACCATGGCGATGGTCATCGCGCTCCTCATCGGGGTCACGGCCGGCATCGTCTCGGCGGTGAAGCGCGACACCTGGGTCGACTACGCCGTCAACGTGCTGTCGCTGTGGGGCATCTCGACGCCGAACTTCTGGCTCGGGATCATGCTGATCTTCCTGTTTGCCGTGACGCTCGGCTGGCTGCCGGCCTCCGGCTACGTGAGCCCCTGGGTCGACTGGCGCCAGAGCCTCGCGACGACCATCATGCCGGCCTTCGTGCTCGGCAACGCCATCGCCGGCGTGATCATGCGCCACACGCGGAGCGCCATGCTCCAGGCGCTCCAGAGCGACTACGTCCGCACCGCCCGGGCGAAGGGGCTCGAGGAGCGCACGGTGGTGCTCAAGCACGCCATGCGCAACGCGCTCACCCCCGTCATCACGCTTGGGGCGCTGGAGTTCGGCACCCTCCTCTCGGGCGCGGTGCTGACCGAGCAGATCTTCACCATCCCCGGCTTCGGCAAGCTCATCGTCGACGCGGTGTTCAACCGCGACTACGCCGTCGTGCAGGGCGTCGTCCTCGTCACGGCGACGACCTACATCGCGCTGAATCTCCTGGCCGACGTCGGCTACATCCTTGTGAACCCGAGGCTCAGGGAATGACGGTCCATGCTCTTCCGCAGACCGTCACAACGGCCGATGCGGACTTCGTCGAGACCCCCGCCCGCCGGGCGTGGCGCCGGCTCGTGCGGCGGCGCGGGGCGATGGTGGGGCTCGCCGTCATCGTTTTGATCGTCCTCGCGGCGGTGCTCGCGCCACTGATCGCGCCATACGATCCCACGGCGCAGAGCTGGTCGGCGGTGCGCAAAGCCCCGTCGGCGGCGCACTGGTTCGGCACCGACGAGGTCGGGCGCGACCTCCTCGCCCGCGTCATCTTCGGAGCCCGCGCCTCGCTCCTCGCCGGCGTGATCTCGGTCGGGATCGCGATCGCCGTCGGCGTGCCGCTCGGCCTCCTCGCCGGCTACGCCGGCGGGCTCGTGGACGGGCTCATCAGCCGCGTCACCGACGCCATGCTCGCCTGCCCGTTCCTGATCCTCGCCATCGCGCTCGCGGCCTTCCTCGGCCCGAGCCTGACCAACGCCATGATCGCCATCGGCGTGACGGCGACGCCGATCTTCATCCGCCTAACGCGGGGGCAGGTGCTGTCGGTCAAGGCCGAGGACTACGTCGAGGCGGCGCGAGCCGTCGGCAACCCGCACTGGCGCATCGCGCTGCGCCACATCCTCCCGAACGTGCTGCCGGCGCTCCTCGTCCAGGCGACCCTCACCATCGCGACCGCGATCATCGCCGAGGCGAGCCTGTCGTTCCTCGGGCTAGGCCAGCAGCCCCCTGCCCCGTCCTGGGGCTCGATGCTGAACGCGGCCCAGCGCTTCCTCGTCAACGCGCCCTGGATGGCAGTGTGGCCGGGACTCGCGATCTTCGTCACCGTGCTCTCGTTCAACCTCCTCGGCGACGGCCTGCGCGACGCCCTCGACCCGCGGTCGAAGTAAGCAGCCTACTTCTTCTCCAGCATGAGGTGGCCCTGCTTCTCGATGAGCGGGCGCACCTTGTCGACCACCATGGCGAGGAGCCAGGGGAGCTGCACCTCGAGCCTGACCGAATCGTCCATCACCTCGAGGTTGCCGGTCGCGGACTGGCCGAGGATCGCCATGCGGAAGTCGGCGCGGTTGTCGGCCCACGTGTCCTCGACGGTGCCGATCTTGCCGCCCGTGTGCTCCTTGAGCTGCCCGAAGCCGCTCTTCAGGCGCCGGATCGCCTCCTCCTTCCCGAGCTTGTGCGGGATCGTGACGACGAGAGGCTTGGACATCGGCGGCTCCGGATGATGCGTGCAACGCGGCACGCGCCATATGGGTCCGGGAGCGGCGGATTCCTACCGCCTCAAGATCTGGCGTATCCGGCGGCCGCGCGCCTCAAGGGCGGCACGCCCCGGACCGGGCGGTCGGCTTCGCCGTGGCGATCGAAGGCGACCTCGCCGCCGAAGATCGTGAGGTCGCAGCGGGCGTCGTGCAGCACCTCCTCCGGCGACGCGGCGAGGAGATCGCGTGAGAACACCGCGACGTCGGCGTCCATGCCCGGCAGGAGCCGCCCGCGCCGGCCCTCGGCCCCGTTCACGAAGGCGCCGTGCTCCGTGTAGGCGGCGAGCGCCTCCGGCATGGTCAGCGCCTCGCTCAAGCCGAGCGGCGTGCCGGCCAACGAGCGCCGGGCGAGCATCGCGTAGAGGTTCGGGAACGGGTCGATGCCGCTCACCGGCCCGTCCGTCGAGGCGGCGGGCTTGAGGCCGGCGTCGATCCAGCTCCGCATCGGGTGCGAGGCCGCCGTGCGCTCGGCCCCCACCGCCGAGACGTAGAGCTCGCCGTACTCGTGGACGAACACCGGTTGCGTCACCGGATGCACGCCGAGCCCCGCCATGCGGGCGATCTGGTCCGGCCGCACGAAGCTGCAATGCTCGACCCGGTGCCGCCGGTCCGGGTCCGGCTTCTCCGTGAGAGCCGCCGCGTAGGCGTCGAGCACCTGGTCGATGGCGCGGTCGCCGATGGCGTGGGCCGCGATCTGCCAGCCCTTGACGTGATGGTCCCGCACGAGGGCGTTCAGCTCGGCGGCTTCGAGGGAGAGCATGCCCCGGTTCGGCGGCTCGCCGACATAAGCGCCGCTCATGGCGGCGGTGCGCGCCCCGGCGCTGCCGTCGGCGAAGAGTTTTGCGGGCCCGATCGCAAGCCTGTCGTCGCCGGCGCCGGTGACGAGCCCTTCCGCATGGGCCCGGTCGGCGATGCCCTTCGGCCCGCCGAGGAGGCAGAGGCTCGCCCGCACCGGCAGGCGGCCCGCGCGCCGCGCCGCCCGGTAGGCCTCGATCTCGCGGAAGCCCGCCTTCTTGCCCACCGCCGCGTCCATGACGCTCGTGATGCCGAAGCCAAGGCAGTGCCGCCCCGCCCGCTCGATCGCGGCGACGAGGTCGGCGTCGGTCAGGGGCGGCAGCGCGGCCCGGATCATGTCGCGGGCGCTCTCGGCGAGGAGGCCGGTGAGGCGCCCGTCGCGGACCTCGATGGTGCCGCCCGGCGGCGCCGGCGTCGCCTCGTCGATGCCGGCTCGTGCGAGCGCCATGGAATTGACGATCGAGACGTGCCCGCAGGCCCGCACGACCTGCACGGGGTTCGCCGGCGCCACGGCGTCGAGCTCGTGCCGCAGCGGATGGCGCCGCACGTCGAGCCGGGACTGGTCGTAGCCACGGGCGACGATCCACTCGCCGGGGCGCGACGCCAAGGCGCGCTCACGGATTTTCCTCAGAAGCCCCTCGAGGGTGCGCACGTGCCGGGGCCGGATGTCGACCTCCGCCATGCCGAGCCCGACCGGCAGGAGATGCAGGTGGGCGTCGCACAAGCCCGGCGCCGCGAGCCGTCCGGCCAGGTCGATCACCCGGGTCGCGGGGCCGATCAGGCCGGCGATATCGTCGTCGGACCCGGCCGCGAGGATCCGCCCGCCCGCGACGGCGAGCGCCTCGGCGAGACCTTCCCTCAGGCCGCGGAAGACGCGTCCGTTGACGAGAATGAAATCGGCCTTGCGCGAAACCATGGAGTTGGCGATCCCGGGCGGCGGGTACGGCTTAGGATCGTCGGCTTCCTGCTGCTTGGCAAGTATAAGTTGCCAAGCGCTGCCACCTGAAGGCGACAGGAGAGTTAGAAGTCGGAGGTGCCGCAATCTCTCCGCAACCGGAGGTGTGCCGGCCCTCACCCGGTCGGCTGACGCACCGACTCGGTCTCTCCCCAAGCGGGAGAGGCGGCGGTCACTCCGCCGCTTCGCCCTTCAGCACGCCGCGGCGGATCTGGTCCTCTTCGATCGACTCGAAGAGGGCCTTGAAGTTGCCCTCGCCGAAGCCGTCGTCGCCCTTGCGCTGGATGAACTCGAAGAAGATCGGGCCGATCACCGTCCTGGAGAAGCGCTGCAGCAGCACCTTGGTGTAGCCGCCCTCGACCACACCCTCGCCGTCGATGAGGATGCCGTCCTTCTTCAGGCGCTCGACCGGCTCGCCGTGCTTCGGCAGGCGGCGGTCGATGCGGGAGTAGTAGATGTCGTTCGGGGCCGGCATGAAGGTAAGGCCGTTCGCCTCGAGCGCCTCGATCGTGGCGTAGAGGTCGGTCGAGCCCATGGCGACGTGCTGGATGCCCTCGCCCCCGTACTCCTGGAGGTATTCCTCGATCTGCCCCTTCTCGCCCGCGTCCTCGTTGATCGGGATGCGGATCTTGCCGTCGGGGCTCGTCATGGCGCGGGAGTGCAGCCCCGTGAGCTTGCCCTCGATGTCGAAGTAGCGGATCTGCCGGAACTTGAAGATTTTTCGGTAGAACTCCGCCCACTGGTCCATGCGGCCGCGGTGGACGTTGTGGGTGAGGTGGTCGATGTAGTGCAGGCCGACGCCCGGCGGGTGCGGGTCGCGCTCGCCCGTCCAGGTGAAGTCGACGTCGTAGATCGAGCCCTTCGCCCCGTAGCGGTCGACGAGGTAGATCTGGAGGCCGCCGATGCCCTCGATCGCCGGGATGTTCAGCTCCATCGGCCCGACCTCGGTTTTCGCCGGCTTCGCCCCGAGGCTGAGCGCCCGCTCGTAGGCGCGCCGCGCGTCGACGACGCGGAAGGCCATCGCGGGAGCGGAGGGGCCGTGCTCGGCCGCGAACTTCGCTGCGAAGCTTTCAGGCTCCGCGTTGAGGATGAAGTTCACGTCGCCCTGGCGGTAGAGGGTCACGTCCTTCGAGCGGTGCCGCGCCACGGGCGAGAAGCCCATCGTCTTGAACAGGCGGTCGAGCGCGGCGGGGTCCGGATGGCAGAACTCCACGAACTCGAACCCGTCCGTCCCCATCGGGTTCTCCTCCGAGATGTCCGGAGGCGGAGCGTCGTGCGGGAACGGTCCCATGGCGGTCTCCTTCGTCGACAGTGCTTGACTTGGCGCAATGGCCAGCGGGGCGCGATCCCGCTACGTTTAAGCCAAACGCCCATCCGGGAGAAACGCCCATGACCGTCCAGGACGTGTCCGCCTTCGAGATCCGCGGCGCCCCCTTGCGCGGCAGCGCCATCGAGCCCGCCTACATGTCGGGCTTCGGCAACAGCTTCGAGACCGAGGCGCTGCCGGGGGCGCTGCCCGTCGGCATGAACTCGCCCCAGAAGGTGAACTACGGCCTTTACGCCGAGCAGCTCTCGGGCTCGCCCTTCACGGCGCCGCAGGCCACGAACCAGCGCTCCTGGCTCTACCGCATCCGCCCGACCGTGAAGCACTCCGGCCGCTACCGGCCGGTCGGCAAGGGCCTGATCCGCACCGCCCCTGGGGCGCGCGACGAGAGCCGGATGGCCATCGGCCAGCTGCGCTGGGACCCGGTCCCGCTCCCCGACGAGGCCGTCACCTTCGTGACCGGCCTTCGCACCATGACGACCGCCGGCGATTCCGACACCCAGGCCGGGATGGCGGCCCACGTCGCCCTCGTGACGCGCTCGATGGAGCACGAGTACTTCTTCGACGCCGACGGCGAGCTTCTCGTCGTAGCGCAGGAAGGCGCGCTTCGCTTCCGCACGGAGTTCGGCGTCCTCGACATCGGCCCGGGGCAGATCGCCGTCATTCCCCGCGGCGTGATCTTCAAGGTCGAGCTCATCGGGGGGCCCGCCCGGGCCTACGTCTGCGAGAACTACGGCGGCGCCTTCACGCTGCCCGACCGCGGCCCCATCGGCGCGAACTGCCTCGCGAACCCGCGCGACTTCCAGACCCCGGTCGCATCTTATGAGGACCGCGAGGAGTCCTCGACCCTCACCGTGAAGTGGGGCGGCGAGCTGTTCGAGACCGACATCGGCCAGTCGCCCCTCGACGTGGTCGCCTGGCACGGCAACTACGCGCCCTACCGCTATGATCTCCGCCGCTTCGCCCCCGTCGGCGCGATCCTCTTCGACCACCCGGACCCGTCGATCTTCACGGTGCTGACCGCCCCGTCCGAGACGCCCGGCACCGCGAACGTCGACTTCGTCATCTTCCCCGAGCGCTGGGGCGTCGCCGAGGACACCTTCAGGCCGCCCTGGTACCACCGCAACCTGATGTCCGAGTTCATGGGCCTCGTCTACGGCGTCTACGACGCCAAGCCCGAGGGCTTCGTGCCCGGCGGCATCTCCTTGCACAACCAGATGCTCCCGCACGGCCCCGACGCCGCCGCCTACGAGCACGCCTCGACGGTGGAGCTGAAGCCCGTGAAGCTCGAAGGGACGCTCGCCTTCATGTTCGAGACCCGCTTCCCGCAGCGCCTCACCGCCTACGCCGCCGAGGGCGCGCCGCTCCAGGCGGACTACGTCGACTGCTGGGCGGGGCTGAAGAAGCGCTTCGACCCGGACAAGCGGAAGGCGTGGTGACGCGCTTGCGGACCCGTTTCCTTCCGGCGCCGCTCTTCTTTCTGCTTCTCGGGATCGTGGTTTCGGCCGCGCCGGGACCCGTCGCACAGGACCGGCCGTCGATGTCCGAAGCCGAAAGGCAGGCCCATCTCGACAAGTACTATCCTTTCATCGAGCAGGGAGCCGAGCCGCCGGGGCGTTCCATGCCCTTGGAGATCGACGGCAAGCCCACGGGCATGCGCCGCTGGGAAGGTCATCCGGGCTGGCGGACCCGGCATGGACCAGCCGTCGTCCGCTGGGACGGCGGAAGGCCAAGCCATGTCGAGGCCGCGAACCTCCCCGACGGCCGGCGCGGCGAGGCGCGTTCCACCCTGGATTTCGGCTGGCGCTACGAGGCCGCCGAAGGCGACCGCTGGATCTACGGCACGATCGACATCCGCCCTGACGACGTGGTCTTCGTCGCGGGGGAGCAGCCCCGGTACGTGCCCCCGCCCCTCTCGACCTTGCCGAACCTCGAAGGGGACCTCGCCCGCGATGCGGCGTTCGTCGCCGACCTCCAGGACCGGCGGTTCGCGCGGGCGCTCTACGCGACCCTCCTCAATGCGAAGTTCCGGAAAGAAGGCAGCCCGCGCCGCTGGTCGTGCGGCGACCGTCAGGCGGCCCGCATCACGGCCTACATCCGCGGCCGCGGCAACAGCTACCACGACTACTTCCTCGACTACGACTTCCCGGGCGTCTATCCCGACGATCGCGCCGATAGGATCGCCGCCCTGGAGAAGGACCTCGTCAGGAACCGGGAGCTCCTCAGGCAACTGCCGGCGCGACGCGAAAGCCTGCCGGCCGACCACCGGCGCGAGGAAGCCCTCAGGCAGGTGGACGAGTACGAGCGGCTGCTCGAAACGAGCATCGCGACCTTCGAGGAGCGCAAGGCCGCCGTCCACGCCAACGCCGACGTGTTCGACCGCATCAAGCAGCACCTCTCGCGCCTCGGCTGGGTGCGCATGACGGAGTCCGAACAAACGGCCGACCGGCAGAACGCCGTTGCCCGGATGACGGCGCTCGAAGGTCGCCCCGGGGCCCCGACCCCGGACTGGGCGAAGGATTTCCGCATCCGCGAGAACGAATACGGTCTCATCCTGCAGCCGGACCGGCCCCAGTCCGGGGTCAAGCGGCAGCCCGCCTACCCGTGGCCCGACATCCGCCTGACGAAGCTCGCCTTGAGCGGCCGGATCGACAAGGACGAATACGACGAGCTGCTGGATTGGATCAGGTGACCTACCCCCGCCCCCGCGTCCTCACCATGAAGGCGTCGTACTGGAACTCGTTGACCTGCCACCAGGGCAGCACGTCGTTGCGGAAGGCGATCATCGACTCGTAGGCTCTCTTGAAGTCGGGGCTCTTCTCCGACAGCTCGGCGTAGAGCTCGTTCGCGGCCTTGAGCGAGGCCTCCATGATCGGCTGCGGGAAGATGCGCAGCTCGGTGCCGGCGCCAACCATGCGGCGCAGCGCCGACGCGTTCACGAAGTCGTATTTCGCGAGCATCCAGTTGTTCGCCGCCTCGCAGGCGTGGAACACCATGGCCTGATAGTGCTTCGGCAGCTCGGCCCACTTCGCCTGGTTGATGCAGAGGTGGAGCATGGCGCCGCCCTCCCACCAGCCCGGGGCGTAGTAGTACTTCGCGACCTTGTAGAGCCCGAGCTTCTCGTCGTCGTAGGGGCCAACGAACTCGGCCGCGTCGAGGACGCCGCGCTCCAGCGCCGGATAGACGTCGCCCGCCGCGATCTGCTGCGGCACGACGCCGAGCTTCGCCAAGACCTGCCCGCCGAGGCCGCCGATGCGGAACTTGAGGCCGCGCAGGTCCTCGACCGTCTGCAGCTCCTTGCGGAAGAAGCCACCCATCTGGCAGCCGGACTGCCCGATGACGTGGCCGACCACGTTGAACCGGGCGAAGATGCCCTCGAAGATCTCCTTGCCGCCGCCGAAGTGCCACCACGAGTGCTGCTGGCGCGCGTTGAGGCTGAACGGCAGGCCGGTGCCGATGCCGAAGGCCGGCTCCTTGCCGGTATAGAAGTAGACCGGCGTCTGGCAGCACTCGATCGAGCCGTTCTGCACCGCGTCGAGGGCCTGCAGGCCGCCGACGAGCTCGCCCGCCGGGAAGGCCTGGATCTGGAACCTGCCGTCCGTCGCCTCGGCCATGAACTTCGCGAACTGCTGCGCCGTGCCGAAGATGGTGTCGAGCTGGCGCGGGAAGCTCGAGGTCAGCCGCCAGCGCACCTCCGGCATCGATTGCGCGACGGCGGGCGAGGCGATCGCCCCCGCCGCCGCGGCGAGGCCCGCGCCTTTGAGGAAGGTGCGTCTCTTCAAGGCTGGCGTGGTCATTGGGCGTCTCCCCGTTTCTGGTATGGCTCTGCTAATACTCAAGCACGGAAGGGGAGCGCAACGCCATGAGGACCAGGAGAGCCGATCCATGAAGCTCGCAAGCCTGAGGCACGGGCGCGACGGGCGCCTCGTGGTGGTCTCGAAGGACCTGACCCGGGCGACGGACGCCTTCATCGTGGCGCCGACCCTCCAGGCCGCCCTCGACGACTGGGAGCGCCACGGGCCGCGCCTCGCCGACCTCGCCCGCGAGCTCGAGATCGGCTCGGTGCCGTCGTTCCGCTTCCACGAGCACGACTGCGCCTCGCCCCTGCCGCGGGCCTACCAGTGGGCGGACGGCTCGGCCTACGTGAACCACGTCGAGCTCGTGCGCCGCGCCCGCGGGGCCGAGATGCCGGCCTCGTTCTGGACCGACCCGCTGATGTATCAGGGCGGCTCGGACGCTTTCCTCGGGCCGCGCGAGAGTGTCGCCATGGTGAGCGAGGCCTGGGGCATCGACTTCGAGGGCGAGGTCGCGGTGGTGCTCGGCGACGTGCCCATAGGCGCGACGCGGGAGGAGGCGGCGGCCGCGATCCGCCTCGTCATGCTCGTCAACGACGTGTCGCTCAGGAACCTCATCCCGGGCGAGCTCGCCAAGGGCTTCGGCTTCTTCCAGGGCAAGCCCTCCTCCGCCTTCTCGCCGGTCGCCGTCACGCCGGACGAGCTTGGGCCGGCCTGGGACGGGGCGAAGCTCTCCCTGCCGCTCCTGTGCACGCTGAACGGCCAGCCCTTCGGCTGCCCCAACGCCGGCGACGACATGACCTTCGACTTCCCGGCCCTCATCTGCCATGCCGCGAAGACCCGGCCGCTTGCGGCGGGCACCATCCTCGGCTCCGGCACCGTCTCGAACAAGGACCCGGACGGCGGACCGGGACGCCCGATCGCCGAGGGCGGGCGCGGCTACGCCTGCGTCGCCGAGATGCGCACCGTCGAGACGATCCGGGACGGCAAGCCGCACACCGAGTTCCTGCGCTTCGGCGATACGGTCCGCATCGAGATGAAGGACGAGAGCGGCCGCTCGATCTTCGGCGCGATCGAGCAGGAGATCGTTCGCCATGAGCGCTGACGGAGCCGCCGCGATGCTGCGGCTCGATCATGTGCAGCTCGCGATTCCGGCCGGGGCCGAGGACGCGTGCCGGCGGTTCTACGTCGGGGTGCTCGGCATGACGGAACTCGCGAAACCGGCGGAGCTTGCGAAGCGCGGGGGCTTGTGGGTGCGGAGCGGCGCGGTCGAGATCCACCTCGGGGTGGAGGCGGACTTCCGGCCCGCCCGCAAGGCGCACCCGGGGATCGTCGTCGCCGACGTCGAGGCGCTTGCAGCCAAGCTTCAGGCTGCCGGCCATGCGCTCACGTTCGACGAGGCGATTCCCGGCGTGCGCCGCTTCTTCGCCGCCGACCCCCTCGGCAACCGGCTCGAATTCATCGGGAGCGACGAGACCCATGGCTGAGAAAGCCTTCGCCTCGACCGGCGATCTCTCGGAAAAAACCGTCAGCTTCGCCGAGATCGGCCCCGGGCTCTACGCCTATACGGC
>DASVVU010000040.1:0-1626 GCA_036386395.1 Beijerinckiaceae bacterium | reverse complement strand
GACCCTGATCGAAGAGCTCGAGAGCCCCGAGTTCACGGAGGAGATCTCGAAGAAGTGGGGCAAGGACATGCACCCCTACCCCCGCCTCACCACCATCATGAAGCGCTCGCAGCCGAAGTACGGCGCGATCCACACCGACGGACCGTCGAAGGTCATGACCATGCTGGTCTACATGAACGACGACTGGGGCCAGGACACCGGCGGGCGCCTGCGCGTGCTCTACGACGGCGAGCACTTCGAGCCCTACGCCGTCGAGGTGCCGCCGACCATGGGCACGGTGTTCGGCTTCCTGCGCGCCGACAACTCCTGGCACGGCCACCGCCCCTTCGCGGGTGAGCGCAAGGTGATCCAGATCGCCTGGGTCAAGGACGCCCAGGAGCTCGAGCGCAAGAAGAGCCGCAACAGGATGGCCCAGTTCTTCAAGGGGATTTTCGGGCGGTAGGCGCCGCGAGCCCCTTGGCGGCCGCCGCGGCCCGCTTCGGCGCGAGCAGGATGAGGAGGACGCCGGCGAGGACGACGGCGGTCCCGAGCATCATCCGGGCGTCGAACGGGTCGCCGGTCAGCGCCACGCCGAGGCCGATCGCCATGAGCGGGCACATCAGCGTCAGCGACGCGATCAGGTTCGCCTCGTACTTCTGGATCAACCCGAAATAGAGGGTGTGGCCGAACACGGACACCCCGAGGGCCGCGTAGAGCACCACGGCGAGGAAGGCCCAACCGCCCTCCAGCGCAAGCGGGATCTGCCGCGTCTCGAGGACGGCGGAGAGGGCCGCGAGCGGCAAGACCGAGGACAGGCCGACCCAGGCCTGGAACTGGAGCGGCCGCACGCCCCGCGTCTGCTTCATCATCACGGCCCCGAGCGAGGTGCAGAAGGCGTTCCCGAGGACGAAGAGGAGCCCGACCGAGAACGTGAACCCGTGCGGGTCCCACATCACCGTGACGGCGCCCGCGAAGGTGAGCGCGATGCCGAGGCCGCGCAGCCGGCCGATGCGCTCGCCGAGGATCACCACCGAGAGAAGGGTCGTGATCGGGACGCCGAGCTGGACGAGGACCGCGGCGCTCGACGGCGTCGCCGTCATCAGGCCGACGTTCATCAGCCCGAAGCTGCCGGCGCCCATGAGGAGCCCGATGACGACCATGCGCCAGCGCGGGCGCGGCATCGGGAACAGCCAGGGCAGGACGCAGAGGAGCACGACGCCGAGGCGCGCCGCCGAGAAGAACAGGGGCGGCGCGGCGAGCGCGCTCACGGCGAGCTTCGAAACGACGAAGTTCGACGCCCACACCAGGCAGACGACGAGAAGGAGGGCGAAATCGCGCGGGAGCATGGGCCGGACTACAGCGTTCCGGCGGCGGCAGGCAACGCGGATGGCAGGTTCGGCAGGTTGGCCTGGAACGAACGGCGGGACCGGCCTATTCTGTCTCCGTCAAGCCGGAGCACCGTCATGCGATCCCTCGACGCCCTCGACCGGTATGCGCCCTACGCGCTCGCGGCCCTGCGCATCGTGGCGGCCCTGATCTTCATCGAGCACGGCACCCAGAAGCTGTTCGGCTTCCCGGCCGCGCCGCAGGCCGGGTTGCCGGCCGCCATGACGCTGTCGTGGTTCGCCGCGGTCCTGGAGGTCTTCG
>DASVVU010000039.1:0-8059 GCA_036386395.1 Beijerinckiaceae bacterium | reverse complement strand
CTCGTAGGCGATCCGGCGCACGCCCCCGTCCTCGACGGTGAAGAGCAGCACCGGATTCGAGAACACCCAGCCCCGGTGCAGGGGCTCGACCACGAAGCCGCGGCCCTCGCCGGCCCAGACCTGGGCCGAGGGCAGGGCCCGGATGCCGACGTACTGCTCATAGTTGAGGTTGGCGAGCGCCTCCGGCAGGTCCGTCGGCACGGCCGCGTAGGGGCGCTTCGACAGCGTGCGGGCGAGCTCGACCACCGCCATCGCCTCGAAGCGCTGGCCTTCGCCGAGGGCCGTCTGGATCAGGGAGAGGGTCGGAGCCTGCGCCTGGGCGAGGGCCGGCGCGGCCGCGAGGGCGCCGGCGGCCCCACCCATCAGGGCAAGCATCTCGCGCCGGCTCAACGCGTCTTGTCGAGGCGTATCGTGCCGCCGCACGGGACCCGGACGCACCGGTACGATCTTACGCATGGAACGAGGTGCTTTGCGGGTTTGCCGGCGAGAACGGCTCAGCGGCAAAGCTGAATATAAGAGACGGGGGATAACGGATCAATTTGCATAGGTTGCGCGCCGCGGGTGCGACCTTTGCGCCAGGATGCATTGCGGATTGCGGCGAACTCTTGATACGTCGCCGCGATCCCGCCGAGGACTCTTGATGCCGAAACTCGCCCAGGACGCCCCCTCCCGTACCTGCCTCGCCGTCGTGTTGGCGGCGGGGGAGGGGACGCGCATGAAGTCGGCGCGGGCGAAGGTGCTGCACGAGATCGCCGGGCGCTCCATGCTCGGCCACGTCCTGGCGGCGATGCGGGAGGCCGGCGCCACGAAGGTCGCGGTGGTGGTGGGACCCGGCCGCGAGGACGTAGGCGCGGAGGCGCGCCGCTTCGCGCCGGGCGCCGCGGTGTTCACGCAGGAAGAGCGCCGCGGGACGGCGCACGCCGTGCTCGCGGCCCGCGCGGCCCTCGAGGAAGGCGCCGACGACGTGGTCGTCGCCTTCGCCGACACGCCCCTCGTCGAGGCCGAGACCTTCGCCCGCCTGCGCGCGCCGCTCGCCCAAGGCGCGGCCGTCGTCGTGCTCGGCTTCGAGGCCCGCGACCCCACGGGCTACGGCCGGCTCGTCACGGACGCGGGCGGCCTCAAGGCCATCCGCGAGCACAGGGATGCAACTCCCGCTGAGCGCGCCATCGTGCTTTGCAACGGAGGGCTGATGGCGCTCCGCGGCGACCGGGCCCTCGCGCTCCTGGAGAAGGTCGGGTGCGACAACGACCAGAAGGAGTACTATCTGACCGATCTCGTGGAGATCGCCCGGGCGGCGGGGGAGCGGGTCGAGGTCGTGGTCGCGCCCGAAGCCGAGGTGCAGGGCATCAACGACCGCGCCCAGCTCGCTCAGGTCGAGGCGGTCGTGCAGGAGCGGCTTCGCGTCAAGGCCATGAAGGCCGGCGTGACCCTCGTCGCCCCCGAGACCGTGTTCTTCAGCCTCGACACGGAGATCGCGCCGGACGTGACGGTCGAGCCTTACGTGGTGTTCGGGCCGGGGGTCGCGATCGAGAGCGGGGCCGTCATCCACGCCTTCTCGCACCTCGAAGGGGCGCGGGTCGGACAAGGCGCGAGCGTCGGCCCCTACGCGCGTCTGCGGCCCGGCGCGGCGCTCGGCGAGAAGGCGCGGGTCGGCAACTTCGTCGAGGTCAAGAACGCCGCGCTCGGCGCCGGCGCCAAGGCGAACCACCTCGCCTATCTCGGCGACGCCTCGGTCGGCGAGGGCGCGAACGTCGGCGCCGGCACCGTCACCTGCAATTACGACGGCTTCTCGAAGCACCGCACCGAGATCGGCAAGGGCGCCTTCGTCGGCACCAACTCCTCCCTCGTCGCTCCGGTCTCGATCGGGGAGGGGGCCTACGTCGCCTCCGGCTCGGTCATCACCAAGGACGTGCCGCCGGATGCGCTGGCCTTCGGGCGCGCCCGGCAGGACGTTAAGCAAGGCGGGGGAAAGGCGCTGCGCGACAAGCTCTCGGCAAGGAAGTTGCAGGCAAAGTCGAAGGAGCCCGTGTCGTCATGATCCGACACGGAAGTTGACTGGAGCGCCCGGGCCCGATTCGGCTAAGGTTCAGCCAAGCCGGGGTAAACCGGCGCGACGTTAAGGATCGCTGAGAATGTGTGGGATCGTCGGGATCTTGGGCAAGTCCGCCGTCGCGATGCAGGTGGTGGATGCCCTGAAGCGCCTCGAATACCGCGGCTACGACTCGGCCGGCATCGCGACGCTGGAGGACGGCGGGCGCCTGGAGCGCCGGCGCGCCGAGGGCAAGCTCGGCAACCTCGAGGTGAAGCTGTCGCAGGCGCCGCTCTCCGGCGCCATCGGCATCGGCCACACCCGCTGGGCGACGCACGGCAAGCCGAACGAGAGGAACGCCCACCCGCACGCCACCGAGAAGCTCGCCGTCGTCCACAACGGCATCATCGAGAACTTCAGGGAGCTGAAGGAGGAGCTGCAGGCCCAAGGGGTGCGGTTCGAGACCGAGACCGACACCGAGGTCGTGGCCCAGCTCGTCACGAGCGAGATCGCCAAGGGCAAGGGCCCGGTCGAGGCAGTGGCGAAGGCCCTGCCGCGCCTGCGCGGCGCCTTCGCGCTCGCCTTCCTCTTCGCCGGCAAGGACGACCTCCTCATCGGCGCCAGCCACGGGGCGCCGCTCGCGGTCGGTCACGGCGAGGGCGAGATGTACCTCGGCTCCGACGCTCTCGCGCTCGCCCCGTTCACGGACGAGGTCACCTATCTCCTCGACGGCGATTGGGCCGTGCTCTCCCGCGACGGCGCCGAGATCCACGACATCAAGGGCCGCCCGGTCGACCGCCCGCGCCAGCACATCCCGGCCGGCAGCTTCTTGGCCGAGAAGGGCAACCATCGTCACTTCATGGCGAAGGAGATCTACGAGCAGCCGGAGGTCGTCGGGCGCACGCTGGCCCACTACGTCGACCTCGCGGGCGCCCGCGTGAAGCTGCCGCAGCCGCTGCCGGTCGATTTCAAGGCCTTGCGCCGCCTCACCATCTCGGCCTGCGGCACGGCCTACTACGCCGGCCTCATCGCCAAGTACTGGTTCGAGCGCCTCGCGCGGCTCCCCGTCGAGATCGACGTCGCGTCCGAGTTCCGCTACCGCGAGCCGCCGCTGGAGGCGGGCGAGCTGGCGCTGTTCGTGTCGCAGTCCGGCGAGACCGCCGACACGCTGGCGTCGCTGCGCTACGCCAAGGCGCAGGGGCAGCACATCCTCTCCATCGTCAACGTGCAGACCTCGACCATGGCGCGGGAGAGCGAGGCGATCACGCCGACGCTCGCCGGCATGGAGGTCGGCGTCGCCTCGACCAAGGCCTTCACCTGCCAGCTCACCGTGCTCCTCTGCCTCGCCATCGCGGCCGGGCGCGCGCGGGGGACACTGTCGAAGGCGGAGGAGACGGAGCTCGTCAACGCCCTCATCGCGACCCCCGGCCTCATGGCCGAGGCGTTCAAGGTCGAGCCGCAGATCGAGGCGCTCAACCGCGAGCTCGCGAAGGCGACGGACGTGCTCTACCTCGGGCGCGGCACGTCCTATCCCCTCGCCCTCGAAGGGGCGCTGAAGCTGAAAGAGATCTCCTACATCCACGCCGAAGGCTACGCCGCGGGCGAGCTCAAGCACGGGCCGATCGCCCTCATCGACGAGGACATGCCGGTGATCGTGATCGCGCCCCACGACCACCTCATGGAGAAGACCGTCTCCAACATGCAGGAGGTCGCCGCACGGGGCGGGCGCATCCTCCTCGTCACCGACCAAAAAGGGGCCGACGAGGCCGCCATGGAGACGATGGCGACCCTCGTCATGCCGCCGGCGCACCCCATCGTCGCGCCGATCCTCTACGCGATCCCGATCCAGCTCATCGCCTACCACACGGCGGTGTTCATGGGGAAAGACGTCGACCAGCCGCGCAACCTCGCGAAGTCGGTGACGGTGGAGTAGGGCCGCGTGCGGCCGAAGCCGCAGGACCGGACGCGGCTGCGGCGCGCCCTCCCTCATCTTGTCGGCGCCTATGCGGTCGCGGGGTTGCTCACCGGCGCGTTCTACCACGGCAGGATCGCCTTCGCTCCCTACGACATGCGCATGACCATGGCCGTGTATGTCGGCGCATTCTGGCCGGCGTATTGGCTCGTCCACCTCGTCAAGTCGGCGACCCGGCTGCCCGGCAAGAGCTAACCCTAACAAACGGTTTCCGGCTCTTCGAGCCTCCTCCTGTGCCATGATGCGGGCAGGGAAATGAGGAGCCTTGCCATGATCGAGCGGCGTGGGACCGTCCGCAACCGGACCTTCCTTGGCGGCGTCGTGACGTTCGCCAAGGGGCGCTCCGCGATCGACTGCATCGTGCGGAACTTCTCGGGCGGCGGGGCGAAGGTGGTGTTCGCCGGCACGGCCATCGTGCCGGACGCGTTCGACCTCGAGGTGGCGCGCAAGGAGCGCACGTTCCGGGCCCGCATGGTCTGGCGGCGGGCGAACGAGATCGGGGTCGCCTTCGCCGATCAGGCATAACCGCCTGCCCTTGAGCCACGCCGGTCCCTCGCGTAGGTCTTGATTCGACGAGACCAGACGCGAGCGGATGAGCGACGGCGATCCCCCAAAGAATCCCGGCCCGCCCGGGGCGCCGGCGGGCAGGGCCCAGCCGAGCGCCCGGGCGCGCCTGCGCAACTACTTCTTGACCGGCCTGATCGTCGCGGGGCCGCTCGCCATCACGCTCTACATCACGTGGTGGTTCATCAACACCGTCGACGGCTGGATGAAGCCGCTCGTGCCGGCGCGCTACTCGCCGGACACCTACCTGCCGTTCCGCTTGCCCGGCTTCGGCCTCGTCGTCGCCTTCGTCGGCCTGACGCTGCTCGGCTTCCTCACCGCGAACCTCGTCGGCAAGTCCCTCCTCAACATGGGCGAGGTGTTCCTGGCCCGCATGCCGGTGGTGCGCTCGATCTACAAGGGCGTGAAGCAGATCTTCGAGACCGTGTTCAAGCAGGACGGCCAGAGCTTCCGCCAGGTCGGGCTGATCGAGTGGCCGGGCGAGGGCCTGTGGTCGCTCTGCTTCATCACCGAGCCCGCCGCCGGCGCGCTCGCCGAGGCCCTGCCGCCCGCGGAGCACCTGTGCGTCTTCGTGCCCTGCACGCCGAACCCGACCACCGGCTATCTCGTCATGATGGAGCGCTCCCGCGTCAAGGAGATCGACCTCACCCCCGACGACGCCTTCAAGCTCCTCATGTCCATGGGTATCATCCAGCCCGAGAGCCGCACGCCGCTGCCGGGCGTGGTGCAGCTGGTGGGCACGCCGATGCCGGCGCGCACGGCGGTGGATGCCTAACCCGCCCCCAGCAGCCGCACCGCCGCATCTCGTTCAAATAAATAGAGCAGCACCCGCAGCGCCCTTCCGCGCTCGCCCGTGAGCCGCGGGTCGCGGTCGACGGTGAGGCGGGCGTCGTCGCGGGCGGCCCCCAGGAGGTCGCCGTCGAGGTCGGTGCGGGCGAGGCGGAAGCCGGGGAGGCCGGACTGGCGGGTACCGAGGATCTCGCCCTCGCCGCGAAGCCGCAGGTCCTCCTCGGCGATGCGGAAGCCGTCCTCGGTCTCGCGCATCGTCTCGAGGCGGGCCTTGGCCATCGGCCCGAGGGGTCCCTTGTAGAGGAGGAGGCAGGTCGAGGCCCGCTCGCCGCGCCCGATGCGGCCGCGGAGCTGGTGCAGCTGGGCGAGACCGAAGCGCTCGGCGTGCTCGATCACCATCACGGTCGCCTCGGGCACGTCGACGCCGACCTCGACCACGGTCGTGGAGACGAGGACCTTGGTGTCGCCGCGGGCGAAGCGCTCCATGGCGGCGTCCTTCTCCCGCGACGCAAGCCTGCCGTGCACGAGGCCGACGGCGTCGCCGAACACCTCCCGCATCTCCGCGTAGCGGTCCTCGGCGGCGGCGAGATCGACCGCCTCGGATTCCGCGACGAGCGGGCAGATCCAGTACACCCGGTCGCCGGCCTTGATGGCGCGGCCGATGGCGTCCGCGACCTCCTGCAGGCGCTCCGTCGAGACGATGCGGGTGGCGATGGGCTTGCGGCCCGGCGGCTTCTCGTCGAGCACCGACACGTCCATGTCGCCGAAGTAGGTCAGCGCCAGGGTGCGCGGGATCGGCGTCGCGGTCATGACCAGGATGTCGACGGCCTCGCCCTTGGAGCCGAGCGCGAGACGCTGGTGCACCCCGAAGCGGTGCTGCTCGTCCACGACCGCAAGGCCGAGGTCGCGGAACGCCACGTCCTCCTGGAACAGAGCGTGCGTGCCGACGACGATGTTCACGGTGCCTTCCGCTAGGGCGAGCAGTACCCGGCGGCGCTCAGCGCCCTTGTCGCGGCCGGTGAGCAGCGCGACGCGAAGGGCGGCTTTCCGGGCGAGGGGCTCGATCCGTTCGAAGTGCTGGCGCGCGAGGATTTCCGTGGGCGCCATGAGGGCCGCCTGCCGGCCCGCCTCGATGGCGCTCGCCATGGCGAGCAGCGCGACGGCGGTCTTGCCCGAGCCGACGTCACCCTGGAGGAGGCGCAGCATGCGCTTGTCCGAGGCGAGGTCGGCGCGGATTTCTTGCAGCGCCCGCTCCTGCGCGCTGGTCAGCGCGAAGGGGAGGGCGGCAACGATCTTCGCCGCAATGCGCCCGTCGCCGGCGTTGCTGCGCCCGGGCAGCCGCCGCATCCGGCTGCGCACGAGGGCGAGGGCGAGCTGCGACGCTAAAAGCTCGTCGTAGGCGAGGCGCCTTCGCGCCGGGCTCGCCGCGACGGCCTCGGGCGTCGCCTCGGCTGCGGCCGCCGGCCGGTGGAGCCGGCGCAGCGCCTCGGCGAAGGGCGGAAAGCCGCTCCGCTCGAGCCAGGCCGGATCCTGCCACTCGGGCATGTCCGGCACGCGCTCGAGGGCAGTCCCGACGAACTTCCCGACGAGCCTCGTCGAGAGGCCTTCGGTCAGCCCGTAGACCGCCTCGACGGCGGGCAGCTCGCCGATGCGGCGCTCATCGAGGATGCGGTCGGGATGGACCATCTGGCGGTAGCCGTCCCAGATCTCGATCTTGCCCGAGACGTAGCGCACCGAGCCCACGGGCAGGAGCGCCTGGATGCGCTCCGGATGGGCGTTGAAGAACACGAGCAGGATGTCGCCGGTGTCGTCCTCGACGAGGATGCGGAACGGCGCCTTGCCGCGCCGCGGCGGCCCCGGCCGGTGCTCCGTGACCTGCACCTTGAGCGTCACCGTCTCGCCGATCGGCGCCTCGGCGATCGAGCCCTTGAGCTCGCGCGAGACGCCCCCGTGCGGCAGGTGGAACAGGAGGTCGACGACACGGGCCGGGCGCCCGGGCTCGGCGAGAAGCCGGTCGAGAAGCTGCGCGATCTTCGGCCCGACCCCCGGCAGCGCCGCTGCCGGCGCGAACAGCGGGTCGAGCACGGAGGGCCGGAGCGGCTCGGGCGCGGCAATGCTTTTGGCGGCGAGGCTCATGACTTGGAGCGGCCCGCGGCCGCGGTTGCCCGGACGCGCGGAGCCGGCTTGCGGGTGCCGGACGGCTTGGCTCTCGCCGACGGGTCGACGCGGTAGGGCTTCGCCAGGGCCGCGACCGGGAGGTGCCAGGCGCGGCTGATCTTGTCGATCATGTCGACCGTGAGGGCCCGTTTCCGGTTCATGACCTCCGAGGCTCGGGAGGTCGAGCCGAGCACCTGCCCGAGTTCCTTGCGGCCCATCTCGGAAATGGCGTATTCCAGCACCTCGACGGGGTCCGCGTCCGGCACCTGGAAATGCCGGCTCTCATAGAGCTCCACGAGATCGGCGAGCACGCCGACGACCTCACGCTCCTCGCTCCCCGGCGGGGCGTTCCAGAGGCGCTCGATCTCCCGCAGCGCCTCCTTGTGGCTCGCCTCGTCGTGCACACGGCGGATGCGCATCCACCTCCTCCTAGAACCCAGCACACTTTTCCAGATTGGAGACCTCTGGGGAACGCACTTTCTGAAGCGGCGCCGGCTTTCCTCCCCCTTCGGGGAGGGCCGACTCGGCCGAAGGCCGAGCGGGGTGGG
>DASVVU010000038.1:0-11352 GCA_036386395.1 Beijerinckiaceae bacterium | reverse complement strand
CGGCCCTCCCCGCAAGGGGGAGGGAGATCGCACCGCTTCTTTCGCAGAGGTCTCCTCCGGGAAAGGTCGAGCGGTTGACGCCCCAGCGCCGCCATGAAGGACCGCGAGAGCGGCAAGCCCGGCCCCGTCGCCACGGGCAGGTCCTTGCCGTCATGCGGGTCGACCCGCGCGAGGCCGAGCCCTGCGTCATGGCCTTCGTCGACGCCCAGGCCAACAAGGACCCGAACGCCCTTGCCCGCACCGCCGCCGACCGCCTCGGCCCCGCCTTCGACTGCGAGTCGGACAAGGCGACGGTTGTGGGGGTGAAGACACGGTGGACGAACGAGCCGATGGGGGCGGCAAGTCCTGAGAGGAATGGAGATTGGCGAAACTACGGCTAACCGCTCTGGCACTACCTTGGGAGACTGAGCCACGTAGGTGCATCAATACCTTAGAGCCGAGTTTAGGTACACTGGGCACCTGATTAGGCACAGTTTCGAGTACCGTCCATTCTCGACATCTTTCAGTCAGACCGATGTGGACCCTTGAAGCTCAACACGTTCTCGAACGCGTACTCAAGATTTTGAGTGACGACATGCAACGGCCCCTTGAACGCCCGGGCGAATTCAGCTTGTGCCCGCTGGACCGTCGTGCTCGCTTTCGGGAATTGCGTGCAGACCACCAGTCCAGCAAGCCTGCCTTCTCGGTAGTCTCCATCAGTTAAGAAGCCCGCTGTCGCCCTTATCTGGCGCACTGCATGCTCGACATGCCTGCCCTTCAGTTCGATGATGACATCGCCGATGTTCGCCCGCGACACGACCCAGTCAGCCGCCAATTGGTTTTTGACGACACATCCATCCATTTGCGTCTTCCGATAGGTATTGTGCTCTTCGTTAACGAAGGTAGCCTTCCTTCCAAGCTCCTCAACCTTGATACGTTCGACAGAGGTTTCCTCCTCGCACTCACCCTTGATTTTCATAGAGCGCTCTCGATCCCTAACAATTGCGTAAATTCATGTGCGATTTCCTCTGAGACACCGTCAAGGTATTCGGCGTCTACGAGGCCGTCGTCAGCAATGAGGCTGGTCAACGTATGGTCAACAATCGCGTACGCTTTAACAGCTGCACTATTGAGCCAAGCATTGCGCGGAATTATGCGTTCGACGGCTTGTTGACGCACCTTACTGAGAACGGACGCAAGAGCGCCTGCTTTGAGGAAGTTGTTGACCTTTGCCAAGACGTAAGGACTATGCGTAGTAATCAACATGCGCCTTCGCTTGCTTTCGCCCACCAGACCTGCGAGATACTCCATCAATACACTTTGAGCAGTTGGGAACAAGTGAGCCTCTGGCTCTTCGATGTATATGACGTTTGCATCGTCTTCGTCGTCCGTGAACTCGTTCAGCGCGATCCAAAGCGGTAGAAGTTCTTGCTGCCCGGAGGAGAGGTACGAAAATGGTATCTTTCGACCATCAGCCGTCTGAACATAATCTTCGTTCCGCTCCATCTTAATATCGCCACCGAAGAGCGTTTTCCCAAGTTCGGTGCGCAATGTTTCTTTTTGTTTATTCGGACTCTGGGGCCGATATATCATGTGACGACCGCTCGCAAAGTCGCGCATTGACAAAAAGTAACGGCCAAACCGAATTGTTAAAGGGTCAAGGTAGCCGCCTTGTTCGAATGCAACCACCGTTTTTCCCATGCTAGTAAAGAAAGAGCGTCCCGCTGGAACGAACAATTGCGCAGCAACGTAGTCGCGCGCCAGCTCGGCTTGCAATCGTTCCTCGTGGCGACGCCGAATGCGCCAGTTCAGCTCAAACTCATCGCGACGGCTGACGCGCTCTTGACTACTCTTCTCACGGGCAGCCTTCGTCTCCTCCATCATCCGGGCATACTCAGTCGTAAGGAACTCGGAAAAGGTCCATCTCAGCCGCCCCGGGGATTTCTTTCGCGGCTTACTCCGTTGAACAGAAATTTTTAGCGGACCAGACTCAAACGTTACCTGAAAAGCATTAGGCCCCCACGCCTGTTGAGGAAAGGATTTGCGAAAATTTTCTTCGATATATTTGGTGAAATCTTCGAAAGTAGTGAGGTCTTCCACGAAAATGGGTTGATCGTCAATGACATCGTTGAAGAAGTACAGGAGCTTCGAAAGGACGCTTTTGCCACTGGCCTGGGGACCTATGAGGATCGTCAGAGACGCTGTTTCGAGAACAGCATTCTGAATGCATGAGAAACTTTCGACCGTGAGTGTTGCCATCTACCCGCTTCTCGTTGATGTGGCTGCCCGGCACGGGCGAACCGCTGTCTTTGCGTTCGCCAGATTACACGCGAGATCAAGGCGCGCAACGCGCGCTATGACCGTACAGGTATACCCAGCGCGACTTGAAGCTCCGCTGGATGGTCGAGCTGTCAGGCGGCCGCGGCGCGCCTGCGCGGTTGACGCTTCCGCGCCCATCGCCCACAAGACCGCCGCCCGCCGGCGCTGGATGGACGGGCGCCCGCGCGCATGCTCTTCAACTCCTTCGCCTTTCTCCTCGCCTTCTTGCCCGCGGCGCTGCTGCTGCACGGGGCGGTCGAGCGTTTCCGGCCCGGGTGGCGGCTGCCGGCGCTCGCGTTCCTGTCCTTCGTCTTCTACGGCTACTGGGACTGGCGCTTCGTCCCGCTCTTGGCGCTGTCGATCCTCGTCAACTGGCTCGTCGCCGAGGCGTTCGGGAAGACGCGGGCCGCGGTCCTGATCCCGCTGGCGCTCGGCCTCAACCTCCTCGTGCTGGGCGTCTTCAAGTACTTAAACTTCTTCGCCGACCTCGCGAGCCTGATCCCGGGCCTGCACCTCCCGCGGCTCGACGTGGCGCTGCCGCTCGGCATCTCGTTCTTCACCTTCCACCACGTCATGTATCTCGTCGACCTGCGCGCCGGGCGCGCGCCGCGGTACGACCTCGTCCGCTACGCGCTCTACATCGGCTTCTTCCCGCAGGTGCTGGCCGGTCCGCTCGTGCGCTGGAGCGAGGTCATGCACCAGCTCGACGAGCGCCCCTACGCGCGCCCCGACGCCGCCGAGCGCTTCTCCCGCGGGCTGATGCTGCTGACGGTCGGCCTCGCCAAGAAGGTTTTTCTGGGGGACCCGCTGTCCGAGTACGTCAACCCGGTGTTCCAGGCAGCGGCGCAGGGCAAAGCCGTCACCGTGGCCGAGGCTTGGCAGGCGACCCTCGGCTTCACGTTCCAGATCTACTTCGACTTCTCGGGCTACACCGACATGGCGCTCGGTCTCGCGCTCCTGTTCGGGATCGCGCTGCCGCAGAACTTCAATGTCCCCTACCGGGCCGTGTCGCTCAGCGACTTCTGGCGCCGCTGGCACATGACCCTGTCGCGCTTCCTGCGCGACTACCTCTACATCCCGCTCGGCGGCAACCGGCACGGCCTTGCCGTGCAGCTCTGGGCGCTGTTCGCCACCATGGCGCTCGGCGGCCTGTGGCACGGCGCCGGCCTCACCTTCGTGGCCTGGGGCGTGGCGCACGGCATCGGCCTCGGCGCCGGCGTCCTGTGGCGGCGCGCCGGCCTCTCCATGCCGGCGTGGCTCGGCTGGGCGCTGACCTTCGCCTTCGTGGTGCTGGCCTGGGTGCCGTTCCGGGCGACGAGCTTCGAGGCGATGCTGCGGATGTACGAGGCCCTGTTCGGCTTCGCGCCGCTGGGGGCGGGCTTCCGCTGGCGCACCCTCGCCCTTGCCGCCGCGGTCGCCATGCTCGGGCCGACGGCCTGGACCCTCGTCCACAAGGTGCCGCCGTGGCGCCCGCTCGCCGTCACCTTCGCGGTCGTCCTCGTGCTGGTGCTGTTCAAGATCGGCGACGATGCCAATTACGAGTTCATCTATTTCCAGTTCTGAGGCGCTACGCGCCGCCGCGTGGCGCCGCTTCGCGCTTGCGCTCGCGGCGGGCGCCGCGGCGCTCCTCGCCGTCGCGCTCGCCGCCGCCTGGCTCCTCGACCCCTACGACACCGGCCGCTCGCCCCTAGCCCTGAAGCCCGGCGTGCGCCCGCAGGGGCCGCGCACCGCGAACGCAAGCCGCGGGCGCGACCCCGCCTTTAACGCCGCGATCATCGGCAACTCGCACATCCAGGCCCTCTTGCCCGAGCGGCTCGACGCGCTCACCGGCCTGTCCTTCGTCCAGCTCTCGATCGTGGCGACGGGGCCGAAGGAGCAGTTCCCGGTTCTCGACTGGTTCCTGCGCCACCACCCGCGGCCGCAGGCCCTCGTGATCGGCGCCGACCGGCTGTGGTGCGAGCCGGAGATCGCGAGCTGGAACGACGCGCCGTTCCCGTTCTGGCTCTACAGCGGCAACCTGGGCGAGTACGTGCGCGGCCTCCTGCGCCGCCAGGTCCTGGAGGAGATCCCGCCGCGAGTCCGGTATCTTCTGTCGCGGCGCCCGGCGCGGGCCCGGCCCGACGGCTACTGGGACTACGGGCCGGCCCATGTCGCGGCCGGCTACATGACCGATCCGGCCCGCCGCGCGGCCCTCGAGCGCAGGTCGGACGACTACGTCCGCAACCCGACCGGCCGCTTCCCGGCGGCCGAGCGCCTGCGGGAGGTCGTCGCGGGCCTGCCGGCCGCGACGGCGGTCGTCGTCGTCGTCCCGCCGACCTACCGCTCGCTCCTGCCGGCGCCGGGCTCTCCCGGCGACGTCGACAACCGCGCCTGCAAGGCCGCGCTCGCTGCGGCCCTCGCGGGGCGGGCGAACGCGGCGGTGGTCGATTGGCGCCGCGACCGCCCGGAGGCGCACGTCGCCGACTGGTTCTTCGACTGGACCCACTACCGCCGCCCGCTCGCGGAGCTTGTGGAAAAGGACGTAGCGGAAGCCCTCGCCCGTCCTTGATCGAATCTTGCCCGCAGCGCCGGTTTTGCGGGCGAATCGCCGCCTTGGCCGTCGGGGCTGCCCGAAACTTGCGCGATTTAGGCCATTTTCAACGCAGTTCGATGACGTTGATGCGCGTTGTGGTCGGGCCGCTTCTCGACTATAGGGCACGCCCACAAGCCACCCGAGTGGCGGAGGAAACGAACAGAGCCTAGAGGGGCCAATGGGAAAAATGGTCAAGATCGACGAGGCCTATCGTCCGTCGGACGAAGAGCCTTTCATGAACGAGCGCCAGCGGGAGTACTTCCGGCGCAAGCTGATGAGCTGGAAAAGCGAGATCCTCAGGGAGGCCCAGGAGACCCTCGTCGCCTTGCAGACCGAGAGCGAGAATCACCCCGACCTCGCCGACCGCGCCTCCTCCGAGACCGACCGCGCGATCGAGCTCAGAGCCCGCGACCGCCAGCGCAAGCTCATCGCCAAGATCGACGCCGCCATCGCCCGCATCGACGAGGGCACCTACGGCTACTGCGAGGAGACCGGCGAGCCGATCTCCTTGCGCCGCCTCGAGGCCCGCCCCATCGCCACGATGTCGATCGAGGCGCAGGAGCGCCACGAGCGCAACGAGCGGGTGTACCGCGACGACTGAGGGCGGGCCATTGAGCAGCATCGAGTTCCTGGCGTTCGTCGGTGCCCCGCTGATGCTGCTTGCGGCTGGCATTGCCGTTTATTTCCTGACCGGCTGGCTGGATCGCCGCGAGGCTCGAAAGATTCCGTACCGCCATCCCAGGGCGGTCAGGCCGGCGCCGCCAAGGCCTCGACGTGGAGCCGCGCGCTCGGCTCGCTGAAGCAGCAGAAGATCACCTTGTCGAAGCGCTCCGGCGAGACCGCGGCGCGGACCGTCGCGACCGCGATGCGGGCGGCGAGCTCGGCCGGGAAGCCGTAGACACCGGTCGAGATCGCCGGGAAGGCGATGGTCCGCAGGCTGTGCTCGGCCGCGACCTCGAGAGAGCGGCGATAGGCGCTCGCGAGCACCGCGTCCTCGCCGTTGTGGCCGCCCCGCCAGACCGGCCCGACCGTATGGATCACGTGCCGCGCCGGGAGCCGGTGGCCCGCCGTGATCTTGGCCTCGCCGGGCGCGCAGCCGCCGAGTTTGCGGCACTCCTCCAGAAGCCCCGGCCCCGCCGCCCGGTGGATCGCCCCGTCGACCCCGCCGCCGCCGAGGAGCGAGGTGTTCGCAGCGTTCACGATGGCGTTGACGGCGAGCGTCGTGATGTCGGCGACGACCACATCGAGCGCGACGCCGTTGTGAGTCACGGAGGCGATGGGCTGGGGCATGGCCCATCATACGGGAAATGGAGCCGGAAAAGGAAAGCGGCCCCGGCGGGGGGCCGGGGCCGCGTCCGAGGGCCGGCTGAACGTGGGGAGCGTGCCGGCGTCCTCGGGGAACTCTGAAAGGGTGGAGCCTAGAACGGCAGCAGCACGTCCATGACCTGCTGGCCGTAGCGGGGCTGCTGCACGTCGGTGATCTGGCCGCGGCCGCCGTAGGCGATGCGGGCCTGGGCGATCTTGGTCGAATCGATGGTGTTGTCGGCCTCGATGTCCTCGGGCCGCACGACCCCGGCGACGATGAGCTCGCGCACCTCGAAGTTGACGCGGATCTCCTGCTTGCCCTCGACCACGAGGTTCCCGTTCGGCAGCACCTGCGTCACGATCGCGGCGACGTTCGTCACGAGCTGCTCGGAGCGGCGGATCGTGCCCGCGCCCTCGCTCTTCGAGTTCGAGTCGGTCTTGACGAGCGCATCGGCCTTGGTGCCGTCGGGCAGGATCTTGGTGAGCTCGGTCTCGAGGCCGAACATCCCGCCCATGCCCATGTTCTCGGCGTTGGTGCGGGTGCGGCTCGTCTGGTTGTTGATCTGGGCCTGGTCGGTGAACTTCACCCTGACCGTGACGAGGTCGCCGACGCGGGCCGCGCGCTGGTCCTTGAAGAAGGCGCGGGAGCCCTGGCGCCAGAGCGAGTTCGAGGCGAAGGCGACGGTCTGCGGATCGGGCATCGGCAGGCGCACCGGCTTGTAGCCGGGCTGTGCCGTCGGGTCCTCGATCGGCGCGAGCGCCGGCGGCTTGCCGATGCCGGCGAGCCGGTCGGCGGCGCCGCAGCCGCCGAGCGCCGCAGCGGTAAGCGCGAGGACGGCAAGGCGCGCGGCAGGGGAGGGGAGAAGGAACATGGTCGCGAACTCTCTTACGGATTGGCGGTCGAGGCGGCGGCGGTGACGGCGGGTTGGGCGGCGGCGAGCGTGCCCGGCGTCGCAGCCGAGACCGCGACCTTGCCGGGGGCCACGACCGTCGCTTGGAGGGTCTTCTTGGACTGGACGTTGAGGACCCCGATGGTGTCGCCCTGCGCGCCGGCCTCGGTGGCGCGGGCGCGCAGCGTCAGGGTCAGGCCGGGGATCTCGTAGAACACGGTGACGATGTCGCCGCGCGCGACGACCTCCGCCTTGCCGAGGTCGCCGGAGCGCACCACGGCGCCGGCCGACAGCGCCCGCCGGGCGACGCGGCCGACGAGCGCCGAGGCGTCCGGCTGGACGTCGCCCGGGAGGGTCTCCTTCGCCCGCCGCTCGACCGTAAAGTCGGAGGCCTGGACCGTCTCGCCGCGGTTGAGCGCGCGGGTCAGCACCGCGGCCTCGACGAGCTCGGTCGCGGTGCCGGCGATCCGCACGGCGGCGCGGCGGTCGCCGACGAAGGCCACGGCCGAGACGCGCCGGCTGCGCCGGTCGTAGGAGACCTCGTCCACGGTCACGGGCCCGGCCGCGTCCGTCGCGACGGTGAGCGACGGTGGGGCGCCGTCGTGGGCGAACGAGAGCGCGCGGGCGTCGACGCCGTGCCGCAGCTCCAAAGCCTGCTTCAACGCCACCTCGATCTCGGCTGCGCCGATGCGGCGGGCCGCACGGGTCACGAGCACCTGGCCTTTGTCGCTCTCGACGGCGAGCCCGAGGCGGGCTGCGGCCTCGACGATGCGGCGGGCCTGGATCGTGCCGCTCTGGCCGGGCGGCGGCGCGCGGAACACCGGCGCCGCGGCGGCGGCGCCCGAGACGCCCTCCACGAGGTCCGCGAGGGTGAGCACGTCGCCTTCGGCCGCGACCTCGGCACGAAGCCGCAGCGGCTCCGCCGCGAGCACGGGGCCGAGAAGAACGGCGAGCGCTGCGAGCGCCAGCGCAATGCGCAGCATCGCCATGAGGGGCACGCGGCCGGCGCGCATCGGCGCGAGCGGCGGGACGGCGGGGTCGAGGATCATCGCTGCGCTCCTTTAGCCGCGCATCATCTGGGTCGAGGACGACAGCATCTGGTCGGCGGCGGTGACGACCTTGGCGTTCATCTCGTAGGCGCGCTGCGCCGCGATGAGCGAGGACAGCTCGGTCACGGCGTTGACGTTCGCCTCCTCGAGGTGGGACTGCTGCAGGTTGCCGAAGCCCTCCGCTCCGGGGTTGCCGTCGATGGCCGGCCCCGAGGCCGCGGTCTCGAGGAAGAGATTGTCGCCGATCGATTCGAGACCGGTCTTGTTGACGAAGCGGGCGAGCTGGAGCTGCCCAACGTCCTGCGGTGCCGTCTGGCCGGGCAGCATGGCCTGGACCTGGCCCGCCGCCGTGATCGTGACGCTCTTCGCGGTCTGCGCCACGGTGATGCCGGGCTCGACGAGATAGCCGTCGCGGGTGACGAGCTGACCCTGCGAGTCGAGGTCGAAGGAGCCGTCGCGGGTGTAGGCGGTGCGCCCGTCGGGCATGCGGATGCGGAAGAAGCCCTCGCCGCGGATCGCGACGTCGTAGTCGCGCTCGGTCGAGGTCAGGTTCCCCTGCGCCATGGCCCGGATGGTCGAGGCGGCCTTGACGCCGGAGCCGATCGAGATGCCGGACGGGAGCTGCGTGCCCTGGTCCGAGGTCGCCGAGCCCGCCCGGCGCAGGTGCTGGTAGAGCAGGTCCTGGAAGTGCGTCTGCTGGCGCTTGTAGCCGGTGGTGCGCAGGTTCGCGATGTTGTTCGAGATGACCTGGACGTTGAGTTCCTGGGCCATCATGCCGGTCGCGGCGGTGTGGAGGGCGCGCATGGCTGTTGTCCTTAGGCGGTGGCGTCGGCGAGGCGGGAGATGGCGGTGCGGCGCAGTTCGTCCATCCGCGACAGCATCGAGGAGATCGAGGTGTAGGAGCGGTTCACGTCGATGAGCCGGCTCATCTCGAGGACCGGCTTGACGTTCGAGCGCTCGAGCGAGCCCGACTGCACCTGCGCCGCCGTGCCGGCGGCCTGCGCCGGGGCGGTCGAGGAGAAGACGTTCGCGCCCTCGTTGCGCAGCGCCTGAGGGTCTGCGAAGCGCACGAGGCGCAGCTTCCCGCGCTGGCCTTGCGTCGTCGAGACGGTGCCGTCGGCGCCGATCTCGATGCCGGTCTCCTGCGGGCTGAACGCGATCGGGCCGCTCTCGCCCATGACGGTGTGACCGTCGCTCGTGACGAGCTGCCCTTTGACGTCGAGGGTGAAGGCGCCGTTGCGGGTGTAGCGCTCGCCCTGCGGCGTCAGCACCACGAAGAAGCCGTCGCCCTTGATCGCCGCGTCGAGCGGGTTGCCGGTGCGCTCGATCGCGCCCGCCGTCGGGTCGAGCGCCGTGCCGGCCTCGGCCACGAACGACAGCCGCCGGTCGGCGCGCGCGAAGGCGCCGGCGCTCGCGCCCGGCATGAGGTACTCGGAAAAGCGCGAGCTTCGCGCCTTGTACCCGTTGGTCGAGACGTTCGCCATGTTGTTGGCGATGACGTCGAGCTCACGGCCGAGCGCGATCTGCCGCGACAGGCCGATGAGAGCCGCGTTCTCCATGGAACCGCCCCCGCTGTGACGGGCTAAAAGCCCTTTCCCCGCTAAACCCTCGACGCTCCCCAGCGCGGGCTTGGCGAAAGGGGTGTGGCAGGAGCCGTGCCAATACGTGCTGGGACTGAAAACCGAACGATGAGAAGAGTTTAGCTTGGAGGCGCGCCATCCTCCGGAATGCCGAATGAGGGGGACGCGGCAATTCCGACTCGGCAAGAGCTGCCGGTTTGCCGTAACCCGCCGTTCACCCTGCCGGCCGATACGCCGGCGCGCCCGGCAGGACCGGCAGCCTTCCTGCACCGCGGTCCGCAAATGGACGCAAGAGGAGGCGGCCATGCACGCGAGGCGGCCCGAATTCATCCCCGAACCGGACGTGATGCCCGATCCCGGGACCCTGCCCGACGCAGCCGTCCCGAAACGGGACGACGCGTCCGAGCCCAGCGATGGCGCGACCGTTGCCCCGGCGCGCCGCGACCCGCGCTGGCCCGTGGCTGCGCTCCTCGGCGCGCTCGCGGTCAACGGCCTCTGGGTCGCCCTGCTCCTGTGGCTCCTCGGTCGCTGGATCGGGGTGGTGTGAGCGCGCCCCGGACTTAACGCCGCATTAACCCTAAGTAGCCACTGTCGAAACGGCCGCCGGACCATCTCCCGGCGGCGTTCCGTCGCGACGGTGGGGCTTGGGCCGCATGGCCAAGAAACCGAAGAAGGGCGAGGAGGCGGAGGCCGCAGCTTCGCCCGCCGAAGGCGAGGCCAAGCCCCGCTCCAGGAAGCTGTTGATCCTCGGCGCCGCCGGGCTCGTCGCGCTCCTCGGGCTAAGCGGCGGCGGGTACTGGTTCTACGCGCACCGCGGGGGCGATACCGCCGAGACGCAGAAGACGGTGAAGCCCGTCGCCTTCGTCGACATCCGCGAGATGATGATCAATCTCGCGAACGAGCCGAACCAGGAGCGCCCGAAGGTGCTCAAGTTCCGCGCGGCGCTCGAGGTCAAGGACCAGAAGCTCATCGCCGAGATTCAGCCGCTGCTCCCGCGCATCGAGGACGCCTTCCAGGTCTTCGTGCGCGAGCTTCGGGCGAGCGACCTCGAGGGCTCGGCCGGCGTCTACCGCCTGCGCGAGGAATTGCTGCGCCGGGTCAACGTCGCCGTCTATCCGGCGAAGGTCGACGCGGTGCTGTTCAAGGACATCATCGTTCAGTAGGCGGGACCCCGTGGCGCAACCCGAAGATCCGGCCCTCGACGACGACTGGGCGGCAGCCCTCGCCGAGCAGAAGAACGGCGCCGCCAAGGCCGCGGCCGACAGCGGCGAGGCCTCGCTCGCCGACGAATGGGGCGCGGCGCTCGCCGAGCAGGGCGCCTCCACCAACGCCAGCGACATGGCGGCCGAATGGGCCACCATGATCGACGAGGGCGCGGGCGAGGATTCCGGCGACCTCGCCGGCGCCGACCGCATCCTGTCGCAGGACGAGATCGACCTGATCTCGGGCTTCTCGCTGCACGAGCTGTCGGCGACGGGCGCCGGCGGCATCCGCGCCATCGTCGATTCGGGCGTCGTCTCGTACGAGCGCCTGCCGATGCTCGAGATCATCTTCGACAGGATGGTCCGGCTCCTGTCGACGAGCCTGCGCAACTTCTTCCAGGACAACGTCGAGGTCACCCTCGACGGCATCTCGTCGGTGCGCTTCGGCGACTACCT
>DASVVU010000037.1:0-3601 GCA_036386395.1 Beijerinckiaceae bacterium | reverse complement strand
GCCCGGACCTGCCCGGCGAGGCTCTCGGGCCCCTTGCCTTCCTCGAGCACGAGGAGGCCCGAGTAACCCACGATCGCGGCGGGCGGCTGCAGCCGGCGCAGGCCGAGGTGCAGCGCCATCATGGTCCCCTGGCTGAAGCCGACGAGGGCGAGCTTCGACGCCGGGAGCTGTACGCGAGCCAGCTCCGCCTCGAGCAAAGCCTCGAGGCCGGGCGCAGCATGGTTGACCCCGCGCCAGCGCTCGTGCGGATCGCGGAAGGTCAGGGCGAACCACTGCCGGCCCGCGGGCTGGCCGGGCAGCAGCTCGGGCGCGTGCGGCGCCACGAAGGCGGCATCGGGAAGCCAGCGCTGCCACTGGCGGCCGATCTCGATGAGGTCGTCGCCGTCGGCGCCGTAGCCGTGCAGGAAGACCACGAGCTGCTTCGCCGTGCCGGACGCGGGCGCGAGGCGGGGGCCGGTGATGGAGGACGGCATCGAAGGCGCCTTTAGAGCATCGGGAGGGAGCGGGGACGGCGCCCGAGCGGGAAGGCGGCCTCGATGGCGGCGACCTCGGCGGGCGCGAGGCGCAGGTCGCCTGCGGCTGCATTCTCGGCCACGTGCTCCGGCGTCGAGGCCTTGGGGATCGCGAACACCGATCGAGCGCGCGTCAGGAACGCCAGCGCGGCCTGCCGCGGCGTCGCGCCGTGCGCGGCTGCGACGCCGGCGAGCACGCGCCCTCCCGCCGAGCCCGGGGCCGGGAAGTCGGTTTGTCCGAACGGGCTGTACGCCGTGACGGCGACGCCGTTCGCCTCGCACCACGGCAGCACGGCGTGCTCGATGGCGCGCTCCTTCAGATGATAGAGCACCTGGTTGCACGCCGGACGCGCCGAGCCCGCGGCGGCGGCGAGCTCGTCGAGGTCGTCGACGTCGAAGTTGCTGACGCCCCAGGAGAGGATCTTGCCGGCGCGGCGAAGCTCCTCGAAGGCCGCGACCGTCTCGGCCAGGGGATGAGAGCCCCGCCAGTGCAGGAGGTAGCAGTCGAGGCGGTCCGTCCGGAGCCGGGCGAGCGACCGCTCGCAGGCCGCGAGGGTGCCCTGGCGCGAGGCGTTGTGCGGCAGGACCTTCGAGACCAGGAAGACCTCGTCGCGCGGCCCGGAGATGGCTTCGCCGACGAGCTCCTCCGCGGCGCCCGAACCGTACATCTCGGCCGTGTCGATGTGCGTGGCGCCGAGGTCGAGCCCGCGCCGCACGGCGGCGACGGCGTCGGTGCGAGGCGCTTCGTCGAGGTTCCAGGTGCCCTGGCCGACGACGGCAACGGCGCGGCTCGTCGTCCCGAAAGCTTCGTGTCGCATGGGCTGATCCGGTCAGGACGCGATCGGCGCGCCTTCGCGCGCCTTGGCGATCCGGTAATAGGCCCAGAGCACCTTCGAGGCGACTCCGCGCCACGGCCGCCAGCCCTCGGCGAGGACGGCGAACTCCTTGACGGTCGGGCGCGCCTCGAGGCCGTAGGCGATGCGCGCCGCCTCCTGGAGCGCGAGATCGCCGGCCGGAAAGGCGTCCGGGTGACCGAGGCAGAACAGGAGATAGATGTCGGCCGTCCACGGGCCGATGCCCTTGACGGCCGTCATGGTCGCATGCGCCTCGTCGGCGGGGAGCTCGTGCAAGGTCTCGAGCGGCAGCGCGCCCTCGACCACGGCGGCGCTGATGGCCTTGAGCGTCCGGATCTTCGGGGCCGACAGGCCGGGACCCCGCAACTCGTCGTCCGACGCAGCCAGGACGGCTTCCGGCGTCAGCGGGTCGAATCGCGTCTTGAACCGCGCCCAGATCGCGCCGGCGCTGGCGACGGACAGCTGCTGGCTCACGATGATGCCCGCAAGGCCCTCGAAGCCGGGGTCGCGCTTGCGCAAGGGGGGCGTGGCGCCCTCGGCGATGATGCGCTTCATCACCGGATCCTTGCGCTTGAGCGCCCGAACGCCTTCGTTGAGCACGCGGTCGGAATCGAGAATTATCGCCATGGGGATCCGTGTGCCTGATCCTGTGCTGCATCGCCCGAGCCCTGGGCCGGCGCAACCCGTATTCCGTTTCGCCCCGAGCCCGAACGGACGGCTCCACCTCGGCCATGCCTACTCGGCGCTGCTCAACGCGGAGCTCGCGCGCGCCTGGGGCGGGCGCTTCCTGTTGCGCATCGAGGACATCGACGTGACGCGCTGCCGGCCGGAGCTCGCCGACGCCATCGAGGAGGACCTCCATTGGCTCGGGGTCACCTGGGAGCGCCCGGTGCGGCGGCAGTCGGAGCACTTCGAGGAGTACCGTGCGGCCTTCGCGCCCTTGCGCGAGGGTGGGCTCGCGTATCCATGCTTTTGCACCCGCGCGCAGATCACCGCCGCCGTGGCCGAGCGCGAGCGCGCGAGCGGTGCGGCCTGGCCGCGCGATCCCGACGGATCGGCGCTCTACCCGGGGACTTGCCGCTCCCTGCCGGCCGCGACCGCGCAGGCCCGGGCTGCCGCTGGCGAGAGCCACGCATGGCGCCTCGCGTCGGATCGGGCGCGGGCCCAGGTCGGCCGGGATCCGTCGTACGTCCGCTTCGACCGCGACGGCGCCGAAGAGACGATTGCGACGGCGCCGGCCCGCTGGGGAGACGCCGTGGTGGTGCGCAAGGAGGTGCCGACGAGCTACCATCTCGCCGTCGTCGTGGACGACGCGGGCCAGGGGATCACGCACGTGGTCCGCGGCGCCGATCTCGAGGCCGCGACGGACCTGCACGTCCTCCTGCAGCGCCTGCTCGGGCTGGCGACGCCGCGCTACCACCATCACCCCCTGATTCGAGGGGAGGGCGGCTTGAAGCTGTCGAAAAGCGTCGGCTCGACGGCCCTCGCCGACTTGCGCGCGCAGGGCGTCATGCCGGACGAGATCCGTGGGGCGCTCGGGTTCGCCGCCTAGGTCCGGCCGTTGCTGCCTTGGGCGAGGCGGGTCGATCCGCCGGCCTTCTTGAGCAGGTCGTCGACCTGTTCGCGCTGGCGCTTGAAGTCCGCCAGGGGGCGGCCGTCGAGCTCACGTCCGCGCGGGACGCGGATCTTCATGGGATCCACGAAGTGGCCGTTGACCACCACCTCGTAGTGCAGGTGAGGCCCCGTCGAGAGGCCTGTCGAGCCGACGTACCCGATCACTTGGCCCTGGCGCATGCGCGCGCCGGGGGCGACGCCGCGGCCGAAGCGGGACATGTGGCTGTACGCGGTGACATAGCCGTTGGCGTGCTGCAGCTCGACCCGACGGCCATAGCCCGAGTCCCACTCCGCCTTGATCACCGTGCCGTTGCCGGCCGCGATGATGGGCGTGCCGATCCTGTTCGCCCAGTCCACGCCGGTGTGCATCTTGGCGTAGCCGAGGATCGGGTGGCGCCGGTAGCCGAACCCGGAGCGCAGCAGGCCTTCGGCGATCGGCTTGCGGATCAGGAACTTCTTGAGCGAGCGGCCCTGGTCGTCGAGGTAGTCGACGGAGCCGTCGTCGCCCTGGTGACGGTACACCCGGCGCACTTCCCCGCCGACGTTGAGCGAGGCGTACAGGATGTCCATGCGCTCGCCGGCGTTCTCCTCGTCGACGGCATAGAAGAGCTCCAGGCTGTC
>DASVVU010000036.1:0-21887 GCA_036386395.1 Beijerinckiaceae bacterium | reverse complement strand
TCGACGAATGCCTGACGGGTTCGGCCCCGCGCCGCTATTGTAAAAACTTACAGTTGTGCATGCGTCCCGCGCCGAGTTGCATCGGCGTCACACACTGATCAGGCGGTTGCGGATCGCCTTGGCGACTGCGTGGGTCTTCGTCACCGCGCCGAGCTTCTCGCCGGCGTTGGTGAGGTGGGCGACGACCGTGCGCTCGGTGATGCCGAGAATCTGGGCCGTCGCGGCGGCGCATTTGCCAGCCGCAGCCCAGGTCAGCACCTCGCGTTCTCGGATCGTCAGGGGATTGTCGCGCGGGTTCTCGGGATTAACGAGTTGGCGCACCCGCTCGAAGGCGTAGAGCGCCATGAGGTGGATAGCGGGCTTCGTGCGATGGCTCAAGTCCACGTCGACCCCGCTCATGGAGAGGCACGCCTCGTAGCCGTTGAGGCCGTGGATCGGCAGGCAGAAGCCGCGGGTCATGCGGAAGTCCACGGCCCGGCGCATCACCTCGAGGGCCCGCGGCTCGCGCTCGGGGTCGTATGGCGCCTCCGACCACTCGAAGGGGTGGACCGTGCGCCCGCACAGGCGGATCACCGGGTCGACCCGGACGTAGTCCTCCTGGGCGTAGATCTCGAACCACCCGGCCGGCCACTTGCGGACGACGACGAGCTCCTCGAAGCGCTCCTTCGGGTTCGGCAGGCCGGTGATGATGAAGTTCTCGAAGCCGAAGACGGCGAGCGATTTCTCCATCGCCGTCATGACGCCGTCCGTGTCGCCGATCCTGTCGAGTCCCTCGACGAACGAAAACGCCTCGTCGGCGTAGCTGAAGGCCAGATCCCCCATAGCCCCCTCTTCAACAAAGGTTAGGTCGCGGCGCAATGCTCTTTATGAGAACCTACCGATATATCCTTAAGGATAATCACGCTCCGGGCATAGCCGCAAAAGCTGAAAAACACGTGCATGACTTCGGGTGAGCGGGAATTCGCATATCTGTATACGATACGGCCAAGCTTGGCGGCGCGGAACGAGCGTGGCCGTTGGATTGTTATTTCGTTCATCGACCTTGGGAGGTTCGTCATGCGTAATCCCGAGACCACGGCCCAGATCGCCGGCCATCCGATCCATCCGATGCTGATCCCGTTCCCGGTCGCGTTCCTGGTCGCGACCTTCGTGAGCGATCTCATCTTCCTGCGCACCGGCAACCCGGGGTGGGCGACGGCGTCGCTCTGGCTCCTCGGCGCGGCCCTCGTCATGGCGGCGCTCGCCGCGACGGCGGGGCTCATCGACTTCTTCGGCGACGAGCGCATCCGCGACCTCTCGGCCGCCTGGCACCACATGCTCGGCAACGTCGTGGCGGTCCTGCTCTCGCTCGTGAACTGGTACCGCCGCTACGCCTCGGCCGACCCCGGCATCCCGTCCGGAGGCGTCCTGATCTCGTTCATCGTCGTCGCCATCCTGCTCTACACGGGCTGGCGCGGCTGGGAGATGGTCTACCGGCACCGGGTCGGGGTGGCGGACGAGCCTGGCGGCCGCTGAGGCGGTCCGCTCTTTCCTATTCGAGCGGGGAAGGATCCCCGCCACGGCTGTTTTTCGATGCGCGGCTTCCGCTCCGGAACCCCCAAGCTTGTGGCGCGTTGCGGACTCCGGGGCGCGCCGGGACTTTTGTCCGATGTATGCCGTTCAGGCGCCGACCGTCCGCTCGAAGCCGCGCCTCGCGCCGCGGTGCGCCTTCCTCGTCGCCCTCCTCGCCGGCGTCGGCTGCTTCGGTGCGGCGCTGGCACAGGACAGCCCGCCCGCGCCGGCGACCCCGGCTCCCGCCAACCTCTTCCCTCCGGCGGACGGGCCGCCGCGCGACCTCAAGGCCCTCTTCGACCCGAGCCCCGCCGGCCCGCTGCACGCGCTGGCGCGGCCCGCGCCCGCCGATGGCTGCACCGCCCCCGGCGCCCCGGGCTGCGGCGAGGGGCGCGAGTCGCCGCCTCTCAAAGAAATCGGCCGCGGGCTCGCCGCCTGGTACGACCTCAAGAACCGCACCGCGAGCGGCGAGCACTATAACGCCGGCGCGTTCACGGCCGGCCACCGCACCCTGCCGTTCGGGAGCGAGGTCAAGGTCGTCAACCAGCGCAACGGCCGCTCGGTCACGGTGCGCATCACCGACCGCGGGCCGTTCACGAAGGGCCGGGTGATCGACCTCTCCCGCGCCGCCGCCCGCGCCCTCGACATGACCGGCGTCGACCGGGTCGTCCTCTACGCCCCCGAGGCAGACGTGACCGCGACGGGCTCGGTCCGGGCCGGCCCCGTAAAGCCGCGTCCCCGCTGACGCTTCTAAGCGAGGTCGTCCCGCGGCCGGATCAGCCCTTCCTGCGCGACGGAGGCGACGAGCGTCCCGTCGCGGGAAAAGATCAGGCCGCGGGAGAAGCCGCGGGCGGACGACGAGCTCGGGCTGTCCTGGGCGTAGAGCAGCCAGTCGTCGGCCCGGAACGGGCGGTGGAACCAGAGCGCGTGGTCGAGGCTCGCGGCCTGGATCGAGCGCTCGAACACGGTGCGCCCGTGCGCGATCAGCGCCGAGTCGAGGAGCGTCATGTCGGAGGCGTAGGCGAGGACGCACTGGTGAATGGCGGGATCGTCCGGCAGGCGCCCCGTCGTGCGGATCCAGACGTTGAACTTCGGCTCCATCGGATCGCGGGAGAGGTAGCGCCGGTACTCGACGGGGCGCAGCTCGATCGGGCGCTCGCGCTCGTAGTAGGCCCGCACCGGGTCCGGCATCATCGGCATGACGTTGGCCTTGATGTCGCCCTCGGTCGGCAGCGCCTCGGGGCCGGGCACGTCCGGCATCGTGAAGGCGTGCTCGAAACCCGGCTCCTCGGCGTGGAACGACGCCGACATGGCGAAGATCGGCCGCCCGTGCTGGATCGCGATCACCCGCCGGGTCGTGAAGCTGCGCCCGTCGCGCAGGCGGTCGACCTCGTAGATGATCGGCACCTTGGGGTCGCCGCCGAGGAGGAAATAGGCGTGCAGCGAATGCGGCTGGCGCCCCTCGACGGTGCGGCAGGCCGCGACGAGGGCCTGCCCGATCACCTGCCCCCCGAACACCCGCTGCCACCCGACCTGCGGACTGTTCCCGCGAAAGAGATTGATCTCGAGCCGCTCGAGATCGAGGATCTTCAGGAGGTCGTCGACGGCGCGGGACATGCGGGAGTCCTGGTGCGGGGCGGGCCGCATGTGGACGGGCCGCCGCGGCGCCGTCAAGCTCGACGCAGCCGCCGTTTCTTGGGCGCAGCTCCCAACTCCTCATCCTGAGGTGCTCGCGCGGAGCGCGAGCCTCGAAGGACGCACCATGCCGGTGCGGCGCCAGCCCCTGTGCGTGCTTCGAGGCTCGCCTGCGGCTCGCACCTCAGCATGAGGAGAGTTATGGCGGTTGCGCCAGCAGGAGGCACGCAAGCATGAGCAACCCTCATAGCTTCATCCGTGCTTCGCGCGAAACGAAACCGAGGCAAAGGACGTTGCGGTAACGGGCCGGCACTTGTGCTTACCATCGGCTCACGTTTCGCGCCTATCGTCGGCCCGAATGGGATGGGGTCTTAGGATGCATAGAGGCTTTAGCCTCGTTCTCGCCGGAGGGCTGATGGCGGTCGTCGTCCTGTCGGACTCCGGACGGCTGCCCGCCGGGCTCGGGCCGGCGCTCGCCGCCCCGGCGGCCGCAGCCGAGCGCGCGAAGGCCGCCAGCCGACCGGAGCGGGCGAAGAAGGCCACGTGGGACGAGGCCGAGGACGGCCGTCCCCGCTTTGCGAAGCCGTCCGCCTACACGGCCGCCTTCTCGCTCGCGCCCTACGACCGCCCTCACGTCCGCGGCTCGTTCGTACGCAACCCCCTCGTCTCGGCGCAGTACCGCTCGACGCCGGAGTACGAGTACCTCTACACGCCGGCGCCGGTGCACGCGTCGCCGCCGGCGCCGGCGAGCTACCGCTACGCCGCCGACACGGCCTATCTCCTGCGCCCGTCGCTCGGCCGCGGCGCCGTCGCCGTGGCGTACCGCTGGCGGCGCTGCATGGACGCGCCCGCGCCGTCCGTGCGCACCGCCTCGGCGCGGCCCGAGCCGGCGAACCGGCCGGCGGTCGGCCGCGAGAGGGGCCAGAAGATCGACAACGCCCTCACCCCCTCCGCCGTGCTCGCGGGCGATCCCGGATGGCGGGCGGCCGGCCGCGATCTCGGCCTCGGCGAAGATTTCCGGCCCCCGGCCTGGGGCGCCTCGGGCTCGCACCGCCCCTGCCTCACCGGGCGCTGACGATTCTCCCGGGTGACAGCGCCCGCGAGCGGGAGCACAAAGGGCCATGCCCGATCCCCACGCTCCCGCACCGCCCGCATCCTGGCGCGTCGTGATCGCCGGCGGCGGCGTCGCCGGGCTGTCGCTCGCGCTCGCCCTGAAGCAGGCCCTCGGGTCCGCCCTCGGCGTGACCTTATGCGATCCGGGCCTCAACCGCGACCCGGCCGGCGACCGGCGCGCCTACGCGGTCGCGGCGGGCGCCCGCCGGATGCTGCAGGCGCTTGGGGTCTGGCCCAAGATCGAGGCGGGTGCGCAAGCCATCCTCGACATGGTCATCACCGACAGCCGGGTCGCCGATCCGATCCGGCCCGTGTTCCTGACCTTCGACGGCGAGGCGGAGCCCGGCGAGCCCTTCGCCCACATGGTCGAGAGCGGCGCGCTCGTGGCGGCCCTGATCGCGGCGGCGCGCGCGGCCGGCGCGGACCTGCGCGCGGCGCCCGTCGCGGGCTTCGAGAGCGGCGACGGCGCGGTCTCGGTGCGGCTCCCGGACGGGGCGCTCGAGGCCCACCTCCTCGTCGCCGCCGACGGAGCGCGCTCGCGCCTGCGGGAGGCGGCCGGCATCGGCTGGGTCGGCTGGTCCTACCCGCAGAGCGGCATCGTCGCGACGGTCGCGCACGAGCGCGACCACGAGGGCCGCGCCGTCGAGCACTTCCTGCCCTCCGGCCCCTTCGCCATGCTGCCGCTTGCGCCTGGCGGGACGCTCGGCCACCGCTCCTCGATCGTGTGGACCGAGGCCGAGGCGAGCGTGCCGCACCTCCTCGCCCTCGACCCTGAAGACCAGCTTGCCGAAGTCGAGCGCCGCTTCGGCCTTAAGCTCGGGCGCATCGCCCTGGAGACGCGGCTCCAGGCCCATACGCTCGCCTTCGGCATCGCCCGGCGCTTTTCGGCCGAGCGCCTCGCCCTCTTGGGCGACGCCGCGCACGTCATCCACCCGATCGCCGGCCAGGGCCTCAACCTCGGCCTCAAGGACGCCGCGGCGCTGGCCGAGGCGGTCGCCGACGCCGTGCGGCTCGGCCTCGACCCCGGCGGCGACGAGGTGCTGCGCACCTACGAGCGCGCCCGCCGCTTCGACACCTTCGCCATGGGCGTCGTGACCGACGGCCTCAACCGCCTGTTCTCGAACGACGCGCTGCCCGTGCGCCTCATCCGCGACCTCGGCCTCGGCCTCGTCGATCGCATGCCGGCATTGAAAAGGTTCTTCATCCGCGAGGCGGCGGGCCTCGCCGGCGGGACGCCGCGGCTGATGCGGGGGGAAGCTTTGTAAGAGGGCTGGCTACGGCTCGAAGAGGGTGCCCTGGCGCGGCGGCGCGGACGCCTTGCGCCGCGCAGGCTTGCCGCCGCCGCCTTCCGCGCCGCCCTCGGCCGTCGCGCGGGCGATGCCATCCGCGAACTCGATCGCGAGTGCGTCCCCGGGCCTGACCCCGGCGGCGCGGCGGACGGGCTTTCCCTCTGCGTCCCGCACCAGGGCGAAGCCCCGTTCCAGCACGGACTTGTAGCTGTAGCTCTCCAGCAGTTGAGCCGCGACGGTAAGTCTTTGCTGTCGTCGTTCCCGCTGAATGGAAAAGAGCTGCTCCATGCGGGATGCGGCTCTCGGCAGGCGCTCACGGTGTCGGTCGAGTTGGGCCGCAATCGTCTGTCCGAGCCGGTCTGCGACCCGCGGCAGACGCTCGCGCCTCGCCTCGATCTGCCGCCGCAGCGCCGCCGCGGGACGATCGCCGAGGGCTGCCAGGCGTGCCGCGGCTTCGCGCAGCATCGCCCGCGGCGAGTGGCGAGCGAGGCCCTGCGCCAATGCCGCGAGCCTCGTCTCGTCGAGGCGGGCGAGGCGCGCAAGCGCCGGCTTGAGGCGCGCGGTCGCGAGGTCGAGGCGCTGGCGCTGGGGGCCGAGGAGCGCGTCGGGGCCGGGGAGGGCGCGGGCGGCCGAGCGCAGGGCCGTGCGCCGGTGCTCCAAGCCTTTGAGGGCGCAGGCGCGCTGGCGGTGGCCGAGCTCGGCGACGTTGCGCAGGAGGTCGGCCCAGACCGGCACCACCATCTCGGCGGCGGCGGTCGGCGTCGGGGCGCGGCGGTCGGCGGCGTGGTCGATGAGGGTGGTATCGGTCTCGTGCCCGACCGCCGAGACGAGAGGGATGCGGCTCTCCGCCGCCGCCCGCACCACGATCTCCTCGTTGAAGCCCCACAGGTCCTCGAGCGAGCCGCCGCCGCGGGCCACGATCAGGACGTCCGGCCGCGGCACCGGGCCGTCCTCGGGAAGGGCGTTGAAGCCGCGGATCGCCGCCGCGACCTCCTCGGCCGAGGTCTCGCCCTGCACCCGCACGGGCCACACGAGCACATGGCGCGGGAAGCGGTCGGAGAGGCGGTGCAGGATGTCGCGGATGACGGCGCCGGTCGGCGAGGTCACGACGCCGACGACGCGGGGCAGGAACGGCAGCGGCTTCTTGCGGGCGGCGTCGAACAGGCCTTCCGCGGCGAGCTTGCGGCGGCGCTCGTCGAGGAGCGCCATGAGGGCGCCGACGCCCGCGGGCTCAAGGGACTCGACGACGATCTGGTACTTCGAGCGTCCCGGGAACGTCGTGACCTTGCCGGTCGCGATCACCTCCAGGCCCTCCTGCGGCTTGAAGCGCAGGCGCGAGAAGCTGCTCTTCCAGATCACCGCGTCGATGCAGGCGTCGGCATCCTTGAGGCTGAAGTAGGCGTGCCCCGACCCATGCTGGCCGCGGTAGCCCGAGATCTCGCCCCGCAGCCGCACGTGCCCGAAGGCGTCCTCCAGCGTGCGCCGGAGCGCCTGCGCGAGGTCGGAGACCGACCACTCGGGGGCGTTGCTGACGGGCGCGGGCGCGGCGGTCTCGGCGAGCATCGCCGCTATTTAGCGTGCCGGCCAAGGAATGGCGATGGCAGGCTCACTGCCGTCCCCGGCGAGCCGAAGCGGAGCGGAGGCGAGGGAAGGGGACCCACACCCCGCATGGGCTTGGGTCCCCTTCCCCCCGCTTCGCTCCGGCCGGGGACGACAGTGGAGGCGTCAGCCCCGCGCCCGCGCCCGGATCATGAAGTTGTCGAAGGTGTACTCGGCGACCTGCCACCAGAGGTATTCCTCGTTGCGGAAGGCGCGCAGGCTCTCGTACATCTTCTTGAAGTCGGCGTTCTTGCCCGAGACCTCCTCGTAGACCTCGTTCGCGGCCTTGAACGAGGCTTCCATCACGTCCTGCGGGAAGGGGCGAAGCTGGGCGCCGGCGCCGACGAGCCGGCGCAGGGCGGCCGGGTTCTTGGCGTCGTACTTCGCCGTCATGTCCATCGAGGCGTGGACGCACGCGCTCTCGACGATCGCCTTGTAGGCCTTCGGCAGCTCCTCCCACTTCGGCTTCGAGAACCACATGTGCACCGTCGGCCCGCCCTCCCAGAAGCCCGGGTAGTAGTAGAACGGCGCGACCTTGTTGAAGCCGAGCTTCTCGTCGTCGTAGGGGCCGACCCACTCGGCGGCGTCGATGGTGCCGCGCTCGAGGGCCGGGTAGATGTCGCCGCCGGCGATCTGCTGCGGCACGACCCCGAGCTTCTGCAGCACCTGCCCGGCGATGCCGGCGATGCGGAACTTCAGGCCCTGCAGGTCCTGCGTGGTCTTGATCTCCTTGCGGAACCAGCCGCCCATCTGGGTGCCGGTGTTGCCGCCGGGGATCGCGTGGACGTTGAACTTCGCCAGGAACTCGTTCACGAGCTCGTTGCCGCCGCCGTGCATGAGCCAGGAGTTCTTCTGGCGGGCGTTGAGGCCGAACGGGATGTCGGCGAAGACCGCGAAGGTCGGGTCCTTGCCGTAGTAGTAGTAGCCCGGGCCCTGGATCATCTCGACGGTGCCGTTCGAGACCGCGTCGAAGGCCTGGAAGGTGCCGACGATCTCGCCCGCCGCAAAGGGCTGGATCTGGAACTTGCCGTCCGTCGCCTCGGACACGTACTTCGAGAAGTTCTCGGCGGCGCCGTAGAGGGTGTCGAGGGACTTCGGGAAGGTCGAGGACAGGCGCCAGCGGATCTCCGGCGTGCCTTGAGCGATGGCCGGCATGGCGACCGCGGTCGCGGCGGCTCCGATCCCTGCGGCTTGAAGGAATTGACGGCGCTTCATTGGCGTTTTCTCCCGTTGGACCGGCCCGGACCTTGAATGCGGCCCGGGTTCGGGCGCGATAAAGCGCGTTTTTCGGCCGTCGTCAAAGACCGATGCTCTTTCACGCGAACGTCATCCTCGGGCGGCGCGAAGCGCCGACTCGAGGACCTCGCTGGACGGAAGGCGCCGGCCGGTTGAAGCGACGGCAAGCAGCCCCTAGACAGGCCATCGACGGGCGGACCTTCTTAACCCATGAACATCCTTCTGATCGGCTCGGGCGGGCGCGAGCATGCGCTCGCCTGGAAGCTCTCGCGGAGCCCGCTGTGCGGACGCCTGTTCGTCGCGCCGGGCAACCCCGGCACGGCGCAATGCGGGACGAATCTCGCGGTCGACGTCTCCGACCACGCCGCCGTCGTGGCGGCCTGCCGACAGGAGAAGATCGATTTCGTGGTGGTCGGCCCGGAGACGCCCCTGGTCGCCGGGATCGTGGACGACCTTGCGGCGGCGGGAATCAAGGCCTTCGGGCCGACCCGCGCGGCGGCGCGGCTCGAAGGCTCGAAGGCCTTCACCAAGGAGCTGTGCGTCGAGGCCGGCATCCCGACTGCGCGCTTCGCCCGCTTCACCGATCCGGCGGCCGCGAAGGTCTATGTGCGGGCCGAGGGCGCGCCGATCGTCGTCAAGGCCGACGGGCTCGCGGCCGGCAAGGGCGTGGTCGTGGCCCAGACCGTCGCGGAGGCGGAGGGCGCCGTCGACGACATCCTCGGCGGAGCGCTCGGCAGCGCCGGCGCCGAGGTGGTGATCGAGGAGTTCCTCGTCGGCGAGGAGGCGAGCTTCTTCGCCCTCTGCGACGGCGCGACGGTGATCCCCCTTGGCACCGCTCAGGACCACAAGCGCGCCTTCGACGGCGACGAGGGTCCGAACACCGGCGGCATGGGCGCCTACTCGCCGGCCCCGGCGCTGACGCCGGCGCTCGAGGCCCGGGTCATGGGCGAGATCGTCGCCCCGACGCTCAAGGCCATGAAAGCGCGCGGCACGCCCTTTACCGGCGTGCTCTACGCCGGGCTGATGCTCACGGCAGAAGGCCCGAAGCTCATCGAGTACAACGTCCGCTTCGGCGACCCCGAGGCGCAGGTGCTGATGCCGCGCCTGACGAGCGACCTCGTCCCGGCCCTCCTCGCCGCCTGCGACGGCGCCTTGAAGGACGTCTCCCTGAACTGGTCGGACGACGCGGCCCTCACCGTCGTCATGGCGACGAGGGGCTACCCCGGCGCCTACCCCCGCGGCTCCGAGATCTGCGGCCTCGCCGAAGCCGAGGCCATGGACGACGTCCTCGTCTTCCACGCCGGCACGAAACGCGACGGCGCTCGCCTCCTCGCTGACGGCGGGCGTGTGCTCGACGTCACCGCTCTCGGTCGCAGCATCGCCGAGGCTCAGAGGCGCGCCTACGCGGCGGTGGAGCGGATCGACTGGCCCGGGGGTTTTTTCCGGCGCGATATCGGGCGGCGGGCAGTGGAGCGAAGCAAGGTCTGATGACGCGAACGCCGGAGTGATATATACTTTCTCGAAGAGGTATATATCATGGCTGTGCTGATCCGAGCAGAACGTGTGGAGCGGAAAATTCGCACCCTTGCCAAGCAGAACGGGGAGACGCTCACCGACGCCGTCGAGAAAGCGGTGGACGACCGCCTTGCCGCGACAGCGCCGAAGCGCAAGGGACGCGTCGACCACGAAGGGCTGGCGCAGCTTCTTGCCGAGTTGAATGCGTTGCCTCGCGCCAACGAGCACCTGAGCGACGATGACATCGTCGGCTACAACGACGAGGGTCATTTTGACTGATGGTCGTGGACAGTTCGGCGCTCGTCGCCATCTTTCGCCAAGAAAACGAAGCTCCGGCCTTCATCACCCTCATCGACCAGTCCGAGATCGCACTGATTTCCGTGGTGACCGTGGTGGAAACCATGTCGGTGCTGTGTGGTCGGCGGATCGGCGCCACCCGAGAGCAAGTCGAGCGTCTTGTGGCCAAGCTGGGCCTGAGCGCCGAGGCCGTCGACGAGCCTCAGCAGAAGTTGGCCATCGATGCTCTCCTCGCGTTCGGCAAGGGTCGGCACCCCGCGAAGCTCAACTTCGGAGACTGCTTCGCCTACGCCCTCGCGAAGTCCCGCAATTTGCCGCTGCTCTTCAAGGGTGACGACTTCGCCCGGACTGATATCGTGCCGGCGTGGCGGCCCTAATACCTGAGCCCATGACCGACGACCTCTTCCCCGGCTTCGCGTCGCATTGGATCGACGGGCCGGCGGGGCGCATCTTCGCGCGCTCGGGCGGGAGCGGGCCGCCGCTCGTGCTCCTGCACGGGTTCCCCGAGACGCACGCCTGCTTCCACCGCATCGCGCCGGCGCTCGCCCGCACGCACACGGTCGTGTGCCCGGACCTGCGCGGCTACGGCTGGTCGTCGGCGCCGAAGGGGGACCCCGCCCACGAGACCTACGCGAAGCGCGCCATGGGCCGCGACGTCGTCGCCGTCATGGAAAAGCTCGGGCACGTCCGCTTCGCGCTCGCCGGCCACGACCGGGGCGCGCGAGTCGCCTACCGCCTGGCGCTTGACGAGCCGGGCCGCGTCGAGCGGCTCGTGCTCCTCGACATCCTGCCGACCTTCGCGGTGTGGCGGCGGATCGAGGCCGGCGCGGCGCCTCCAGGGCACTGGGCGTACCTCTCCCGGCCCCGTCCCGAGCCCGAGACCGAGATCGGCCGCGACCCGCTGCCCTACTACGAAGGGCTCCTCAAGGGCTGGTCGAAGGACGGCACGCTCGACGCCTTCGATCCGCGGGCGCTCGCGGCCTACCGCCAGAGCTGGAACGAGCCGAGCCGCATCCACGCATCTTGCGAGGACTACCGCGCCGGCGCGACCCGCGACCGCGAGGCCGACGAAGCCGACCTTGCGGCCGGGCGCACCGTCTCGTGTCCCACGTTCGTGGTGTGGAGCAGCTTCTATCTGACCCGCGGCGCGACGACGGCGAGCGACTCGCCCCTCGACGTGTGGCGCATGAGCTTCGCCCCCGACGCCTCGGGCGTCGAGGTCGCGTCCGGCCACTTCGTCGCCGAGGAGGCGCCCGACGCGACGCTTGCGGGCATGACCTCCTTTCTCGGAGCCCCCCGCACGTGAGCGCCGCCGCCGACCGCCAGGCCACCTACTCGGGCACGAAGGACGTGCCCCAGAACCTCGCCTTCGACGCGGCGCGGCTTGCGGCGTGGCTGAAGGACCGCATCGAAGGCTTCGAGGGGCCGCTCGAGGCGCGCATGTTCAAGGGCGGGCAGTCGAACCCGACCTATCTCCTCTCGACGCCTTCCCGCCGCTACGTGCTGCGCCGCAAGCCGCCCGGAAAGCTCCTCGCCTCGGCGCACGCCGTCGATCGGGAGTTCCGGGTGCTCTCGGCCCTGCACCGAGAAGGCTTCCCGGTCGCCGAACCCTTGGCCTACTGTGACGACGACAGCGTCGTCGGCACCGCCTTCTATGTCATGGGGCACGTCGAGGGACGCGTGTTCTGGGTGCCGTCGCTCCCCGACTCGACGCCCCCTGAGCGCGCCGGCCTCTACGACGCCATGAACGCGACCTTCGCGCGCCTGCACGCCTTCGACCCGGCCGCGATCGGCCTTGGCGACTTCGGCCGCCCGGAGGGCTACGTCGCCCGGCAGGTGCGGCGCTGGTCCGAGCAGTACCGGGCGAGCGAGACCCAGGAAATCCCGGAGATGGACCGGCTGATGGCCTGGCTCCCGGGCCACGTGCCGCCGACCTCCCGCGCCGCCCTCGTCCACGGCGACTACCGCCTCGACAACCTGATCATGCACCCGGCGGAGCCCCGGGTGCTCGCGGTGCTCGACTGGGAGCTCGCGACCCTTGGCGATCCCAACGCCGACTTCGTCTACCACCTCATGACCTGGCTCATGCCGGCCGAGAAGGGCGGCGGCACCGGCACGCTCTTGGGGCTCGATCTCGCCCGGCTCGGCATTCCCACCTTGGAAGAGTACGCCGCGGCCTATGCCCGGCGCATGAACCTCTCCGAGATCCCGCACTTCGAGACTCTTTTGGCCTACAACTTCTTCCGCCTCGCCGCGATCCTGCAAGGAATCGTCGGGCGCGTCCGCGACGGCACGGCCTCGAACGCCAACGCCGCCGCCATGGCCCAGGAGGTCCGCCCCCTTGCGGCCGCCGCCTGGGGCTGGGCCGTGAAGGCGGGGGCGCGGTGAGCACCGTTCCGGCGCGGGCATTCAGTCTCGTGATGACAAGGGCCAAGCTCTTTGATTAGAGCTTCCCGACGCTTCGCGAGACACTGGCGCTCCAACCCGCCGGGAGCTTCCCCATGCTGACCCTCGTCATCGGCAACAAGTGCCACTCGTCCTGGTCGCTCAGGCCCTGGATCCTCATGCGCCACTTCGGCATCCCGTTCGAGGAGGTGCTGATCCCGTTCGCGGACCCGATCGACTCGCCGGAGTGGAAGGCCGAAGTCCGTAAGTACACGCCCGCCGGCAAGGTGCCGGCCCTCGTCGACGGCGACGTGGCGGTGTGGGAGTCGATCGCCATCATGGAATATCTCGCCGAGACGCATCCGCAGCACGCGATCTGGCCGCGGGACCGGGCCGCGCGGGCCATGGCGCGCTCGATCGCCTCCGAGATGCACGCCGGGTTTTCGGGGATCCGCGGCGCCTGCCCGATGAACCTCGGCAAGCGGTACGCCCAAAAGGACCGCGGCCCGGGGGTCGCCAAGGACGCCGCGCGGGTCCAGGAGATCTGGCGCACGGCGCGGGAGCGCTTCGGTGCGGTCGGGCCGTTCCTGTTCGGCGCCTTCTCGGCGGCCGACGCCATGTACGCCCCGATGGTGACGCGCTTCGACACCTACGCGATCCCGGCCGATCCCGGCGCGCGCGCCTATATGGACGCCGTCCTGGGCACGGCCGCGTTCCAGGAGTGGCGCCGCGCGGCGCTTGCCGAGACCTGGATCGTCCCCGAGGACGAGGTCGACGAGGAGCCGGTCGAGAATTTCAGGAAGGCGGCTTGAGCCATGAACGCCATGAACACCCACTATCCCGATCCGACCCGCGTCGAGCCGGTGAACCGGCACACCCTCGCCGTGATCGTCGACAACGAGCCGGGCGTCCTCGCTCGCATTGCCGGGATGTTCTCGGGGCGCGGCTACAACATCGAGAGCCTGACCGTCTCCGAGACCGAGCACGAGAAGCACATCTCGCGCATCACCATCGTGACGACCGGCACCAACGCCGTGATCGAGCAGATCAAGAGCCAGCTCGAGCGGCTCGTGCCCGTCCACCGGGTCGTCGACCTCACGATCCAGGGCGAGGCGATCGAGCGCGAGCTGTGCCTCGTCAAGGTCGTGGGCGAGGGCGACCACCGGGTCGAGGCGCTGCGGCTCGCCGGCGCCTTCGGGGCGAGGACGCTCGACGCCACCCTCTCCTCCTTCGTGTTCGAGCTCACCGGGGCGACGGACGAGATCGAGCGCTTCATCGCCCTCATGACCGCCGTCGGCCTCTCGGAAGTCTCCCGCACCGGCATCGCCGCCATGAGCCGGGGCCGGGAGGGGATGTGAAGTTCCTCGACCAGGCCAAGGTCTACATCCGCTCCGGCGGCGGCGGCGCGGGCGCGGTGTCGTTCCGGCGGGAGAAGTTCATCGAGTTCGGCGGGCCGGACGGGGGCGACGGCGGGCGCGGCGGCGACGTGTGGGCCGAGTGCGTCGACGGGCTGAACACCCTCATCGACTACCGCTACCAGCAGCACTTCAAGGCGAAGACCGGCGGCCACGGCATGGGTCAGAACCGTGCCGGGGCGAAGGGCGCGGACGCGGTCCTGAAAGTGCCGGCCGGGACGCAGATCCTCGACGAGGACGAGGAGACCGTGCTCGCCGACATGACGCAGGTCGGGCAGCGCGTGCTCCTCGCCAAGGGCGGCAACGGCGGCTTCGGCAACGCCCACTTCACCACCTCGACCAACCGCGCGCCGCGCCGGGCGAACCCCGGCCAGGAGGGCCGCGAGCGCTGGATCTGGCTGCGCCTCAAGCTCATCGCCGACGCCGGTCTCGTCGGCCTGCCGAACGCCGGCAAGTCCACCTTCCTCGCGACCGTCACGGCCGCGAAGCCGAAGATCGCCGACTATCCCTTCACGACGCTCCACCCCGGCCTCGGGGTCGTGCGGACGGACGCCCGCGAGTTCGTCCTCGCCGACATCCCGGGCCTGATCGAGGGCGCGCACGAGGGCGCCGGCCTCGGTGACCGTTTCCTGAGCCACGTCGAGCGCTGCCGGGTGCTGCTCCACCTCGTCGAGGGCACGAGCGAGCACGCCGGAAAGGCTTACAAGCTCGTCCGCCGCGAGCTCGAGGCCTACGGCCACGGGCTTAGCCAGAAGCCCGAGGTCGTCGCCCTGTCCAAGGCCGACGCCCTCGACCCCGACACCCTCAAGGAGCAGACGGCCCGCCTCAGGCGCGCCGCGAAACGCGCGCCCATTGCCCTCTCCTCCGCCTCGGGCCAGGGCGTGCAGGAGGCGCTTCGCGCCGTGATGCGGGTACTCGACGAGGAGCGCGCCGCCGAGGCCGCGCCGCAGGTCGCGGAGGAATGGCGGCCCTGAGGGTTGTTCACGGGCCGGCAGGGGCTTATGCTAGCAGATAAGCGCGAGATGCTAGCATGCCCAAGCAACTGAATATCCGCAGCGACGAGGCCCATCGTTTAGCTACCGCTTTGGCCAAGCGAATGAACACAAGCACCACTAAAGTGGTGGAGACTGCGCTCCTTGAGCTCGACCGCAAGACGCCGCCCGGCACACCGTCCAAGCTGACGCCCGAGCAGCAGGCGGATCACGAGGCCTTTATGGCTCTCGTGCGGGAGTTCCAAAAGTATAAGCTGCCCGGCGCGACCTCCGATCACAGCGACATGTACGACGAGCATGGCCTGCCGATCTGACGAGACGCAGCCATGCCCAAGCAATTGAATATCCGCAGTGACGAGGCCTATGAGACGGCCCAGCGCCTCGCTTCGCACCTGAACACGAGCGCGACCGCGGTCGTGGAGTCCGCGCTTAAGCAGTACGCCAAATCCGTCTTGCCGGAAGTCTCGCCCGAGGAGGCGGCGGAGACCTATCACATCCTGACGGAGCTCGGACGCGAGATCGCGAAGCACGTACGCCCGGGAGCGACCTCCGATCATCGCGATTTCTTCGACGAGAAGGGCCTGCCAATTTGATCGCGCTGGATACGTCGGCTCTTGCCGCGATCATCTTCCTGGAGCCTGAGGCCGAAGGCTTTGACCGCACCATTGCTTCGCAGACTGCCTTGATTGGCGCTCCCACCTTGTTCGAGGTGCATCAAGTCGTGCATCGGCGCTCGGCGGAAACAGGGCTGAATCTGGTGGAGCACTTTCTGTTGCGCCCGACGGTCCGCGTCGTCACGTTCGGCCTCGATCACTTCCGGCTCGCTGCCGCCGCCTTCGACCGCTACGGCAAGGGCCGCGGGCATCCGGCGCAGCTCAACTTCGGCGACTGCATGGCCTATGCGGTCGCGAAGGCGCACGGGGTGCCGCTGCTGTATAAGGGCGACGACTTCGCCCGCACCGACATCGCGTCCGCCGCATGACCCCCGCCCTCTCCCAGTTCCGCCGCGTCGTCCTGAAGGTCGGCTCGGCGCTCCTCGTCGACCGGGGGCGGGGGCGGCTGAACCATGCCTGGCTCGCTGCGCTCGCCGAGGACATCGCCGAGGTGCACGGGCGCGGCGCCGACGTGCTCGTCGTCTCCTCGGGGGCGATCGCCCTCGGGCGCACGGTGCTGGGCCTGCCCGCCGGCGCTCTTCGCCTGGAGGAGAGCCAGGCCGCTGCGGCGGTCGGGCAGATCGCGCTCGCCCGCATCTGGTCCGAGGTGCTCGCCCACCACGGCATCACGGCCGGGCAGATTCTTCTCACGCTTGCCGACACCGAGGAGCGGCGGCGCTACCTCAATGCCCGCGCCACGACCATGAAGCTCCTGGAGATGCGGGCCGTGCCGGTGATCAACGAGAACGACACCGTCGCGACCTCGGAGATCCGCTACGGCGACAACGACCGCCTCGCGGCCCGCGTCGCCACCATGATCGGGGCCGACCTCCTCGTCCTGTTCTCCGACGTGGACGGCCTCTACACGGCCCCGCCGGCGGACGATCCGGCGGCCCGGCACATCCCCGTCGTCGAGCGCATCACGCCCGCCGTCGAGGCGATGGCGGGGGGCGCCGGCTCCGACCTCTCGCGCGGCGGCATGCGGACCAAGATCGAGGCCGGCAAGATCGCGACGGTCGCCGGCACCCACATGGTCATCGCCGACGGGCGCCGGAAGAACCCGCTCAAGGCCGTCGCCGACGGTGCCCGCTGCACCTGGTTCCTCACGTCCTCGAACCCGGTCACGGCCCGAAAAGGGTGGATCGCCGGCGCGCTCGAGCCGCGCGGCACGCTCGTTGTCGACGCCGGCGCCGCGCGGGCGCTGCGCGGCGGCGCGAGCCTTCTGCCGGTCGGCGTACGCCGGATCGAGGGCGCTTTCGCCCGCGGCGACGCCGTCGTGGTGAGCGACGGTGCGCGCGAGCTCGGCCGCGGTCTCGTCGCCTACGACGCCGAGGAAGCCCAGAAGATCATCGGGCGGGCGAGCCGCGAGATCGAGGACATCCTGGGCTACCCCGGCCGCGCCGAGATGATCCACCGCGACGACCTCGCCCTGACGCAGGGCGCGGAGGCGGCGGCGGGTTAGCGGGACCGCTCGCCGGAGCCGGCCGGCAGGCCGAGGTTGAACCGGGGCTACGTCGTGAACTATGACGGGTTTCCACGCAGAAGGAGCGGCCATCCGCGGTCGCGCATGCCCGTGCTCAACCGGTTCGATCGCGGCGGCGGCGAGGCCGTCGTCGAATACCTCGACAGCAACCTCAAGGTGATCCGCCCGGGCTCGTTCGTCCGCTGCGCCGTCACCGGGGAGCCGATCCCCCTCGACCAGCTCCGCTACTGGAGCGTCGAGCGCCAGGAGGCCTATGCCTCGCCGGAAGCCGTGCTCAGGCGGCTCGGCGTCAAGCCGAAGGGGACGCCGTGATGTACCAGCCGGCGCACCACCGCGAGGACCGCCTCGACGTCCAGCACGCGCTGATCCGCGCCTTCCCCCTCGGCACTCTCGTGACCACGGGTGCGTCGGGCCTCGTCGCGAACCACGTGCCGTTCCTGGTCGACTCCGAGGCCTCGCGGCTCGGCACTCTGAGGGCGCACGTCGCCCGGGCGAATCCGCTGTGGAAGGAGTCCGACCCGGAGGCGGAGGTCCTCGTGATCTTCCAGGGGGCGGAGCGCTACGTCACCCCGTCCTGGTATGCGACGAAGCGCGAGACCGGGAAGGTGGTGCCGACCTGGAACTACGCCGTCGTCCACGCCTACGGGCGGATGGCCGTGATCGAGGACGAGGCATGGCTCAAGGTCCAGATCGCGGACCTCACCCGCTTCAACGAGGCGGCGCGGGCCGAGCCCTGGGCCGTCACCGACGCACCCGCGCCCTTCGTCGACGCCATGGTGCGCGGCATCGTCGGCCTCTCGATCGAGATCGCCCGCATCGAGGGCAAGTGGAAGGTGAGCCAGAACCGTCCCGAGGCCGACCGTGAGGGCGTCGTCGAAGGCCTGCGCTCCGATGCTGACGCGCGCTCGGCCGAGATGGCGGCCCTGGTCGAGGCGTTCGGGCGGCCTGAGGCTGGCGCGGCGTAAAACTTGTGCGCCGGATCGGAGCCCACTCCCACCCGTCTTTAACACTTTGTTAACCTCGAACGACCGAGGGTCGCGGGTACATAGGCGCCGCGCGGTGGGGAGAATCATGGGGCAAGACAGGCGGGACGACGCCGCAAGACGCGGCGACGTGAGCAAGATCCTCCGCTTCGCCCTCGCGCCCTCCGCCGAAGGCGAGCGCCCCGCGCGCTTCGAGGAGCGGGACTTCGAGGAGGCCTTCGACCTCGTCGAGGAGGCCGGGGCGGCGATGCGGGCCTCGCAGCGGCGCATCCAGACCCTCGAGGCGGCCGTGCGGGCGGCCGTGGCGGAAGCCGAGAAGGCGAAGGAGCAGCTCCAGGCCGCCGCGGCCCGCGCCGTCGCGGCGGAGGTTCGGGCCGAGGAGGCCGAGATGCGGGCGCAGGACGCCGAGCTGTGGCTGCGCCGCATGCACGACCTCATCCGCCGCAAGCTCGCCGGCCCGCGGGCGGGCGAGGCGGAAGCGGAGCGGACGGAGACGCGGGTGGCTTGACCCTCACCTCTCCCCGCTTGCGGGGAGAGGCCGACTCGCGAAGCGAGCGGGTGAGGGGCCGGGTGAGCATAGAGCGTGGGCCCCAAGCCCCTCACCCTCGCCCTTCGGGCTCGCTTTGCGCCCTCCGGCGCAAAGCCCTCTCCTCGCAAGCGGGGAGAGGAGAAGGATCAGGCCGTCGGCCGTGCGTGGCGGGCGAGGCCGATCTGGTTCATGGCGGCCTGGTCGCGGGCGGTCTCGGCGGCGCGCTCGGAGGCGCGCTCGCGATCCTCGAGGATCTCGACCTTCTTCAGCTCCTCGAAGGCCTCGCCGAGCTCGGCCTTGGCGTCGTTGAGCTGGTCCTGGAGGTCGAGGGCCGAGCGGCGCAGGTTGTCGCGGCGCTGCGTCGCGGCCTTGGCGTAGGTCGGATAGGCGAAGTGGGCCGGGTCGGAGATGCCGGCTTTCTGCTCTTCGGCCGCGATCTCCCGGTCGAGGTCGCCCGCCATGCGCTCGAAATCGGCCACCATGGTCTCGATCTGCGCCACCCGCCGGCGCTTCTCGTCGACCTGGAAGCGCTTGAGCCGAATGAGCGTTTCCCGCGACTTCATGGTCCACTCCAGCCCGCGTTTCCCCGTGCCTAGCGCCCGAGGATCCCCGCCAAACGAGCGTAACCATCGCCGATGGAGGTTGAATCTTCCTTACCTTGGGCGAGGAACCCTTCGAGCGCCGGCATGAGGGCGATCGCCTCGTCGACCTCGGGCGAGGCGCCGGAGCGATAGGCGCCGAGGCGGATCAGCTCCTCCATGTCCGAGAAGGTCGCGAGCACCTGGCGCGCCTTCTGCACCGCCGGCCAATAGGCCGGGTCGCAGGAGCGGGGCATGGTCCGCGACACGGATTTCAGCACGTTGATGGCCGGATAGCGCCCGCGCTCGGCGATCTGGCGCTCCATCACGATATGGCCGTCGAGGATGCCGCGCACGGCGTCGGCGACCGGCTCGTTGTGGTCGTCGCCCTCGACCAGCACCGTGAACACGCCGGTGATCGTGCCATCGCCCGTCCCGGGACCGGCGCGCTCGAGGAGCCGCGGCAGCTCGTTGAACACCGTCGGGGTGTAGCCCTTGGCGGTCGGCGGCTCGCCGGCGGCGAGCCCGATGTCGCGCTGGGCCATGGCGAAGCGGGTGACCGAATCGATCAGGCAGAGCACCGCGCGTCCCTCGTCGCGGAAGTGCTCGGCGAGGGTGAGGGTGAGGTAGGCGGCGTTGCGGCGCATGAGCGCCGGCTCGTCCGAGGTCGCGACGACGACGACGGAGCGGGCCAAGCCCTCGGCGCCGAGGTCGTCCTGCAGGAACTCCTGCACCTCGCGCCCGCGCTCGCCGACGAGGCCGATCACCGCCACGTCCGCCGCCGTGTAGCGGGCGAGCATCGAGAGCAGCACCGACTTGCCGACGCCCGAGCCCGAGAAAACGCCCATGCGCTGGCCGGCGCAGGTGGTCAGGAAGGTGTTGATGGCCCTGACGCCAAGGTCGAGGGGCTCTCCGACCCGGCGGCGTGCGTGCGCCGGCGGCGGATCGGCGCGGAACGGGCGCACCGCCGGCCCTTGCGGCAGCGGCCCTTTGCCGTCGATCGGACGCCCGAGGGCGTCGACCACGCGCCCGAGCCAGCCGTCGGAGGGCCTGACCCCCACGACCTCGTGGCGGACGTGGGCGGGGCAGCCGCGGCGCACCCCGTCGAGAGCGCCGAACGGCATGGCGAGCGCCCGCTCGCCCGAGAAGCCGATGACCTCGCAAGGGACGGTGCCGCGCCCGGTCTCGACGTCGAGGCGCCCGCCGACCTGCATGGCGGCGACCGGCCCCGCGACCTCGACGAGGAGCCCGCGCACCGCCGCGACGCGGCCGTAGACCGCGTGGTCGGGCACGGCCTCGACGGCGGCCTTCGCGGCGGAAAGGCGGCTTCGGCTTTTGTCGTCCACAGCCTCTCTCATCAACCTTTCGTTTACGCCTCTCGTTAACACTGCAAGGGCCACGCGTGTAGCCGCCTCGCGGTTATCGGCGCGGTGCGAGTCGCGAGAGTCGCTTAAGCGTTCTTCTTCACCTGGAACGTTAAGTCGAATGGGAACCTGGAACCTTCGCCGTTGCAATATATTAAGCCGATTCCCGGAAGTTTCGGCTTTAAATGCTTGCGCCGAAGAATCAGGGTTTGTTAACCATTCCTCGTTAGCGTTCCGAGTCGGATCAAAAGGGGCGCCTGCCGCGAACCAGTGGCGGGCGGGCGGCGGGCCTTTGCCCGATGCGCCCAAGGGGCTGGGGACCTGAAATGCGCGTACTTCTGATCGAGGACGACAGCGCCACCGCGCAGAGCATCGAGCTGATGCTCAAATCCGAGAACTTCAACGTCTACACGACCGACCTCGGCGAGGAAGGCGTGGACCTCGGCAAGCTCTACGACTACGACATCATCCTGCTCGACCTGAACCTGCCCGACATGTCGGGCTACGAGGTCCTGCGCTCGCTGCGGGTCGCCAAGGTCAAGACGCCGATCCTGATCCTCTCGGGCCTCGCCGGCATCGAGGACAAGGTCAAGGGCCTCGGCTTCGGCGCCGACGACTACCTGACGAAGCCCTTCCATAAGGACGAGCTCGTCGCCCGCATCCACGCGATCGTGCGCCGCTCGAAGGGCCACGCCCAGTCGGTCATCACGACCGGCGACCTCATCGTCAACCTCGACACCAAGACCGTCGAGGTCGCGGGCTCGCGGGTGCACCTGACCGGCAAGGAGTACCAGATGCTGGAGCTCCTCAGCCTGCGCAAGGGCACGACGCTGACCAAGGAGATGTTCCTCAACCACCTCTACGGCGGCATGGACGAGCCCGAGCTCAAGATCATCGACGTCTTCATCTGCAAGCTGAGGAAGAAGCTCGCGAACGCGAGCCAGGGCAAGAACTACATCGAGACGGTATGGGGCCGCGGCTACGTGCTGCGCGAGCCGGTCGAGGCGGAAGAGCGCATCGCGGTCTGACGCGCCCTCACGAATTCCGGATAGCGGCCCGAGCCCGAAGGTACGGCCGGCCCGCAAAGGAAAAGCCCCGGCGAAAGCCGGGGCTTTTTCGTTTTGCCCGCCTAGGCTGTGTCGTCAGTTGAGGAGGATGGTCGCGGCGGCGAGGTGGGTTGCCGAGAGGAAGTTTTGGGCGAGCTTGTCGTAGCGGGTCGCGATGGCTCTGAAGTTCTTGAGCTTGTTGAAGAAGCGCTCGATGAGGTTGC
>DASVVU010000035.1:0-13577 GCA_036386395.1 Beijerinckiaceae bacterium | reverse complement strand
CGGGGCCCCGGCTCCGAGCCCGATTACCTGCCGGGCGGCCCGACGAACCCGATGCCTCGGCTCTGAAGGCAGGACGCGCCATGCCGCAGCCGAACCAGCCGATCGGCCCTTACGACCCGCAGCCCGGGCCCTCGACGCCCGGCCCCGCCTCGACGCCGCCCGGCCATTCGCCCCTGGAGATCCCGCCGGCGCAGCCGAGCGAATCGCCCGCCGTCGACCCCGGCCGGGCGCCCAGCCCCGGCCCCGTGACGCCCGATACGCCCGTGACGCCGACGGACCCGCAGCCGCGGGCGTGAGCGGCATCGTCGTCGCCGTTGCGCGCAACATCGTCGGCGTCGTTGCGCGTCATCGTCGCGTCCTCGAGCCGGTCGCAGGCCGCGTCCAAGGACGGCCTTCCGGCCACGAGGTCCTCGGGCGCGCTGCGCGCCCGAGGATGACGAGGGGTGATTTAAACGTTCGTGCCGCCCGCCCCGGCGAGGCCGCCCATGGTACCGCCGCCGCTCAGAAGCCCTGTGTCCGTGCCGGCGCCCTGTCCGACGCGGAGGTTGTTCTGCACGTGCGCGACGCCCGAGACCGACTCGGCGATGTCCTCGGCGTGGCGCTTCTCGAAGCGGCTCTGGACCATGCCGGAGAGCGTGACCTCCCGGTTCTGGACCGTGACCTCGATGTCCGAGGCGTCGATGTGCGGGTCGTCGGTCAGCCGGTCGCTGACGTCGTCGCGGATGCGCTCGTCCGAGCGCTGATAGCCCTTGGGCCCGCGCCCGCGATGCCGGCCGGGGCGGTCGGAGGTGTCGGCGCCGAACCATGAGGCGATCTCGTCGCCGGCGCGCTCGAGGAGGCCGCGCTCGTCCCGGTCGCGCCCGCGATCGTCATCCCGTCCGCGCCAAGAGCCGCGGTCGCGCTCGCGGCCTTCGCCGCTGTAGTCGCGGCCCTCGTAGCCCGAGCCGAAGCCGTGGCCGAAGGCGAGGTCGGTGAAGCCCGGCTCGCGGCGCGAGCCCCGCGAGCCGCCGCGGTCGCGTCCGCGGCGGTCGTCGCCCATGACGTCGCGCCAGTCGAGGGCGGAGCCGCCGGTGCCGTAGCCCGCCGAGTCGCCGTAATCGCGCTCGCGCCCGCGGTAATCGTAATCGTCCTCCTCGCGCCGCATGCGGCCGTAGGCGTCGGACGCCCCGAAGGGACGATCGCGATAGCGGTCGCGGGAGCGCTCGCCGCCCCAGTCGCGGTCCGAATCGGGGCGGTAGTCGCCGTTGCCGGCGCCGTACCAGGCCCCGCGCCCGCCGGAGCCGCGCTCGTCGTCGCGGTCGCGCGGATAGCCCCAATCGCCGCCGCGGCGGTCGTCATCGCGGGCGCGGTAGCCGCCTCTCCGAAGGTCGTTGTCTGCCATGGCCGGATTCCTCCTAGGTCGCGCTTCGGGCAAGGCATGCGCCACAAAGCGAAAGCGCCGTCGTTCGCGCGGCAGCCGCTGGATCAACGGAGGGCGGGTGAAGGGGGTTCCGGTCAGGCGGCGGCGATTGTGGGATTCATGCAACGGCCAAGAACAACTTTCATCCGGCGGCCTGCGCGATCCGCTTAAGATGTGGACTTTGCGAAGGTGTCGGGCCGAGAATGGCGTCTAAGAAGAAGTTGCTGGAGTGAGTGGGGCTGGGGGGCGCCATCATGAAGGACTTCATCGCGGTCGGGGCGCCGCGCGACACGCACGTCCACGCGCGCATCATCGTCTTCCTCGCGATCTTCTCAGGCCTCCTGACCGCGACCATGCTGGCGCTGCCGGGGTAACCGGCCTCCACTCAGAACCCGATTCACGAACGCCCGAGCGGATTTCGCGCACCTCCTCGAGCCTGCGTGGGGCGAGGCACGGCCGTGCTATCCTGCTCCGATGTCCCGCTTCAGCTCCTTCCCCATCATCATCATTGCCGTCATCCTGGCCGCCGCTCCGGCCCTCGCGCAGCGGCAGTCCTGGCATACCTACCTCAACAGCCGCTTCGGCACGACCGCCGAGGTTCCGGCCGACTGGCGCCCCGGGCGGGAGCCCGAGAACGGCGACGGCCTCACGTTCACGTCGCCGGACGGCGCGGCCTCGATCACCGTCTCGGGCGGCCTGCACGTGCTCGACTCGGTCAAGGAGCACATGGACATGGTCGCGGCGGGCAACGCGGGCGAGACGGTCACGTACCTGCGGCGCGACCGGCGCGCCATCGTGGCCTCGGGCACGAAGGGCCAGAGGATCTTCTATCTCCGCTCGATCCTCGCCTGCCGCGACACGGTCTGGCACACGGTCGCGATCGAGTACCCGGCGGCCCGCAGAAGCGCCTTCGACGCGATCGTCGTCCGCGCCGCCGGCTCGCTGAGGCAGGGGCGGGGCGGCTGGCAGGCGCAAGGGTGCGGGTGACGCCTGCCATGGAACCGCGCCGCGCCATCGCGCTTGACCCGTCATGCAGGCCTTCGCCGTCGCCCGCCACGATACCGACACGCCCGACCGCCTGCGCCGGATCCTGGGGCAAGCGAAGACCATCGCGGTGTTCGGAGCGAGCCCCGAGCCGTGGCGGCCGAGCTTCGGGGTGATGCGCTATCTCCAGCGCGCCGGCTACCGCGTCATCCCCGTGAACCCGACGGCGATGGGCGAGACCGTGCACGGCGAGCGCTTTTACGCGACGCTCATGGACGTGCCGGAGCCGATCGATCTCGTCGACGTCTTCCGCCGCCGCGACACCGTCGGCGAGGCGGTCGACCAGGCGATCGCCGTGAAAGCCAAGGCGATCTGGCTCCAGCTCGGCATCCGCAACGACGCCGCCTGCGCCCGCGCCGAGGCGGCCGGCCTCGCCGTGGTGCAGAACCGCTGCATCAGCGTCGAGCATTCGCGGCTGATGCGGTGCCCCACCTCTCCCGGAGGGAGAGGTCGAGACGGCGCAGAAGCGCCGTCCGGGTGAGGGGTTACGCCTTCGCCACAGAAGGCGGCGTCTCACCATCGTACGGCGGCTCGGGAGCTGGCTCCGCCGGGTAGTCTGTAACCCCTCACCCGGTCGCGCCTCCGGCGCGACTCGACCTCTCCCTCCGGGAGAGGTGGGCTACGCCGCCTTGTCGCGCTTCTGATAATCCTTCACGTCCGTGAAGCGGATCGCGGGCCAGCGGTCCTGGTCGTACTTGAGCGAGAACGGCGAGGCCGCCATGAAGACCGGGGCGCCGTCGAGGTCCGCCGCCATGGCGGAGCCGTTCGCAGCGACGAATTTTTCGAGCTCCGCCCGGTCGTCCGAGGAGACCCAGCGACAGAGCGAGAAGCGGGTCTGGTCGTAGTCGATGGGGAGGCCGTACTCGGCGAGGAGCCGCTCCTTAAGGACGTCGAGCTGGAGCGCGCCGACGACGCCGACGATCGCGGGCGAGCCGTCGTGCGGCAGGAACACCTGGACCACGCCCTCCTCGCCCATCTGCTGCAGCGCCTCGCGCAGCTTCTTCGCTTTCATGGCGTCGCCGAGCTTGATCCGGCGCAGGATCTCCGGCGCGAAGCTCGGCACGCCGCGGAAGAGGATGTCCTCGCCTTCGGTGAGGGTGTCGCCGATGCGCAGGGTGCCGTGGTTCGGGATGCCGACCACGTCGCCGGCGAAGGCCTCGTCGGCGATCGCCCGGTCGCGGGCGAAGAAGAACTGCGGCGCCGAGAGGCTGATGGGCTTCCCCGTGCGCACGAGCTTCGCCTTCATGCCCCGGGTGAGCCGCCCCGAGCAGACCCGCATGAAGGCGATGCGGTCGCGGTGGTTCGGGTCCATGTTGGCCTGGATCTTGAACACGAAGCCGGTCATCCGGTTCTCGTTCGCGGCGACGAGCCGCGTGTCGGCCTCCTGCCCCCGCGGCGGCGGCGCGAAGGCCGCGAGCGCGTCGATGAGGTCGCGCACGCCGAAGTTTTTCAGGGCGCTGCCGAAGAACACCGGCGTCAGGTGCCCTTCGCGGAAGGCCTTGAGGTCGAAGGGGCGGCACGCGTCCTGGGCCAAGGAGATCTCGTCGCGCCAGGCCGAAAGCTCCTCGGCCGGCAGCATCGCCTCGATGACGGAACTCTCCGGCCCGTTCACCGGCGTCGGCGCCTCGTCGGCGTCGAGGCGGCGCACGAGGTTGCGCTTCAGATCGTAGGTGCCGGCGAAGCTCCTGCCGCGCCCGATCGGCCAGGTCACCGGGGCGGTGTCGAGGGCCAGCGTCTTCTCGATCTCGTCGAGGAGGTCGAAGGGGTCGCGGCTCTCCCGGTCGAGCTTGTTGACGAAGGTGACGATGGGGATGTCGCGCAGCCGGCAGACCTCGAACAGTTTTCTCGTCCTCGCCTCGATGCCCTTCGCGGCGTCGATCACCATGACGGCCGAATCGACGGCGGTGAGCGTGCGATAAGTGTCCTCCGAAAAATCCTCGTGGCCGGGGGTGTCCAGGAGGTTGAAGACGCAGTCGCCGTACTCGAAGGTCATGACCGAGGTCACGACCGAGATGCCGCGCTCGCGCTCGATGCCCATCCAGTCGGAGCGGGTCTGGACGCGGTTGCGCTTGGCCTTGACCTCGCCGGCGAGCTGGATCGCGCCGCCGAACAGCAAAAGCTTCTCGGTCAGCGTGGTCTTGCCCGCGTCCGGGTGCGAGATGATGGCGAAGGTGCGCCGGCGCGAAACGGGATCGGCCGCGGCGGCCTCGGGAAGGGCGGTCATGGTCTTGGCTGGGCTTCGGTGGCGCCGGCGAGGCCGGGCGCATGCTCTATGTCACATGGGGATCGCCGGCGTCGAGTGCGAGGCCCGATCCATCACCCGTCCATGATGGCCCGCATCACCATCCGTCATTTGCTTCCACGCGCGCCCGCCGGTAACCGGGGCCGATGAACGCCGCCGCGTCCGCTGCGCCGTCGGGCCGCCTCGCCGGCGCGGACCTCGGCCTTTACGCCGTGACGGTCCTGGTGTGGGGCACGAGCTGGATCGCCATGAAGGGGCAGCTCGGGGCGGTGTCGCCGGAGGTCTCGACCTTCTGGCGCTTCCTCCTCGCCGCGCCCCTGATGTGGCTCTGGGCCGCGGCCAAGGGCGAGCGCCTTGCCTGGCCGCTCGCCGACCACCTGCGCTTCGCCGCGTCGGGCGCCTTCCTGTTCTCGCTCAACCTGATGCTCTTCCTCTACGCCGCGAACTATCTGGCCTCGGGACTCCTTGCCGTCGTTTTCTCCCTCGTCTCGATCCTGAACCTCCTCATGGGCGCGCTCGCCCTCGGCCAGCCGATCGAGCGGCGGGTCGCGGCGGGCGGGCTCCTCGGCGCGGCGGGGATCGCGCTGCTCTACTGGCCGGAGCTTTCGCGCGCGGGCCTTCACGGCGGGGCGCTCGCCGGGCTCGGCCTCGCGTTGTGCGGCACCCTGTCCTTCTGCCTCGGCAACCTCGCCGCCACCATGGCCCAGCGCCGGGGCGTGCCGATGCTCGCCGTGACCGCCTGGGGCATGACCTACGGCGTCGCCGTGCTCGGCCTCGTCGCGCTCGTGCGCGGCCAGGCCTTTGTCGTCGAGTGGACGCCGCGCTACCTCGGCGCGACCGTCTATCTCGCCCTCTTCGCCTCGGTGGTCGCCTTCGCGTCCTACCTCACGCTGCTGCGCCGCATCGGCGCCGCCCGCGCCGGCTACGCGACCGTGCTCTTCCCAATCGTCGCGCTCACGGTCTCGACCCTCCTCGAAGGCTACCGCTGGACTCTCCCCGCGGCCCTCGGCGCGGCGCTGGCGCTCGCCGGCAACGTGCTGATGTTGCGCCGGCGCTGATCCTGGTGCGCCCGTGGTGACGGGAGCGGCGCCGTGGTACGAGCGCGGTTCCCATGACGATGTCCTCCCGCCCGCATGAGTGAGCGCCCCTCGGGCTACGCCGCGTTCCGCTCGGGCGATTTCCGGCTGTTCAGCGCCTCGCGGTTCCTGTCGATCCTCGCCCTGCAGATGCAGAACGTGGCGGTCGGCTGGCTCGTCTACGACCTCACCCGCTCGGCCTTCGCCCTCGGCCTCGTCGGCCTTGCCGCCTTCGTGCCGGCCCTCTCCCTCGTGCTCGTGACCGGGCACGTCGCCGACGTGGTCGACCGCCGTCTCGTCATGCTCGTGGCGCACGTCGTGACGGCGCTCTCGGCGGCGGGGCTCCTCGCCTTCGCGCTTGCGGGCGGCGGCGAGACGTGGCCGGTCTTCGCCCTCGTCGCGCTCGCTGGGACGGCGCGGGCCTTCGGCCTGCCTGCCCAGCAGGCGCTGCTCCCGCTCCTCGTTCCGCGCGAGGACTTCGGCAACGCCGTCGCCTGGAACTCCTCGGTCAACCAGACCGCCACGATCTCGGGTCCCGCGATCGGCGGCGTGCTCTACCTTCTTGGCCCCGCCGTCGTCTTCGCAACGGTCGCGGCCTGCTTTGCGGCGGCGGCGGTTCTCGCGGCGCTCATCGTACCTCGCCCTCCCGACCGGGCGCGGGAGAAGACGAGCTGGACGACGCTTCTCGCCGGCCTGTCCTTCATCCGCTCCCGAAAGGTCGTCCTCGGCGCGATCGCCCTCGACCTCGTCGCCGTATTCCTCGGCGGCGCCACCGCGCTCCTGCCGGTCTTCGCCCAAGACGTCCTGCACGTCGGGCCCTGGGGCCTCGGCCTTTTGCGCAGCGCGCCGGCAGTCGGGGCGCTCGCCATGGCATTCACCCTGGCCCATCGCCCGGTCGCTCGCCGCTCCGGGCGGCGGATGCTCGAGGCCGTCGCCCTGTTCGGGATCGCGACCGTCGGCTTCGGGCTCTCGACGAACCTGTGGCTCTCGCTTGCCTGCCTCGCCGTCGCGGGCGGCGCCGACATGGTCAACGTCTACGTGCGCCAGACCCTCGTCCAGACCGAGACACCCGACGCCATGCGCGGCCGGGTCGCGGCCGTGAACTCGATCTTCATCGGCGCCTCGAACGAGCTCGGCGAGTTCGAATCGGGTACGCTCGCCGCCCTCTTCGGCGCCGTGCCGGCGGTGGTGATCGGCGGGCTCGCGACCGTTGCGGTCGCGGCCTTGTGGGGACGCCTGTTCCCGGAGCTGCGCGACCGCGACCGGCTCATCTCGCATGTCCCGGAAGGAGAGGCCGGCTCGCCCAAGGCCAGCGGATGAGGGGAGCGTCCAAGGACGAGGATGCTCGGACAGGTCGAACTCGTCTCCCATCGGCGCATTGTATGGTCGAAGGGAGCGAATCATGGCGCGAAGATTCTTGAAGCCGGCCCTCGCGCTCGCGGCGGCCCTGGCCGTCTTGAGCGGCGGCGCCGAGGCGCAGCCCAGTATGGAGGGCATGCGCCGGCGGGCCGAGGCCCTCGCCTACCGCTATCTCGAAGGATGGTCGTCCGGGAACGCCCAGGCGCTCGCCGACGTGCAGGCGCTCTATGGCCCGCGCGTGAATTTCTACGGCAAGTTCATCGACCAGCGCAGCCTCTTCGCGCAGAAGCGGGGCTTCGGGCGGCGTTGGCCAATCCGCCGCTACGTGCACAGGCCGGGCACGATGCGGGTCACCTGCGACACCGCAACCCAGGCCTGCCTCGTGAAGTCGATCATCGACTGGCGCGCCGCGAGCCCGGCCCGTGGCGCGGTCTCCCGCGGCTCCTCCACCTTCGAGCTCGGCCTCGGCTTCTCGGGGCCGCGGCCGGTGGTGCTGTTCGAGCGCGGCAACGTGATCCGCGGCGCCCGCCACGCCGGGATCGACTGAGGCCCGCGCTTAAGAAGCCGGGCTCAATAGTCGTAGGCGTAGCGCGTGTTGTAATGGCGCAACGCCTGGACGAAGCCCGGCGGGAAGTGCGCCGTCGTGCGCACCCCCGGCTCCGCCGGGCGGACCCGCGCAAGGCGGCGCGGCGCCGGCTCTTCGACGGGGCGCACCACGATCACGCGCGGCTCCAGGCGCCGCTCAGTGCGGGCCGCCTCGCGGCGGGCGGCGCGCTCGGCCAATCGTGCGGTGCGCCTCTGGCGGGCCTTGCTCTCGGCCGCGGCGTCCGGGGCCGCGGGCTCTTCCGCGACCTTGACCGGAGAGGCCGGCCGGCGCGGCGGCTCGACGGGGACCGGCGTGGCTGCGGTCTGGGGCTCGACGGACTTTGCGGCCTGCCGGACCGGCTGCGGCTCGGGGGCGGTTGCAGCTTGCGCAACCGGCGGGGCCGGCCTCGGCGGTTGCGGCTCCGCGGCCTTCAAGGCCTGTTGGACCGGCTGCGATTCAGGAAGCTTTGCCGCGGGCACGATTGGCTGCGGCTCCGGCTTCGCTTCGGCGGCGCGGACCGGCTCGGGCGCGGGCTTTGCGGCCTCGGGCTTGCGGGCCGGCTCGAGAGGCGCTTCGGGCGAGGCAGCAACGCGGGGCGGTGCCTTGGCGGACACTGCGGGTTCCGCCGCCGGCGTCACAGGCTGCGCGGCAGGGGCCTGCGGAGCAGACGGAGAGGCCGCCTCGGGCTTTGCCACTTCGGCGACGCGCTTCGGCGTCGAGGCGCGCTTGGCTTGATCGACGGCCCCGGTCGCCGCGGGGGCATCGTCCCGGGCCGTGGCCGCTTTGGCGACCCAGGTCTGGACGTTCTCGGGACGGCAGGCGGGACGCCACACGTCGCGCGCGGAAGCGCAGTCGAGCGTGGCTGTTGCGGTCGCAGCCGGCTGCCGACGCGATTCGTTGGCGAGGAACCCGGCCCCGAGAAGCGTTACCGCTGCGACCGGTAGGACGACGCGCTTGTGGCGCGCCCAGAAGCTGCGGCGGGGCGGGGGCGGCATGGAGCCCGTGTCGACGGCGTAGCGGATTGCCGCGAACGAATCCCGGCCCTGCGATCGGCGTCCCATCTTGCCTCCGGCGCTGCTTGAAGCCCGACCTACGCACGCACTCATCGAGAGATGTTATCGGCCATCGGCGGACGCAAGCGAAGCCGGATTCAAAAACTATTTGGACCTGCCGGAACTTTTGCGGCCGCGCTTCAGAGCAACCGCACCGGCGCGCCCGCTTTCCACGCAGCGATCGCCTCGACGGTGTCCTCGTAGAACATACGGTAGGTGCCCTCGGTGACGTAGCCGAGGTGCGGGGTCAGCACGACGTTGTCGAGCCGCCGCAACGGATGGTCCGCCGGCAGGGGCTCCACGTCATAGACATCGAGCCCCGCGCCGCGGATGCGGCGCTCCCGCAGCGCCGCGATCAGGGCCGCCTCCTCGACGATGGGGCCGCGCGAGGTGTTCACCAGGACCGCGGTGCTCTTCATGCGGACAAGCTCGGCCGCGCCGACGAGGCCGCGGGAGCGCTCGCCGAGCACGAGGTGGATGGTGAGCACGTCGGCGCGGGAAAAGAGCTCGTCCTTCGAGACGAGGGCCGCGCCCGCGGCCTCCGCCCGCTCCGCCGTAAGGTTCTGGCTCCAGGCCAGGACCTCCATGCCGAAGGCCCGCCCGATTGCCGCCATGCGGCTGCCGAGCCGGCCAAGGCCGAGGATCGAGAGGGTCCGGCCGTGAAGCGCCGTGCCGACCGTCTCCTGCCAGCTACCCTCGCGCATGCGCTCATGCTCCTGCGGGATGTGGCGCATGAGCGAGAGGATCAGGCCCCAGGCGAGCTCGGGCGTGGCGTATTGGGAATCGCCGCCGCGCGTGTGCGAGACCGTGATCCCACGCGCCTTCGCGGCGGCAAGATCGAGGGTGCGGTTGTGCGCCCCCGTGACCACGATGAGCTTAAGATTCGGCAGGCGCCCGATCAGCGAGGCGGGAACCGGCATGCGCTCGCGCAGGAGGCAGACCACGTCGAAGTCGGCCAACGCCGCGGCGGCCTCGTCCTCGGTCGCAAGGTTGCGGTCGAAGACCACGGTCTCGCAATCCGCCGGCAGGCGGCTCCAGTCGGCCATCGTGAAGGCGACGTGCTGATAGTCGTCAAGGACGGCGATGCGGGTCATGCGGCTCTCTCGTTTAAGCGACGCGGGCGCGGCCGGCGAGCCCGCTCACCCGCTGGGCCAGGAAGACGATCGCGAAGGTGACGATCAAGAGCGTGATCCCGAGCACGGAGATGGCGCCGAGGTCGCCGCTCTCGTTCAAGTCGTAGATCACGACCGCGATCACCTTGGTCTGGGCCGTGAACAGCATCACGGCCGCCGACAGCTCGCGCATCACGCCGATGAAGATGAAGCACCAGGCGGCGAGGACGCCACTCTTGAGGAGCGGCGCCAGGATGTCCTTCAAGGTGCGCATCCGGCTCGCCCCGAACAGGCGCCCCGCCTCCTCGAGCTCCGGGTGCAGGCTCCGCAGCGCCGACTGGAGCTGCTGGTAGGCGACCGGAAGCTCGATGGTGAGGTAAGCGAGGAAGAGGATCCACAGCGTCCCGTAGAGCACCACCGGCCCCCGGGTGTAGGCGAGGAAGAGGCCGACGCCGAGCACGATGCCCGGCACCGCGATCGGCGCCGTCGCGAGGAACGCGAGGACCCGGTGGCCCGCGACGGCCTTGCGGTTTGCGACGTACGCGATGATCAGGGCAAGCAGGGTGCCGACAGTCGCGGTCGCGACCGCGAGCACGAGGGTGTTCCAGAAGGCGAGTCGCGTCTGCGAGAACTCGAGGAAGACGAAGCGGACGTGCTGGAAAGAAAGGTTCGACAGCGTGAGCGGCTCGCCGATGGTCTTCGTCAGCGCCGCCCGCACAAGGGCAAGGTAGGGCAGGAACACGGGCATGCAGAGGACAAGAAGACAGAGCGCAAGTGCCGGCCAGCGCAGGCGCTTCAAGGCCACAGGACGCGGCGGGCTCGCCTTGCCGCCGACGACGGCGTAGCCGCGCCGGCCGAGGATCCAACCTTCCGCCTGCAGCAGCAGGATCGTCAGGAGGAGGAGCGGGACCGAGGCCGCGGCGGCGAGCCCCGGGTTCGGCGGGTACTGGAACAGGCTCCAGATCTTCGTCGTGATGGTGTGGAAGTTGCCGGGTAGCGCCAGGATCGCCGGCGTGCCGAAGAGGGTGAGCGAGCGCAGGAACGCCACCATCATGCCGGCGATGATGGCCGGGAGCGCCAGCGGCACGGTGATCCGCCACGCCGTGCGCCACGGCTTCGCGCCGAGGATCGCCGAGGCGTCCTCCATGTCGCCGGGCATGCGGTCGAGGGCGTTCGCGATCAGCACGAAGACGAACGGGAAGGCGTAGCAGGTGTCGACGAAGATCAGGCCCGTGACGGTGTAGACGTCGAACAGGGCGACGAAGGGCGGAAGGTCGTAGAGCCAGCGGTACCATTGGTTGAGGAGCCCGCTGTTCGGCGCCGCGAGAATCTCCCAGGCGATGGCGCCGAGGAACGGCGGCGTCACGAACGAGGCCGTCACCAGCACGCGCACGAAGCGGCGCCCCGGCATGTCGGTGCGGGCGACGAGCCAGGCGACCGGCGCCGCCACGGCAGCCGAGAGCACGCCGACGCAGGTCGCGACGATCAGGCTGATCTTCAGGGGCGCCCAGAGCGTCTCGTCGGTGACGAGGCGCTCGAGGTTCGCAAGAGTTAGCGCGCCGCTCGCATCGGTGAGAGCGTAGTACGCGAGCCACGCCAGCGGCAGCCCGACGAGAAGCGCGAGGAACAGGCCGAAGGCGATGAAGACGAGGGCGGAGGGATCGAAGCGCGCGAGCGCGCCCGCCGGACGGGCGTGGGCGACGGGCGCGGCGGCTTGTACGACGGGCATTCGGGGTCAGGCTGTCGCGATCGCGCTCAAGTCCCGAACGCCTTGGCGTAGTTCGACTTGATCTCCTCGACCTTGTCGACGACCGCGGCCGGGTCGTCGCGGAAGAGCTTGATCTCCTTGAGCGGCTTGCGGCCGGGCGGCTCCTTCGTGCCGGGGTGCAGCGAGCGCAGGCCGCCGGCGTCGACGAGGAGCTGCTGCGCCTCGGCCGTGAACAGGAAGCTCTGCAGGAGCCGCGCCGCGTTCGGGTGCGGCGCCTTCGCCATGACGGCCGACGGCGAGGGGATGAACGGCGTGCCTTCCGCCGGATAGACGACCTCGACGGGGCTGCCGCTCTCCTTCAGTGTGAAGAGGTTGTACTCGTTGCCGTCGGCCATGATGGGCCGCTCGCCGATCGCGAGCTTCTTGGGCGGCTCGGTCGAGCTCTGCACCTGCATGACGCGCTGCTTGCCGAGCTTGTTGAGGTAGTCCCAGCCGAGCTCGCGGGCGATCTGCGCCGTGGCGGTCAGGATCGTGCCGCTATAGCCGGGGTGCGCCTTGACCATGAGGCCCCGCCATTTCGGGTCGAGGAGGTCGGCGAAGCTTTTGGGCGCCTCTCCCGGCTTCACGAACTTGGTGTTGTAGGCGATGGGCGACAGCGTCGCCCGCCAGGTGGCGTAGAGCCCGTCCGGGTCGGCGTTCTCGCCGTAGTGCTTCGCCACGTCCTCGGGGACGTACGGCGCGAGCCAGCCCTGGCGCTTCCACAGGATGTAGTGGGCGGCGTCGGACGTGTTGATCACGTCGACGTTGGCGATGTTGCTGCCGTACTCCTGGCCGACCCGCTGGAACAGGCGCTCGGAGCCCGAGCGCTCGACCTGGATCTCGATGCCTGCGTACTTCTGCCGGAAAGCCGCCGCGACCTTCTCGGCCGCCTCCACGTCGACGGCGGTGTAGAAGACGACCTTGCCCTCCTTCTTGGCGGCTTCGATCAAGGCGGGGGTGACCGGCGTCGCCTCCGGCAGGGCCGAGGCCGGCAGGGCCGCGCCGAACGTGAGCGTGAAGGCAGCGAGCGCGAAGAGTCGTCGGTCGAATGTCACGGGCGTTTCCTCCTTGTTGTTCTAGCTCGCGAGCGCCCGGCAGTGCTCGGGCGGGCAATAGACGAAAACCGGCTCGCCGGCCGCGACGTCGAAGGCCATCGGGGCCGTGGCGCGGAGCTGCGCGCCGCCGGGAAGCTCGACGAGGTAGTCGCGGTGGCCACCGAGATAGACCTGGCGCGCCACGGTGCCTTGCGCGGCGTTGGTCTCGGTCTCGAACGGCGCCGTCGAGAGGCGCACGTCGTGGAGGCGGATCGCGACCGCGGCCTTCTCGCCCGCGGTCTCGCCCTCGGCGCAGCGCAGGACGAGGCCGTCGAGGGCGACCGTGTCGCGCGCCAGCGCCCGCCCCTCCAGGATGTTGGCGCCGCCGATGAAGCCCGCGACGAAGCGCGAGCGGGGGTGGCGGTACACGTCCTCCGGCGAGCCGACCTGCTCGATCCGGCCGGCGTTCATCACCACGATGAGGTCGGCCGCCGTCATCGCCTCGGACTGGTCGTGGGTGACGTAGACGGTGGTGTACTTGAACTCCTGGTGCAGCCGGCGGATCTCGAAGCGCATCTCCTCGCGGAGATTCGCGTCGAGGTTCGACAGCGGCTCGTCGAGGAGGAGCGTCTGCGGCTCGACCACGAGGGCGCGGGCGAGCGCCGCCCGCTGCTGCTGCCCGCCGGACAGCTCGCCCGGATAGCGTTCCGCGAGGGCCGAGAGGCGCGTGACCGCGAGGATCGCCTCGACCCGGCGGCGCACCTCCTCGCGCGCCATCCCGCGCAGCTCGAGGCCGTAGGCGACGTTGCGGGCGACCGTCATGTGGGGCCAGAGCGCGTAGCTCTGGAAAACCATCGACATCCGCCGCGCCTCCGGCGGCGCCGTGGCGCGGGGCGAGGACAGCACCGCGCCTCCGACCCGGATCT
>DASVVU010000034.1:0-6324 GCA_036386395.1 Beijerinckiaceae bacterium | reverse complement strand
CAGAGCGGCGAGGCTCCCGGCGAGGCGGCTGATGAAGGCGTCGCGCACGTCCTCCCGCGGCAGGTAGCCGACGATGGTGAGTTCGTCCGGCAGCACCGTCGGCAGGTCCTTCGCGGAATGCACCGCGAGGTCGATGGCGCCTTGGATCAGGGCGAGGTCGAGCTCTTTGGTGAACAGCCCTTTGCCACCGGCCTCCGACAGGGGCCGATCCTGGATCGCGTCGCCCGTGGTCTTGATGACGCTCAAGGGCAGGCGGACCTTGTCCAACCCAAACGCCGCTGCCAGCCGGTCCTGCGTCTCGCGTGCCTGGGCGAGGGCAAGGGGGCTTCCGCGGGTACCAATGACGAGCTTGTCCATGGTCGACAAATGGCAACAATTGCCTCACATGTCGACGCGATGCGCGTGCTCGGCCTCGAAACCACCTGCGACGAAACCGCCGCCGCCGTGGTGGCGCTCGCAGACGACGGGCGCGGCGCCATCCTCTCCAACGAGATCCTGAGCCAGATCGCCGAGCACGCGGCCTACGGCGGCGTCGTGCCGGAGATCGCGGCCCGCGCCCATGTCGAGGCCCTCGACCACCTGATCGAGCGGGCCCTCGCCCGCGCGAGCGTCTCCCTCGAAGACCTCGACGGCATCGCCGCGGCGGCGGGGCCGGGGCTCATCGGCGGCGTCATCGTCGGGCTCACGACCGCGAAGGCCCTCGCCCTCGTGGCCCGCAAGCCGCTCCTCGCCGTGAACCACCTCGAAGGCCACGCGCTGACGGCGCGGCTCACCGACGCCATCGGCTTCCCCTATCTCCTCCTCCTCGTCTCCGGCGGGCACACGCAGCTCATCGCGGTGCGGGCCGTCGGCGACTACGTCCGCCTCGGGACCACCATCGACGACGCCATCGGCGAGGCCTTCGACAAGGCCGCGAAGCTGTTGGGACTGCCCTATCCGGGCGGCCCCGAGGTCGAGAAGGCGGCGGCGCACGGCAATCCCGACCGCTTCGCGCTCCCGCGGCCGATGCTCGGGCGACCGCAGCCCGACTTCTCGCTCTCGGGCCTCAAGACGGCGCTGCGGCTCGAGGCCGAGAAGGTCGCGCCTCTCGCCGACGCCGACGTCGCCGACCTCTGCGCGGGCTTCCAGGCCGCCGTCGTCGACGTGGTCGTCGACCGCACCCGCACGGCGCTGCGCGTCTTCCACAAGGCCGCCGGCCATCCGATGGCCCTCGTCGTCGCCGGCGGGGTCGCGGCGAACCGGGTGATGCAGCGCGCCCTCGCGCGGCTTGCCGCGGAGGCGGGCTTGCGCCTGATCGCGCCGCCGCCGGAGCTGTGCGGCGACAACGGCGCCATCGTCGCCTGGGCCGGGCTCGAGCGCCTGCGCCTCGGCCTCTCCGACGACATGACGGTTCCGGCCCGCGCCCGCTGGCCCCTCGACGCCCGCGAGGACGCCGGGGCAAAGGCGTGACCCCCCAAAGGATCGCCGTCGCGGGCGGCGGCGCCTGGGGGACGGCGCTCGCCAACGCGGCGGCCCTTGCCGGCCGCGAGGTCGTCTGGTGGATGCGCGATCCGGCGGCGGCCCGCACGATCGCAGAGATTCGGGAGAGCGCGCGCTACCTCCCAGGCGTGCGCCTGCACGACCGCGTGACGCCGACCGCGGACCTTGCCCTTCTTGCCCAAGCCGACGCGGCGCTCCTCGTCGTGCCGGCCCAGACCGTGCGCTCCGTCGCCGGCGCCCTCGCAGGCGTGCTGCCGCAGCCCGCGCCCCTCGTGATCTGCGCCAAGGGCATCGAGCGCGGCACCGGGCTCTTCCTCACCGACGCCGTCTGCGAGGTGCGGCAGGGCGCCCCCGTCGCGGTGCTGTCCGGCCCGAGCTTCGCCGACGACGTCGCCCGCGGGCTACCCACGGCGGTCACCCTCGCCTGCGTCCACGAGGATCTTGCGGGCGCGCTCGCCGAGGCGCTCTCCGGCCCCACGTTCCGGCTTTACCGCGGCACGGACGTGCGTGGCGTCGAGATCGGCGGCGCGGCGAAGAACGTCTTGGCCATCGCCTGCGGCGCGGTCGTCGGCCGCGGCCTCGGCGAGAGCGCCAAGGCCGCGCTCACCGCCCGCGGCTTCGCCGAGCTCATGCGCTTCGCCCGCGCCTACGGCGGCCAGCCCGAGACCCTGATGGGCCTCTCCGGCCTCGGCGACCTCGTCCTCACCTGCGGCTCCGCCCACTCCCGCAACTTCGCCTTCGGCGAGCGCCTGGGGAGAGGCGCGTCGGTCGCCGAAGCGTCCGGCGGCAAGCTCGCCGAGGGGGCGTTCACGGCAAGCGTGCTGGTCGATCTCGCCCGCGCGAAGCGCGTCGACATGCCGATCGCCCAGGCGGTCGAGGCCGTGATCGCCGGCCGCCTCACCATCGATGCCGCCATCGAGACGCTGATGAGCCGCCCTTTGAGGGCGGAGGATTAACAAGACCTGCCGCCCTTCGATCGGTCGTCCAGGCCCACCGTCGCCAGCGTACAGGAGTCGGCCTGTGGCAGAATAGTTACAGTCACGGACGGCGAATCTGCTACCCGCAGGCATGAGCGCATCGACAGGACAAGCGCATTTCGCGGGGGTCTCCATGAAGACGTGGTTTTTGAGTACGGCGGCTGCGGTCGCCATGTGCGGTACGGCCCTGGCGGCCGATCCGCCGTTGCGGCGCGCCGCGCCGGTGTTCGCGCCGGTGCCGGTGTTCACGTGGACCGGCTTCTATGTCGGCGCGCAGGTCGGCTATGCCTGGGGTGAGGACAGCACCGCGGTCTTCGATCGGTTCGGTCCGGTGCCCTTCGGCTTCGGCGGCGTGACCGGAAACGTGCTGACGTACGACACGGACGGCTTCGTCGGCGGCGTGCATGCCGGGTTCAACTACCAGTTCGGCTCCCTCGTCGTCGGCGTCGAGGGGGATCTCGAAGCCACCGGCATCGAGGGGAACCGGACCCTGACGCAAACCTTCTTCCCCGGGCTCACCATCAACTTCACCAGCAAGAGCGAGCTCGACTGGCAGGGTTCGCTGCGCGCCCGCGTCGGCTTCGCCGCGGACCGTGCCCTGATCTACGCGACCGGCGGTCTCGCGGTCGCCGACATGAGCAACACCTACACGCTCCGTGGGGCCTTCCTCGGCACGACGGTCACCCTCACCGAGAAGTTCTCCGACACGCAATGGGGCTGGACGGTCGGCGCCGGCGTCGAGTACGCCTTCACCAACAACCTGACCGCCCGGGTGGAGTACCGCTTCACGAAGTTCGACGACTTCAACAACCTCTCGAACGGCACGGTTTTCGGCGTCGGGGTTCGGGCCCAGCAGGAGCCCGAGTTCCACACCGTGCGGGCCGGCGTCAGCTACAAGTTCTGAGCCGGCTCTTTCCGAGCCTGCTTCTTCCGAACTATCCTGGAGTTGGAGGGCGCCTGCGGCAACGCGGGCGCCCTTCGCGCTTGATCCCTGGCGCATGGCCGCATGACGGCATGGTCGAGCGCCGGAGCAGTTGCGCCATGCCCTCGAACCGTCTTGAATCGGGCTGCGCGCCGCATCGCCATGGGTTCCCGAGGAGACGTGCCTTGGCCTACTGGCTCTTCAAGTCCGAGCCTTCGGCGTGGTCGTGGGACGAGCAGGTCGCGGCCGGGCGCAAAGGCACGTCCTGGGACGGCGTGCGCAACCATGCCGCCAAGCTGAATCTCCAGGCCATGCGCAAGGGCGACCGGGGCTTCTTCTACCACTCGAACGAGGGCAAGGCCGTCGTCGGCGTCGTCGAGGTGGTGAAGGAATACTACCCCGATCCCACGGACGGGAGCGGCAAGTTCGGCATGGTCGACGTGCGGGCCGTCGCCCCGATGCCGAAGCCCGTGACCCTCGACGCCATCAAGGCCGAGCCGAAGCTCGAGGACATGGCCCTCGTGCGGCTCTCGCGCCTCTCCGTGCAGCCGGTCACGCCCCAGGAGTGGGCGGCCGTGTGCCGGATGGGCGGGTACAAGGGATGACCGCCCGCGACAGGTACCGGGACGTTCACCCTGCCCGGCATGGAGAAGCCGCACGCGCCGCCATCGCGGTCTCGCCGGCGACAGGCATTGGGACGGTTATCGCGGGGAGCCTGTGGAGGAAAGGGGTCATCGAGCGGCCGGCAAGCCCTAGCCTTCGATGCAGGTGGTAGCGTAAGCTGCGCATGCTTCACAGCTGAGGAGGACGACATCATGGCCGAGCCGGATTTCAACCATATCAATTCAGTAATCAGCCGGGCCGGAGCGGAATGGCAGGCCGGCAAGACATCGCACAGCGAGTATTACGATGCAGTTGCGTCATCCATGAGCCTGTTCGGCCTCGCGTTCGATCCCGAGAAGGCCAAGCAGCAGGTCCGCGCGGCGCGCACGAGCGAGCCCGTGATGGCGATGGTGGTCGCGCCGCCGCCGCCGCGGATCGACTGGCGCAACGTCAAGGGCAAGAGCTTCGTCACGCCGATTCGGGATCAGCAGAGCTGCGGCGCCTGCGTCTCCTTCGCGACCTGCGCGGTCCTGGAATCCAGGATGCTGATCGCCGCCAACACGCCCGGCCGGAACATCGATCTCTCGGAGGCGCACCTGTTCTTCTGCGGCACTCCCAACGCCTGCCAGATCGGCTGGATCTACGAGAAGGCCATGGATCAGGCGAAGAGGAGCGGCGTCGGCCTCGAACCAGACTTTCCCTATCAGCCGCAAAACCAGGCCTGCCGGCAGATCAAGCCAGTCGTGAAGGTCAAGAGCTATGAGACCGCCGCCTCGAGCACGCAACGCAAGCGTGCCCTGATGCGGGGGCCGGTGGTCGGCGGGCTGCAGGTCTACAAGGACTTCTTCACCTACAAGAGCGGCGTGTACCAGCACGTCACCGGCAGCTTCATCGGCTGGCATGCCGTCGCGATCGTCGGCTACGACGACGTCGGACAATACTGGATCGCCAAAAACAGCTGGGGCCCGGGCTGGGGCGAGAACGGCTTCTTCCGTATCCGCTACGGCGACTCGGCGATCGACAGTCAGGTCCTGTTCTATGACCCGGACATCACGATCCTGAACGCCGTGGCCGTCGGAGCGCCCGACGGCGCCGGAGGAAGAGCTTCGGCGCCGGCCGCCGGGACGAGCCGCAAGGCCGCCGCCAAGGGCGGGAAGAAAGCGGCCGGAAAGGCTGGGAGTCGCAAAGCCGCTGCCAAGGGCGGCAAGAAGGCGGGCGGCCGCAAGGCTGCCGCCAAGAGCCGCTCGCGCGGCGCCGGGAAGTGACGCCGGCGAATGGCCGAGGTGGTCAAGGGGAAGCCGATCACGGCCCGCGCGGGCGAGACGATCTCGCTCACGGCGCCCAGCGCGGGCGTCGGCGGCTATCTCTGGCACGCCGACGTCGATTCTTCCGTCGGTCACGTGGTGACGCAGGCGCAAGGGCCGCCGGGCACCATGGTCGGGGCCGGCTCCGACACCAAGTTCGAGATCAAGATCACCGGCAAGACCGACGGAGTCATCCGCCTCGTCCTACGGCGCCCGTGGGAGGAAGGGGCGGCGAAGATCGTCGAGCATCCGGTCCGCGTCAGGAAGTGACCCTCACCCCCGCCCGGCGTGGAAGAAGTCGTACACGGCGCGCGCCGTCGCGGCGTTGACGCCCGGTGTCTTGACGAGGTCATCGTAGGACGCGCGCTCGATCGCCTTGACGGTGCCGAAGTGGTGCAGGAGGGCGCGCTTGCGGCGCGGACCGATGCCTACGATCTCGTCGAGGGGGCCCTTCGCCATCTCGCGCTTGCGCTTCGCCCGGTGCGCCCCGATGGCGAAGCGGTGCGCCTCGTCGCGCAGGCGCTGCACGAAGTAGAGCGCGGGGTCGCGGGGCGGCAGCTTCACCGGGGGCTTGCCGGGGAGGAAGAAGGTCTCGCGCCCGGCGTCCCGGTCGCGGCCCTTGGCGATGCCGACGAGCGCTATGTCGGTGACGCCGACCTCGGCGAGGGCCGCCCGCGCCGCATCGAGCTGCCCCCGGCCGCCGTCGATCAGCACGAGGTCCGGCCAGGCCGGGAAGGTTTCCTCGTCCTCCCGCGCGCCGCCCTGTTCCCCTCCCCCTTGCGGGGAGGAGATTTCCCGCGGCGCCTCCTTCATCAGCCTTGAAAAACGTCGCCGCAGGACCTCCCGCATCATGCCGGTGTCGTCGCCGGGGGTGAGCTCTTCCGACTTGATGTTGAAGGTGCGGTAGTGCTGCTTCATGAAGCCGTTGGCCCCTGCCACCACCATGGCGCCCACCGCATTGGTGCCCATGATGGGCGAGTTGTCGTAGACCTCGACCCGCCGCGGCGGTTTCGCCAAACCGAAGGCCTGCCCGAGGGAG
>DASVVU010000033.1:0-9539 GCA_036386395.1 Beijerinckiaceae bacterium | reverse complement strand
ATCTTTGCGTCCGGCGCGGGCCCGCCGCGCGCCTGCTACGAAGGCTCGCGCAGCCGCCGCTCGGCGCGCTCGATCGCCCGCTCCTGCGCGGCGGTCGGCCCGCCGTGCACCTCGGCGACGCGGCGCAGCATGCCGAACAGGTCCTCGCGCTCGGCCGCCGTGAGCCTCTCCCGGAACAGCGGCGCCAGCACGTCGGCGGCGTCCTCCACCGAGCCCGCCTGCTCGGCCGCAAACGTCGCATAGGTGAGGCGGGTGTTGAGCTCGGCCCCGAACCCTAAGACCTCGCGCATCTCGCGCTCGACGGCGGCGAGCTGCTCCGGCGTCGGCACCCCACGCTCGCGGGCGACGAGGACCATCAGCACCGCGGCCGCGTCGCGGGCGTCGGCGATGGAGCGCAGGGGCGCGAAGCGCTGCGCCTCGATCGCCGCCGCGCGGTTGCGGGCGTCGCGCTTGCGGTCCCGCGATTCGCGCAGGCGCATGTCGATGTATTGCAGCCCCTGGCCCCAGATCAGCCAATAGAACAGGCCCATCAGGACCGCTCCGACGATCGCCGCGATGACAGGCATGATTCGAAGCCCCGGATTGTCCGGCGATCTTCGCCGAGGGCCGAGACCGGCTCAAGCCGGCTCAGATGACGGCGCCGCCCTTCGCGACGCGGTCGAAGGCCATGAGCGCGCGCAAGAGCGCCTCCATCTCCCGCAACGGCACCATGTTCGGCCCGTCGGAGGGCGCCTCGTCCGGATCCTGGTGGGTCTCGATGAAGACGCCGGCGACGCCGACCGCGACCGCGGCCCGCGCCAGCACCGGCACGAACTCCCTCTGTCCTCCGGACGAGGTCCCCTTCCCCCCCGGCTGCTGCACCGAATGGGTGGCGTCGAAGATCACCGGCGCCCCCGTCGCCACGGCCATGATCGGGAGCGCGCGCATGTCGGAGACGAGGGTGTTGTAGCCGAAGGAGGCGCCGCGCTCCGTCACCATCACGTTGGGGTTGCCGGCCTCCGTGACCTTGCGGGCGACGTTCGCCATGTCCCAGGGGGCGAGGAACTGGCCCTTCTTGACGTTGACGACCCGGCCCGTCGCGGCGGCGGCGACGAGGAGGTCGGTCTGGCGGCAGAGGAAGGCCGGGATCTGGAGGATGTCGACCACCTCGGCGGCGGCGGCGCAGTGCTCGATCTCGTGCACGTCGGTGGTGACGGGGAGGCCGTAGCGCTCCTTCACCTCGGCGAAGATGGGCAGCGCCTCCTTGAGCCCGATCCCGCGGGCGCTCGTGGACGAGGTGCGGTTCGCCTTGTCGAAGGACGACTTGTAGACGAGGCCGATCCCGACCCGCTCGGCGATCTCCTTGAGGGCCGCCGCCGTCTCGAGGGCGTGCGCGCGGCTCTCCATGGCGCAAGGCCCGGCGATGAGGGCGAGCGGCAAACGGTTGCCGAAACGGACGCCGCCGGCCTCGACCGTCGCGCCGGCAGCGGTTGAACTCTCTTGCGGCATGCAGAGGCCCTACCGCGATTGCGCGCCGGCGCAAAGCCTGCCGGCGAAGGGCGCCGGCTCGACAGAAGGCCGCGCGTCAGCGCGGTATCAAACGAACCAGAGCGTATCGCCTTGCGCGGCCTGCGCTCCGGCGTGCGCATCGAAGAGCACGGAGAGGCGGCCGGGCAGATCGAGGCCCGGCGCTTCGCTGGCCGTCTGGGCGTGCGTGGCGGCAGCCTGCACGGCGCTCGGGGCCTGCGCATCGCCGGCGCCGGCGGCGGAGCCCTGAGCGAAAAGCTCCGCGAACTGCCATTCCGCGACGGTGGACTGCGTTGCGTGCTCCGGCGCGGAGGACAAGATCGTCTGGATCCTGGTGACAAACTTGAAGAGGAGGGTGTCGCTCGCGAGGGTTTGGAGGAAAGCGTCCACCGACGCAGACGCTTCGGTGTGGAAAGCCCCCGCGGACAGGTCTGGCATAGCGTGGGATGGGAGCTCGCCGGCTATCCCTGGCGCGTTCGGAATCTCGTCGGGACCGGCGAAGCGGAGCGCGGCCGAATCGCTGAAGAACGAGCCGCCTTCGTCGAATCCCGAAAAGGTCTCGTCGGGGTCGAGCAGGGCCAGGATTTTGGACGTGAGGAAGCCCTCGTCCGCCTTGTTGATTTTCTTCGCCACTGGTCCGAAGGCCCCCGCCTAGGCGCGCGATTATTGCCGCGTCGCCCTCCTCGAATAGCACCAAGCCGGCTCTACCGGAAGTCCCGGCTGGGCTTCCACATCGACGAAAATCCGTCGTAGCGAGCCGGCGGCCTTTGACCGGACGGTGCGTCCTACGCCGCGTCGGCGCCGACCTTCATGGAGACGATCCGGTCGGGGTCGCGCACGGGCTCGCCGCGCTTGATCTTGTCGACGTTCTCCATGCCCTCCACGACTTGGCCCCACACCGTGTACTTGTTGTCGAGGAAGCGGGCGTCGTCGAAGCAGATGAAGAACTGCGAGTTCGCCGAGTTCGGCTGGTTCGCGCGCGCCATCGAGACCGTGCCGCGCACGTGCGGCTCGGCGTTGAACTCGGCCTTGAGGTCGGGCAGGTCCGAGCCGCCGGTGCCGGTGCCGTGCGGGCAGCCGGTCTGGGCCATGAAGCCCTCGATCACCCGGTGGAAGGCGATGCCGTCGTAGAAGCCCTTGCGGGCGAGCGTCTTGATGCGCTCGACGTGGCCGGGCGCGAGGTCGGGCCGAAGCGCGATCACGACGCGGCCTTTCGTGGTCTCGAGGACGAGGGTGTTCTCAGGCGTGGCCATGGGGGCTCCTTTTCAGGTCTGGCGGTCGTCGACGAAGCGGAAAGTGAACGGGCGCCCCGCCACGACGGCGCCGAAGGCGGGGGTGAAGGGCAGCGGCGCACAGCGCCGGAAGGCGTCGGAGATCGAGGCGGCGAAGCGGTCGCGGGCGTCGCGGTCGCCGCCACCCCTTTGAAAGTAAGTTATCTGCGGCTTTCCAATGACTTCGCCGCTGCGGTTGAAGCTCATCCTTAAGGTCAGCTGCAAGCCCGTCGGCCCGCCCGGGAGGACCGGCGGGCGCCAGCAGGCGCGCACTGCGGAAAACACGTCCCGGATGCGCTCGATCCGCCCCGGCTCGGCGACCTCGCGCGAGCCGCGGAGCGTGCCGTTGAGCTGCTGCGGCAAGGCGAGGGGCGGATCGAGGGGGAAGAAGCCGCCGTCATAGTCCGGCCAGGGCTGGGCCCACGCCGCACCAGCCCTGGCCGCAAGGGCAAGGGCGAGGAGCGGCAAGAGGGCCCGGGCTGACGTCACTTCGCGTCCGCGGCGAGCTGCATCTTGACGATCTTGTCGGGGTTCGAGACCGCGCCGTTGTTGGCCGAGGAGCCCTTCTTGATCTTGTCGACCACGTCCATGCCGGACACGACCTCGCCGAAGAGCGTGTATTGGCCGGTGAGCGGGGCGCAGCCCTCGTAGCAGATGAAGAACTGGGAGTTCGCCGAGTTCGGCGAGGACGAGCGCGCCATGCCGACGGAGCCGCGCTTGAAGGGCTCCTGCCCGAACTCGGCCGGGATGTTCGGCAGGTCCGAGCCGCCGGTGCCGGTGCCGGTCGGGTCGCCTGTCTGGGCCATGAAGCCCGGGATCACCCGGTGGAACACGATGCCGTCGTAGAAGCCGCGCTTCGTGAGCGTCTTGATCTGCTCGACGTGCTTCGGGGCGAGGTCCGGCCGCAGGCGGATCGTGATCCGCCCATCCTTGGTCTGGAGATAGACCGTGTTCTGCGGGTCCGTCCCCTGCGCGACGGCCGGAAGGGCAGCGAAGAGGCCGAACGACAAGGCGAGGGCGAGACGCTTCATTCCATTGCTCCTGTGATCCGTTGATCTGACGATCCCGTGGTCCTGCAATCCGGCGATCCTGTGATCCCTGGCGCTCAGCGCGGGGCTCTTGCCGCGAACTTCGCCCTCAGCCGCTCGTTCACGAGGGCCGGCACGAAGGGCGAGACGTCGCCGCCCATCGAGGCGATCTGGCGCACGAGGGTGGCGGTGATGGGGCGCACCATGGGCGAGGCCGGCATGAGGACCGTCTGGAGTTCCGGCGCCATGCCCTCGTTCATGGCCCCCATCTGCATCTCGTAGTCGAGGTCGGTGCCGTCGCGGACGCCGCGGACGATGATGGTCGCGCCGACCCGCCGCGCCGCAGCGATCGCGAGGTCGTCGAAGCTCGTGACCTCGAGCGCCGTCCCCTCCGCTCTAGCCACGGGCCCGCAGACTTCGCGCAGCATCTCGGCCCGCTCCTCGGTCGAGAACACCGGCGTCTTCGCCGAGTGCACCCCGATCGCGATCACCAGCCGGTCGACGAGCCGGCACGCCCGCCGGACCACGTCGAGGTGGCCGTTGGTCACGGGGTCGAAGGTGCCGGTGTAGAGGGCGGTGCGGGGCATGTTCGCCTCGGTTAGCCGTTGCGGCCGCGCCGGGCAAGCCGCGGCTGCAGGCTGCACCATCGCCTCATCATGACGGCGGCGTCCCCCAGGCAAATCCATCGCCGTCATGATGAGGGAAGGCCCGCTGGCCGCACTCTCGTCATGATGGTGGCGGGAGCAGCCATGCGCCAGCCGCAGGCCGTGGTGCGGTTCGCCGGACCATGCGAGAGTTTCGGCCGGAGGCCGACATGCAAAGGATCGCCCGCCCTCTCCTCCTCGCCGCGACGCTCTTCGCCACGATGCCCTTGGGGCCTTGCCCGCCGGCGCTCGCCCAGACGCCGCCGACGGCGTCCGAGGTCGCCGCCTACCGGAACCTCCACGCGGCGGCGGCGCGGGGCGACGCCGAGGAGATCCGGCGCCTCGCGGCGGGCGGCGCCGACGCGAACGCCCGGGACGGCAATGGGCGCACGCCGCTCCACGTCGCGGCCTTCATGGGCCATGCCGCGGCGGCGCGGGCGCTCCTCGCCGCGAAGGCCGACAGCGCCCTTCTCGACCGTCAGGCTTATGACGCCTTGACGGTCGCGGCCGTGCGCGACGACGTCGCGATGGTCGAGACGCTCGTCGCGGGCGGCGCGAGCGCCCGGCTCGTCACCAGCGTCTACGACGGCACCGCGCTCATCGCCGCGGCGCATCTCGGGCACGACGGCGTCGTGCGGGCGCTGATCCGGGGCGGCGCTCCCCTCGACCACGTCAACAACCTCGGCTGGACGGCCCTGATCGAGGCCGTGATCCTCGGCGACGGCGGCCCGCGCCACCAGGCGACCGTGCGGGCGCTCGTCGAGGCCGGCGCGAACCCGAACGTCGCCGACCGGCAGGGCGTGACGCCGCTTAGGCACGCCCGCGCGCGGGGCTACGCCGAAATCGCCGCGATGCTGGAGCGGGCCGGCGCCCGCTGACCTCAGGCCGGCCGGCGAGCAAGCGAGAGCCACACCCCGCCGCCGATCAGCACCGCGCCGGAGGCGCGGCCGAGGAGGCGGGCGCGGGCGGGCTTCACGAAGAAGGCGCGTCCGAGCCCGGCCGCGACGGCCCAGGCCGAATCCGTCGCCGCCGCCATGACGACCGAGACCGCGCACATGACGGCGAGCTGGGGCTCGGCCGGCAGGCGGGGATCGACGAACTGCGGCAGGAAGGCGGTGAAGAAGGCGATGGTCTTCGGGTTCGACAGGGCGACGAAAAAGCCGCGCCCAAAATGCACCCGCCCGGACGGCGGCGACCGCTCCGCCTCCCGCCCGGCGTTGCGCCAGGCCTGGACCCCGAGCCACACGAGATAGGCCGCGCCCGCCCAGCGGATCGCCTCGAACAGCGCGACCGAGCTCTTGAGGAGCCACGACAGGCCGAAGGCGATCGCGGCGACGAGGATCGCGTTCCCCGACACCGTCCCGGCGACGGTGACGAGCGCCGCCCTCACCCCCCGCGTCGCCCCCGTCGCGATCACGAGCGTCACGATCGGCCCCGGCGTCACCACGAGCACGAGGGTGATGACGAGGAAGGCGAGGAAGTATTCAGGGTTCAGCATGCGGCGCTCCCGAGCCGGGACTGCGCGACCATGTCATGCCTGCGGGCGGCGCGGCAACCGCCCGGCCTCACCCGAACCGCACGGCGTAGACTGGCGGCAGGCGCACGCCGGCGTCGGTCCAGCGGTCGCCGGCGTTGTCGCTCGTCCACAGGCCGCCGGTGGTCGAGCCCATGGCGAGGCGCTCGCCGGTGGCGTCGACCTCCAGGCCGTGGCGGTAGACGAGGTCGTAGGCGTGGGACTGGGGCAGGCCCTCGCTCAGGGTGTCGAAGCTCCGGCCGCCGTCCGTCGTGCGCAGGACGACGACGCGCCCGTCCGCCGGGTAGCGGAACTCGTCCTTCACGGCGGGGGCGAACCAGGCCGTGCCGGAACGCGCGGGATGCACCGCCACGGCGAAGCCGAAGCCGGAGCCCGGCGGGGACAGCTCCGTCCATGCGCCGATGCCGTTCTCGGCGCGGAACACGCCGTTGTGGTGCTGGATCCAGAAGCTGTCGGGCGCGGCGACGCAGCGGACCATGCGGTGCGGGTCTTGGGCTTCCGGGGCGCCCGCCTGCTCGGGCGGCATGTAGGCGGCGCGAAGCCCCTGGCCGCCGAGGGTCCAGCTCTCGCCGCCGTCGAGCGTCTCCCAGACCCCGCCGCAGGAGACCGCGACGGCGATGCGGCGGCTGTCGCGCGGATCGACCAGGACCGAGTGGATGCCCGGCTTGTCGTAGCCGCCGCCGAACCATTGGGCGCGGCGGGGGTCGTCCCATAAGGCGCGCACGAGGGACCAGCTCCCGCCCCGGTCTTCGCTGCGGAACAGGCCGCCCGGGATGGTCCCGGCCCACAAGGTCCCGGGCTCGTCGGCCCCGCCGGTCTCGAGGGTCCAGATGAGCTTGAGCGCCGGGGGGTCGGCTGCGTCGGCGTCGACGCCGGCGTAGGAGGGAGCGGCGACCTCGGTCCAGGAGGCGCCGCCGTCTTGGCTGCGGTGCAGCTTCACCCCGAAGTGGCCGAGGTCGAGGGCGGCGTAGAGGGCGCCGTCGCGCGCGTCCGGCAGCACCATGCTGACCGGCGAGCCGAGGAACGAGGTGCGCGCGACGCTCCAGCCCGCGCCGTTGCGGCGGAACTCGAACAGGCCCTTGCGGGTCGCGACGAACAGCCGGTCGGACATGCCCCCTCCTTTTTCTTCAGCCGCCGGAGAGCGCCTGGAGGACGTAGACGTTGCTGGCCTCGGTCAGGGGCAGGCGAAGCGCGGCGTCGCGCGGCTGCATCGCCCCGTCGACGAAGATCGCAATGTGCTGTCTCACCCGGCCCTGGTCGTCGAGCACGTAGTTCTTGAGGAGCGGATAGTCGGCCGCGACGGCGTCGAGCACCTCGGCGAGGGTCGCGCCATCGTAGGGGGTCGGGTCGCAGGGACCGACCGCCCGCAGATGAGACGTGAACGCGATCCTGGCCAAGCCGCCCTCCCCCCACGCCGGCGCATCCGAACGCCGGAGCCGCCTCAAGGGCGGCGCCGCGCCTTGGGAAGGATGGTAGGGCCGCCGTCCGGCGCGTCAACGCCGGCCGGTCCGGCGCCATGGCAGGCTCAAGTCCCCTCCCCGCCCCCGTTTCCGCCGTTCGCGTCCTCGCCTTCGATGTGCTCGACCGAGACGACGCGCTCGCCTTCGGCGGTGCTGAACAGGCGCACGCCCTTGGAGGCGCGGCTGACGATGCGGATGCCGTCGACCGGGATGCGGATGAGCTGGCCGCCGTTGCTGACCAGCATGATCTCGTCCGAGGATTCGACCGGGAACGCGGCGACGAGGTGTCCGATCTCGCGCAGCTTGGTCGGGTCCGTCGCGCGGATGCCCTTGCCGCCGCGCCCGGAGATGCGGAACTCGTAGGAAGACGAGCGCTTGCCGTAGCCGAGCTCGGTGGCGGTCAGGATGAACTGCTCCGCGGCCCCCATCCCGGCGTAGCGCTCCGGCGAGACCGAGACGTCGCCGCCGGCCTCCTCCGCCTCGGCGGCCTCGACCGTCGGCTCCTCGGGCTCGACGTCCTCGCCGGTGGCGGCGCGCCGGATCGCGCCCGACTGCTTGAGGTAGGCGGCGCGCTCGGCCGGCGTCGCCTCGAAATGGCGCAGGATCGACATCGAGATCACGCGGTCGCCCTCGTCGAGCCTGATGCCCCTGACGCCGGTCGAGCTCCGGCCCGCGAAGACGCGGACGGTGTCCTCGTTGATCGGGAAGCGGATGCACTGGCCCTTGGCGGTCGTGAGCAGCACGTCGTCGGCCTCGGTGCAGATCTGCACGTCGACGATCTCGTCGCCCTCGTCGAGCTTCATGGCGATCTTGCCGGCGCGGTTGACCTGGACGAAGTCGGACAGCTTGTTGCGCCGGACATAGCCGGACTTGGTCGCGAACATCACGTCGAGCCGCTCCCACGAGCCCTCGTCCTCGGGCAGGGGCATGATCGTGGTGATGCGCTCGCCTTCTTCCAGGGGCAGCATGCCGCGCAGGAAGCGGCCCTTGGCGTTCGGCGCCGCGAGCGGCAGGCGCCACACCTTCTCCTTGTAGACCTGGCCGCGGGACGAGAAGAACAGCACCGGCGTGTGGGTGTTCGCCACGAACAGCCGCGTGACGAAATCCTCCTCGCGGGTCTGCATGCCGGAGCGGCCCTTGCCGCCGCGGCGCTGGGCCCGGTAGGTCGAGAGCGGCACGCGCTTGATGTAGCCGGCGTGCGACACGGTCACGACCATGTCCTCGCGCTGGATCAGGTCCTCGTCCTCGACGTCCGAATCCCACTCCATGATCTGCGTCCGGCGCGGCGTCGCGAAGGCCTCGCGCACGGCGGTGAGCTCGTCCTTGACGATGCCCATGATGCGGACGCGGGAGCGCAGGATGTCGAGATAGTCCGAGATCTCGGCCGCGAGCTTCGCCAATTCGCCGCCGACCTCCTCGCGCCCGAGGGCGGTGAGACGCTGGAGGCGAAGGTCGAGGATCGCCCGGGCCTGGGCCTCGGAGAGGCGGTAGGTGCCGTCCTCCGCGACCCGGTGGCGGGGGTCGTCGACGAGGGCGATGAGGGGCGCGATGTCCTGCGCCGGCCAGTCCCGGCCCATGAGCTGCTCGCGCGCCGTGTTCGGGTCGGGGGCGGCGCGGATGAGGCGGATCACCTCGTCGATGTTGGCGACCGCGATGGCGAGCCCGCACAGGACGTGGGCGCGCTCGCGGGCCTTGGCGAGAAGGAACTTGGTGCGGCGGCTGACGACCTCCTCGCGGAAGTCGACGAAGGCGCGGATCAGGTCCTTGAGGTTCATCACCTCGGGCCGGCCGCCGTTCAGCGCCACGATGTTGGCGCCGAAGCTCGTCTGGAGCGCGGTGTAGCGGTAGAGCTGGTTCAGCACCACCTCGGCGACGGCGTCGCGCTTGAGCTCGACCACGACCCGGATGCCGTCCCGGTCGGACTCGTCGCGCAGCTCCGCGATGCCCTCGAGCTTCTTCTCGCGCACGAGCTCGCCGATCCGCTCGACGAGGTTCGCCTTGTTCACCTGGTAGGGGATCTCGTCGAAGACGAGGGCCTCGCGCTCCCGGCGCAGCTCCTCCGTGTGCCACTTCGCCCGCATGATGATCGAGCCGCG
>DASVVU010000032.1:0-6613 GCA_036386395.1 Beijerinckiaceae bacterium | reverse complement strand
CTAACGGTCACCGGCGGATGCTTGCCCCAGAACTGCTGCAGCTCCTCGAGGGCAGCCCGGCGTTCCTCGACCGTTGGCGCGCTGCCACGGACGATCGCCGCCTTCACCTCCTGCTGCAGCGACGTCTGATTTCGCGCGGCCCGGGCCTTGAGCCGCTGCAGGACTTCCTCGTCCATGTCCCTTACCAGGAAATCGCCCATGGCTGCCCAAAACGTGATATCGACTCAGATATCATACAACGTTGAAATCGTCACTGCATCGTCGGGATCACGAACTCGGAGCCCTCCTTCACGCCCGACGGCCAGCGCGAGGTCACGGTCTTGGTCTTGGTGTAGAAGCGGATCGCGTCCGGGCCGTGCTGGTTCAAGTCGCCGAAGCCGGAGCGCTTCCAGCCGCCGAAGGTGTAGTAGGCGATCGGCACCGGGATCGGCACGTTGACGCCGACCATGCCGACGTTGACCTTCGCGGCGAAGTCCCGCGCCGCGTCGCCGTCGCGGGTGAAGATCGCGACGCCGTTGCCGTACTCGTGCTCCGACGGCAGCCGCAGGGCCTCGGCGTAGTCCTTCGCGCGCACCACCGAGAGCACGGGCCCGAAGATCTCCTCCTTGTAGATGCGCATCTCGGGGCGGACCTCGTCGAAGAGGCAGCCGCCCATGTAGAAGCCCTCCTCGTAGCCCTGCATGCGGAAGTCGCGCCCGTCGACCACGAGCTTCGCGCCCTCGCGCACGCCGAGGTCGACGTAGTCGCGCACCTTCTGGAGGTGCTGCTTCGTGACGAGCGGGCCGAAATCGGCGCCGGGGTCGGTCGACGGGCCGATCTTCAGGCTCTCGACCCGCGGCGTGAGTTTGTGCATGAGGGCGTCCGCCGTGCCCTTGCCGACCGGCACCGCGACCGAGATCGCCATGCAGCGCTCGCCGGCCGAGCCGTAGCCGGCGCCGATCAGAGCGTCGACGGCCTGATCCATGTCGGCGTCCGGCATGATGATCATGTGGTTCTTGGCGCCGCCGAAGCACTGCGCGCGCTTTCCCGTCGCGGCCGAGCGCGAATAGACGTACTCGGCGATCGACGACGAGCCGACGAAGCCGACGGCGCGGATGTCGGGGTCGTCGAGGATCGCGTCGACCGCCTCCTTGTCGCCGTTGACGACGTTGAGGATGCCGGGGGGCAGCCCCGCCTCGATCATGATCTCGGCGAGGCGCATCGGCACCCCGGGGTCGCGTTCCGAGGGCTTGAGGATGAAGGCGTTGCCGCAGGCGATCGCGGGCGCAAACTTCCACATCGGGATCATGGCCGGGAAGTTGAACGGGGTGATGCCGGCGACGACGCCCAAGGGCTGGCGCATGGAGTAGATGTCGATGCCGGGCCCGGCGCCTTCCGTGTACTCGCCCTTCATGAGGTGCGGGATGCCGCAGGCGAACTCCGCCACCTCGACGCCGCGCTGGATGTCGCCCTTGGCGTCGAGGATGGTCTTCCCATGCTCGCGAGCCAGGAGATCGGCCAGAGGGTCCATCTCCTTGGCGATCAGCTCGAGGAACTTCATCATCACCCGGGCGCGGCGCTGCGGGTTCGTGGCCGCCCAGGCGGGCTGCGCCGCGGCGGCGTTCTCGACCGCGGCGCGGAGCTCGGCCTTAGAGGCGAGGGCGACCTTGGCGATCACCTCGCCGGTCATGGGCTGGTAGACGTCGGCGGTGCGCCCGGACGCGCCTGCGACCTCCTTGCCGCCGATGAAATGCCCGATGTTGCGCATGGCGTTCCGCTCCTCAACAGTCGACTTTGCGGCACGACTACCATTGCGGCCGGGGCGCCGCTATAGGGATCGGAAAAGGGAGGCGGGCCCGATGGCGTCCAAGCTCGACCAGCTGCGGGAGATGACCGTGATCGTCGCCGACACCGGCGACGTCGAGGCGGTGCGGCGGCTCAAGCCGCAGGACTGCACCACCAATCCGACCCTCCTCCTCAAGGCCGTCGAGATGCCGACCTATGCGGGCTTCCTCGACGAGGCCATGGCCTGGGGCCGCCGCCAGGGCGGCGCGCAGGAGGCGGCCGTTTCGGCGGTGTGCGACCGGCTTGCCGTGGCCTTCGGGGCGGAGCTCGCCCAAATCGTGCCGGGCCGGGTCTCGACCGAGGTCGACGCCGATCTCTCGTTCGACACCAAGGCCACGGTCGAGAAGGCCCGCGCCATCATCCGGGCCTACGAGCAGCGCGGCATCGGGCGCGAGCGGATTCTTATCAAGATCGCCTCGACCTGGGAGGGCATCCGGGCCGCCGAGGTGCTCCAGCGCGAGGGCATCGACTGCAATCTCACGCTCCTGTTCTCCCTCGTCCAGGCGGCGGCCGCGGCGGACGCCGGTGCCTTCCTGATCTCGCCCTTCGTCGGGCGCATCCTCGACTGGCACGTGAAGGCCGGCGGCGGGCCCTACACGGGCGAGACTGATCCCGGCGTGCAGTCCGTGCGCGGCATCTACGCCTACTATAAGGCCCACGGCCTGAAGACGGTGGTGATGGGCGCCTCGTTCCGCAACGCCCAGGAGATCGAAGCGCTCGCCGGCTGCGACCGCCTCACCATCTCGCCGGCTCTGCTGGACGAGCTCGCGAAGGCTGAGGGCGAGCTGCCGCGCAAGCTCTCGCCCGAGGCCACGTCCGGCGCCCCCGCGCGCCTTACGCTCGACGAGCCCCGCTTTCGCTTCCTCCTCAACGAGGACGCCATGGCGACCGAGAAGCTTGCCGAGGGCATCCGCGCCTTCGCCAAGGACCTGCGGGCCCTGCGCACGCTCGTCGCGCGCCGGATGGAAGAGCGGGAAGCGGCCTGAGGGGAGCCGGTCAGCGTCCCACGACGGCGGCGGTCTGGCCGAAGAGCACCTTCTTGGCCTCCTCCGACATCGGCGCGCCGAGGGCGGGATTGACCTCCTTCGCCTTCTCGTAGGCCCTCACCGTCGCTGGGCGCGCCCGGATCGCCTCGAACCAGCGCTTGAGATGCGGGAAATCGTCGAGGTTCTGGCCCTGGCGCTCGTGCGGCACGATCCAGGGGTAGGACGCCATGTCGGCGATGGAGTAGGCGCCCGCCACGAACTCGCGGTCGGCCAAGCGCTTGTTCAGCACGCCGTAGAGGCGGTTCGTCTCCTTGACGTAGCGGTCGACGGCGTAGGGGATCTTCTCGGGGGCGTATTGCGTGAAGTGGTGGTTCTGCCCCGCCATGGGGCCGAGGCCGCCCATCTGCCAGAACAGCCATTGCAGCACCTCGGCCCGCCCGCGCACATCCTTCGGGATGAAGCGGCCGGTCTTGTCGGCGAGGTAGAGCAGCATCGCGCCCGACTCGAACAGCGACACCGGCTCGCCGCCGCCCTCGGGCTCGTGGTCGACCATGGCCGGGATGCGGTTGTTCGGGGAGATCTTCAGGAACTCGGGCCGGAACTGCTCGCCCTCGCCGATCCGCACCGGCACGATCCGGTACGGCAGGCCGGTCTCCTCGAGGAACATTGTGACCTTGTGGCCGTTCGGGGTCGTCCAGTAGTAGAGGTCGATCATCGGGCTCTCCGGTCGGGGCAGCTCGCTCGGCAAGGCCCCGACTCCAGGTATGTCGGCCCGGATCGATGCGGAAGGGCGCCGGAAAGCCGTCCGGCCGGAGAAGTCCTCAAGCCGCCAGGAGGTCCTGCAACTGCTCCTGGGCCTTCTCGCGGATGCCCCGGATTTCGCCGATGAGAGCGCCGTGAAAGTTCGTCATCCGGGTCTCGGCCTCGACGAACAGGAGTCCTTCGACGAGATCGTGCACGAGCCGGGGGTCGCGGCGCTGGGCGACGTTGCACATCACCTCGACCGCGACCTCGTAGGCCGTGATGCGGGCGTGAACGGCTTGCCAGCGTGCGATATCCTCAAGCATGTATTCGGTCATGGAGGCTTCGATGGCATCGAGGCGTCGGGAGAGAGTTTCCGCGTTCATGGGCGTCACCGAGCTTGGGCCGTGGGAGTCAACGGGTGGCTAGGTCTTTGCACACCATCCCGTGATCTTGCCGTGAGTTTTGCGTGAATCCGCCGCCGGTGGGGCGCTTCTCCCGGACGGGTCTGGGCAGAGTGCCGGAAAGGAGATGCCCATGGATCGTCGCGTGACCCTGCCCGGTGGCGAGGCCGTGCCAGTGCTCGGCCAAGGCACCTGGAAGATGGCGGACGACCGCGCCCGGCGGGCCGAGGAGATCGCGGCGCTGAGGCTCGGCATCGAACTCGGCATGACGCTGATCGACACCGCCGAGATGTACGGCGAGGGCCGCACCGAGGAACTCGTCGGCGAGGCCATCGCGGGCTTGCGCGACCGGGCCTTCCTCGTCAGCAAGGTCTATCCCCATAATGCGAGCCGCAAGGGCGTGGCGGAAGCCTGCGCGCGCAGCCTGCGAAGGCTCAAGACCGACCGCCTCGACCTCTACCTCCTGCACTGGCCAGGCAGCATCCCCATTGCGGAGACCGTCGAGGGCTTCGAGGCGCTGAAGCGCGCGGGCAAGATCCGGCACTGGGGCGTCTCGAACTTCGACGTCGACGAGATGGAGGAGCTCGCGGGCGTCGCGGGCGGGGACGCCTGCGCCACGAACCAGATCCTCTACAATCTCTCCCGCCGCGGGCCCGAGCACGACCTCATGCCATGGCAGGCCGCGCGCCGTATTCCCACGATGGCCTACAGCCCGATCGAGCAGGGCCGCCTGCGCGCCGCCGGCGCCCTCGCCGAGGTCGCGAACAAGCACGGCGCGACGCCGTACCAGGTCGCCCTCGCCTGGGTCATGCGCCGCCCCGACGCGATCGCGATCCCGAAGGCCGCGCGGGCCGAGCACGTCCGGGAGAACCGCGCCGCCCTCGATCTAACCCTCGACGACGACGATCTTACGGCCCTCGACGCCGCCTACCCGCCGCCCAAGCGCAAGAAGCCGCTGGAGATGATTTGAAGGGAGAGTGGGGACGGCTCGGCGGCCTGCTACCGCTTGTCCTCGAGCATGCGCTCGTAGTTGATGACGAACAGGCGCGGGTCGACGCGGCGGGCGGCGTCGAGGTTCGACAGCGCCACGATGGTGGTGAAGCCCTGCGGGTCGACGATGCGCCAGCGCTGGAGGGTTCGCACGTCGCGGTCGAAGAACAGGGCGATCTTCGACGTGCCGCCCAGCGTCGACTTGTCCTCGAGGAGAATGCGGGCGCCCTCCGCCTCGTTCGAGACGCCGACGATGCGGATGTCCTGGCCGAGGCTGATGCGCTCGCGCAGCAGGAATTTTAAGGGCGTCTGCGAGATCGAATAGAGATCCTGGGTGACGAGCTTGCGGTCGCGCACCGCGACCGCGGAGCCGTCGGCGATCACCTCGACGGTCGCCGGCGCGTCGTACTCGAACCGGATCTTGCCCGGGCGCTGGAGGTAGAGCTTGCCGGTGAGCCGCCGGCCGTCGCCTCCGGTCTGCACGAAGTCGCCGACGAGGCTCGACAGGCCGTTGAAGTAGGCGTTGGCGCGCTCGACGATCTGCCGCTCGTTGAGGGGCTCGGACGCCGCGCCCGGAGCGAGGCTCGCCGCCGCGACGGGTGGGGCCTGGGGCGACGCCGCCGGAGTAGGAGCGGTTTGTTGCGAGCGCACGGATGCGGCACTCGGCGCGGGCTGCGCTGGAGGCGTCTGCGCCGCCTGTGCCGGCTCACTCTGCCCTGAGCCGGGGAGGGAAGCCGGCCGCCGCGGCGGCAGGACGACCTTGGCCGGCGGCGCCGGGGCGGCGCTCGGCGCTGGCTCGGCAGGCGCGGGCTCGGACTTCTTGCCGAACAGCCAGTCGAGCGGATTCCCGCTCTGGGCCATAGCTGGGCCGGAAAGGCTTGCCGCGAGGCACAGGCCGGCCGTGAGACGTGTCAAGGTGGCGATCGGAAAGGGCATGAGCGAGCGCTAGGGAGGCGCTGTGGCGAATCTACGACGCCGCAGACTTAATCGTCGTCCTCCTCCGCCCCCGCGCCTGCGGTCTCCAAGAGAATCTCCCGCTTGCCGGCGTGGTTCGCGGGGCCGACGATGCCTTCCTTCTCCATGCGCTCCATGAGGGAGGCGGCGCGGTTGTAGCCGATCTGGAGGCGGCGCTGGATGTAGGAGGTCGAGGCCTTCTTGTCGCGCAGCACCACGGCGACGGCCTGGTCGTAGACGTCCGCCCCCTCGGCCCCGAACTCGCCCTTGTCGAAGATCGGCGTATCGTCGGCGGCACCGCCGCCGCTGCCGTCACCGCCGTCGCCGTCGTCGTCCTCGGAGGTGACGGCGTCGAGGTAGGCCGGGCGGCCCTGGCGCTTCAGGTGCGCCACGACCTTCTCGACCTCGGTGTCGGACACGAACGGCCCGTGCACGCGGGTGATGCGGCCGCCGCCCGCCATGTAGAGCATGTCGCCCTGGCCGAGGAGCTGCTCGGCCCCCATCTCGCCGAGGATCGTGCGGCTGTCGATCTTCGACGTGACCTGGAAGGAGATGCGGGTCGGGAAGTTCGCCTTGATGGTGCCGGTGATGACGTCCACAGAGGGACGCTGCGTCGCCAGGATCACGTGGATGCCGGCGGCGCGGGCCATCTGGGCGAGGCGCTGGATGGCTCCCTCGATGTCCTTGCCGGCGACCATCATGAGGTCGGCCATC
>DASVVU010000031.1:0-3405 GCA_036386395.1 Beijerinckiaceae bacterium | reverse complement strand
TCGCGGAGCTCGGTCCGGCCGCCTCACCGCTGCCAGAACGGCATCGTCGCGAGGGCGATGGCGGCGCAGAGGGCGAGGGCGGCGCGGCGGTAGGCCTCGTCGGTCGAGCGGTCGAAGAGCCGTGAGCCGAGCGCCATCGCGCCCGCGTAGAGCGGCAGAAGCGCCAATGCGCCGAGAACGCGCGGCGCCGTGAACAGGCCGCTCCACCAGTAGCCTGCGGCGCTCACGACCGAGAATGCGCCGAAGAAGGCGAAAATGTTGGAGCGCACCCGCGCGGCGCGTTCCGGCCCGCCGAGCCAGAACAGGACGATCAGCGGCCCGCCGAGCCCGATCGCGCCGGAAAGGAAGCCCATCGCGGCGCCGACCGCAAAGGTCTGCCCGATCTTGGGCTCGCCCTTGTAGCGCAGTCCCGTCGCCATCGCGGTCGTGACGAAGAGGATGAAGAGGCTGAGGACCCAGCGCGTCGCGATCGGATCGACGCGGAGCAGGAACATGAGCCCGAACGGGAAGGCGAGCGAGGCGGCAAAGGCCATCGGGCCGACCTCGCGCCACCGGCAATTCCTGAAGTGCGGCGGCAGGATCGGAAGCGTCGCGCCGGTGTCGATGAGGAAGAGCAGCACGATCGCGACGATCGGATCGTAAACGGCGCTCGCGGCAGGAATGAAGATCATTCCGGCGCCGAAGCCGGTGAAGCCGCGCACGAAGCCGGCGAGGACCGCGATGGCCGCGACGGCATGGAGCCGCGGGTCCGACCAATCGACCGCCGCCAGGATCTCGAGGAGGGGCTGCACGCGCGTGATCCGGAAGGGCGGGGTAGGCAGGGCGGGCAAGCCCGCGTAGACGTTCCACCCTGTCTAGACGGAGCCTGGGCGTGGCCGCAAACTCTCCTTCCGAGATCGACCTCCAGGTCATGTGGAGCCGCCTCATCGCGGTCGTGGAGGAGCAGGCTCAGGTCCTCCTGCGCACCGCCTTCTCGGCGATCGTGCGCGAGGCCGGCGACCTCTCGGCCGGCGTCTTCGACACCCGCGGCCGGATGCTGGCGCAGGCCGTCACGGGCACGCCCGGCCACGTCAACTCCATGGCCGAGGCCGTGCGCCACTTCATCGACCGCTTCCCGCTCGGCACGATGCGGCCGGGCGACATCTACATCACCAACGACCCCTGGATGGGCACGGGCCACCTCAACGACTTCGTGCTGACGACCCCCTGCTTCCACCGCGGCCGGCTCGTGGCGCTGTTCTCGTGCACGAGCCACCTCATGGACATCGGCGGCATCGGCTTCGGGCCGGACGGCACCGACGTGTTCATGGAGGGCCTCTACATCCCGCACCTCAGGCTCGCCGAGGAGGGGCGCCTCAACGAGACCCTGATGGCGATGATCCGGGCGAACACGCGCCTCCCCATCGACACGGAAGGCGACGTGTACTCGCTCGCCGCCTGCAACGACGTCGGCTGCCGCCGCCTCGTCGACATGATGACGGAGTTCGGCCTCGCCGATCTCGACGTGCTGGCCGAGCACATCTGCGCGCGCTCGCGCGACGCCGTCGAGGCCGAGATCGCGGCCCTGCCCAAGGGGACGTGGCGGAACGCGATGACCGTCGACGGCTACGACGAGCCGGTGACGCTCGCCGCGGCGCTGACCATCTCCGGCCGCGGCATCCACGTGGATTACGCCGGCACCGGCCCCGTCTCGCGGCGCGGCATCAACGTGCCCCTCGCCTACACGACCGCCTACACGGTGTTCGGCCTCGGCTGCGTCGTCGCGGCGCGCATCCCGAACAACGCGGGGTCGCTGAAGCCCCTCACGGTGTCGGCGCCCGCGGGCTGCATCCTCAACGCGCAAAAGCCCGCGCCCGTCGCGATCCGCCACATCATCGGCCAGATGCTGCCCGACGTGGTGTTCGGGTGCCTGCGCCAGGCGATCCCGGACCGGGTGCCGGCCGAGGGCACCTCCTGCCTGTGGAACCTCAACGTGCGCGGGCAGAGCGCCGAGGACAGCGGCAACTACGGCTTCACCATGACGGTGACCTCGAACGGCGGCACCGGCGCGCGGCCGACGAAGGACGGCCTCTCGGCGACGGCCTATCCCTCCGGCGTCAAGGGCACGCCGGTCGAGGTCGCGGAGTCGATCACGCCGCTGATCTTCTGGAAGAAGGAGCTCAGGCCCGACTCCGGCGGCGCCGGACGCACCCGGGGCGGCCTCGGCCAGGCGATCGAGATCGAGAGCGGGATCAGGCGCCCCTTCGAGCTCCTCGCCGCCTTCGACCGCATCGACCACCCGCCGCGGGGCCGCGACGGCGGCCGGGACGGCGCCGCCGGCTACGTCGGGCTCAAGTCCGGCCAAAGGCTCAGGGGCAAGGGTTTCCAGACGATTCCGCCGGGGGACCGCCTCGTGGTACTGACGCCGGGCGGAGCGGGAATAGGCGATCCGGGGGGGCGGGAGGCCGCCCTGGTGGAGCGCGACATGGCGGAGGGATTGGTCTCGGAGGAAACCGCCGCACGCGTATGTGGCCGGTCCTGATCCGCTTCTTGACGCAATCGCCGCGTAGCTACAAATTACCCGATGAGGATCATCTGGGACGAATCGAAGCGGCGCGCCAATCTGGCAAAGCACGGATTCGATTTCGCGGATTTCGAGATCGGTTTCAGCTTCGAGCGGTTCTTGGCTTTTCCGACGCGCCCGAGCCGCACCGGGCGGACGCGCTATCGGCTCGTCGGCACCTTGTTCGGCGATCCAGTGGTGGTCGCGATCGTTTCGCCGCTCGGTTCGGAGGCGGTTGCGATCGTGAGCCTGCGTCTCGCGAACGTTGAAGAGAGGACCGCTTATGATCGAGCGTAAGAGAGCTTCGTATGAGGAAAACCCCTCTTTTACCCAGGAGGATTGGGACGAGGTGTCCGACAATCCCGAGCTGACAGACGAAGAGCTGGCGAATCTTCGCCCGGCCCGCGAAGTTCTGCCGCCGGATTTATACGAGGCGCTCAAACGAAGAGCTCGTGGGTCCCAGAAGGCCGTGACGAAGCAGCTCGTGAGCCTGCGCCTCGACCGGGACGTGATCGAGCACTTCAAGGCGCAGGGGCCGCGCTGGCAGACGCGCATCAACGCGGCGCTGCGCGCAGCCATGGCAGGAGGCACCCAGAAATGAGGTCGAGTTAGCGCGCAAACGGCGCGATCTCGATCCCGGCCTCTTCGAGCTTTGCCCGGAGCGTCTTCGCCATGGCGACGGCGGTCGGCTCGTCGCCATGGACGCAGATGGTGTCGATCTCGACCGGAATCCGCTTACCGTTCACGGTCTCGATCGCCTTCTCCTGGAGCCAGCGCAGCATGCGCGCGGAGGCGAACGCCGCGTCGTGAAGGACCGAGCCCTGCTTCTTGCGGCTCGTGAGGTTGCCGGTGTCGTCGTAGGT
>DASVVU010000030.1:0-2348 GCA_036386395.1 Beijerinckiaceae bacterium | reverse complement strand
CGACGGGCTCGCGCATCCCGGTCGACTACGGCGCGGAGGAGCCGGCGCTCGCCGTGCGGGTGCAGGAGCTGTTCGGCTTACGCCAGCACCCGACCGTCGCGGGCGGGCGCGTGCCCCTCGTCCTCCACCTCCTCTCGCCGGCGCACCGCCCGATCCAGATCACGCGGGACCTGCCGGGCTTCTGGCGCGGCTCCTGGGCGGCGGTCAGGGCCGACATGCGCGGCCAGTACCCGAAGCACCCCTGGCCCGAGGATCCCCTGAACGCCGAGCCGACCCGCCGGGCGAAGCCGCGCGGGACGTGAGCCCTACTTCTCGAAGCGCACCTCGTTGAGGAGCGCCGGCGTGCGGTGATGGCCGGTGTGAGCGCCGAAGAGCAGGCCCGAGACGGCCACCCGCCGCCCGAGGCGCCAGCGCTCGGCCTTGTACTGCTCGGCATCGAGGACGAGCTGGACCATGAGGAGCCTGCCGACCCTCTGGTTGAGGCCCTCCTTGTCGGTCGGGTCTTCGCCGACGCAGGCGGGGCGCTGAAGGCGCACGAGCCAGTAGGTCTCCGGCCGGTCGCCCGTCGCGACGCTCTCGTAATTCGGCGGCCCCGGGAACGTCTTGCGCACCAGCACGCCTTCGAGGCGCACCCGCTCCGTATAGGTCAGGCAGGCCGCCTCCGCAGGCGCGGTGAGCCAGAGGAGCGCCGCGAGGGACAGGCCGAGCCGCCCGCCGCCGGGTCCGTGTTTCATGCCGTCGTCATGCCGTGGATGGCCGTCTTGATGGCCGCCGGCGGTCAGTTTCCCATCCGCTCCCGCCACTGGTTCTCGCCGATCATGCAGTTCGTCCGCGGCGCGTCCTGGACCGGCCGCACGAGCGGCTCCGGGGCCTCAAGTCCTGCCACTTCAAGGAGAATTTTGGTCTTGATGGCGGCCGGGAACTGCTCCCGGTTGCGCGCCGGCACCACGAAGGCGCCCTGCCCGCCGATGACGCAGTCCCGGTAGTAGGCGTCGAGGTCCGTGATGTCGAGGTAGCCGGGCTGCTTCAGCATGATCGGCAGGCCGTTGATGGTGACGCCCTGTCCGACGGCCTCGGCGCGCGCCACCGTCACCGGACGGCCCTGGTTGTTCGGCCCGTCGCCCGAGATGTCGACGACCCGCCGGGTTGCGTCGACGCCGCTCTGGCCCAAGAGCTTCGTGGCGAAGTCGATCGCGCCCGAGATCGAGGTGCGCTGGGCGCGCCGCACCGGCTGTGCCGCGACCTTGTCGGCGAAGACGCCGGCGCTCTCCGGCCCGTCGATGACGCTCCAGGGCACGACCACGCGCTGGTCGAAGGCGCCGGCCCACTCGAAGTAGACGACGGCGATGCGCCCGATCATGCCGCGCCGGATGGCGTCGTGGACCTGGGCTGAGCGGAAGGCGTCGGCGAAGCCCTGCCGCTGCAGGGCGAGCTCGTCGACGTCCATGGAGTAGGAGATGTCGACCGCGATCACGAGGGCGAGGTCGACCTCCGTGTCGGCGCGCGCGGTGGGCGGCGCCGCGAGGACGGCAAGGGAAAGCGCGAGCGCGGCGAGCGCCCGGCGAAGGGTGAGGCGGAGCATGGCGATCTCCTGGCTGCCTGCGGCAGCTGATTGCCCCGCAGTCTGCCAGCATCGGCGCGGCCCGCAACCCGGAGCCGTTCACGTTCTGCGGCGCAGGCCTTCGATCAAGCGGACCGCCTCCCGGAACGCGTCGTCGGCGTCGAGGTTCGTCGTGTCGAGGAGGATCGCGTCCTCGGCCGGGCGCAGGGGGGCGATGCTGCGGCTCTGGTCGCGCTCGTCCCGGCGGCGGATGTCGGCGAGGATGGCCTCGAAGGCAGCGCTCTCGGCCCGGGCCAGGAGCTCGGAATAGCGGCGGCGCGCCCGCTCCTCGGCGCTCGCGGTGACGTAGAGCTTCACCGTCGCGTCCGGGCAGACCACGGTGCCGATGTCGCGCCCGTCGAGCACGGCGCCTTCCGGCGCCGCCGCGAACCGGCGCTGGTAGGCGAGGAGGGCGTCGCGGACGGGACCGAAGGCGGAGACCACGGACGCCGCCTCGCCCATCTCGCGCCCGCGCAAGGAGGCCTCGTCGAAGCCGGCAAGGTCGAGGCCGCGCGCGGCCTCGGTCGCGGCACCGATGTCGTCGAGCGTCTGCCCGGCGTCGAGGAGGGCGCGGGCGACGGCCCGGTACAGGAGCCCGGTGTCGAGGTGCGGCAGCCCGTAATGGGCCGCGAGCCTACGCGCGAGCGTCCCCTTGCCGGACGCCGCCGGCCCGTCGATCGCGATGACCATTCAGGCGTCCCGCACGTTCCCGCCGAGCTCCCGCATCAGGGCCATGAAGGTCGGGAAG
>DASVVU010000029.1:0-10343 GCA_036386395.1 Beijerinckiaceae bacterium | reverse complement strand
GATCGGCGCCGACGTCATCGCCGCCTGCTTCGTCATCGACCTGCCGGATTTGGGTGGTGCGGAGAAATTGCGCGAGCTGGGCGTGACAGTCCGCACCCTCGTGAGCTTCGAGGGGCATTGAGGGTGAGGAGCGATGAGCTTCGAGACCCCGAGTGACCGCTTCAAGGCGAGATCGCAACGCCTCTATGCGACGCTGAAGCGGTTCTTCCTCCTCCGGCCGCTGGACAGTCACAAGCTGCTGAAGACGGTCTGGACCCTCGCGTTGGTCGTGTACGGGCTCCAGCTTCTGGCGTGGCTTCTCACGATTCCGTCGTATTTCGGCACGAAGACCTATTTCCCCGGCTTCTGGGCCGGGGTGCAGCTCTTCATGCCGCTGGTCTTCGCCCCGGTCGGGCCCTTGCTCTGGCTTCTGGTCATCCGCCTCGTGCTCGAGGTCTGCGCCCGCGTCCTCGCCGGACTGCCGGGCGCCGGCGAACAGGATAATCCTTCATGAATATCGACGGCCGCCACTATCGCACTATCTGGCCGGACGGGGAGGCCGTCTGCGTCATCGACCAGACGAAGCTGCCCTTCGCCTTCGAGGTGCGCCGCCTTGCCGCCATGGCGGAGGCCGCGGAGGCGATCCGGACCATGGTGGTGCGTGGCGCGCCTCTGATCGGCGCGACGGCGGCCTACGGCGTCGCGCTTGCCATGCGGGCGGCCCCTTCGGACGCCGCCCTCGACGAGGCCCTCGCCGTGCTCGGGGCGACGCGCCCGACGGCCGTCAACCTGCACTGGGCGCTCGAGCGCATGGGCCGCGCGCTGCGGCCGCTGAAGGTGGGCGAGCGCGCCGGGCGCGCCTTCGCCGAGGCGGCCCGGATCGCCGACGAGGACGTCGCGTGCTGCCGCGCCATCGGCGAGCACGGCGCCGCCGTCATCCGCCAAGCTGCGGCACGCAAGCAGGGCAGCATCGTCAACATCCTCACCCACTGCAACGCCGGCTGGCTCGCGACCGTCGACTGGGGCACGGCGCTCGCCCCGATCTACGTCGCGCACGATGCCGGCGTGAAGCTCCATGTCTTCGTCGACGAGACGCGCCCGCGCAACCAGGGCGCGGCGCTCACCGCCTACGAGCTTAACGCCCACGGCGTGCCGCACACGGTGATCGCCGACAACGCCGGCGGGCACCTGATGCAGCACGGGCAGGTCGATCTCTGCATCGTCGGCTCCGACCGCACGACCGCCGCGGGCGACGTCGCGAACAAGATCGGCACCTATCTCAAGGCGCTCGCGGCCCATGACAACGGCGTGCCGTTCTACGCCGCGCTGCCGTTCTCGACCATCGACTGGTCGCTTGACGACGGCGTGCGCGACATCCCGATCGAGGAGCGCTCGCCGCGCGAGGTCACGCACATGACGGGCCGTACGCAAGCCGGCGCGGTCGAGACCGTCCAGGTCACGGCGCCGGGGAGCCCGGCCCTGAACCCCGCCTTCGACGTGACGCCGGCCCGGCTCGTCACCGGCATCGTGACCGAGCGCGGGATCGCGCGGGCGAGCCGCGAGGGGCTCCTCGGGCTCTACCCGGAACGGGCCGCCGCCTGATGGACGAGGCGGCGCTGCGCAAGAGGATCGTCGAGGTCGCGCAGGCCCTCGACCGGGCGGGGTTCTGCCCCTCGAAGTCGGGCAACGTGTCGGCGCGCTTTGGCGACGGCTGCCTCGTCACGCCCTCCGGCCTGCCTTACGCCGTGATGACGCCCGGCGACATCGTCGAGATCAGCCTCGACGGGCAGGTGCGGGCGGGCGGGCGCCGCCCCTCCTCCGAGTGGCCCTTCCACACCACGATCTACAAGGCGCGGGAGGACGCGCAGGCCATCGTCCACACCCACAGCCCGATGGCGACGGCGCTCTCCTGCGCGCGGCGCGGCATCCCGGCCTTCCACTACATGATCGCGCTGTGCGGCGGCCCCGACGTGCGCTGCGCCGAGTACGCCACCTTCGGGACGCAGGCGCTCGCCGACAATGCCGTCGCGGCGCTCGAAGGCCGCAAGGCCGTCCTCCTCGCGAACCACGGCGTCATCGCGCTGGGATCGACCCTCGACGGCGCGCACGCGATCGCGGCCGAAGTCGAGAACCTCGCCACCCAATACCTCGCCCTCCTCTCGGCGGGTCTGAAGCCCGTGGTGCTTGGCAAGGCCGAGATGAAGCGCGTGGCGGAGAAGTTCGCGGGCTACGGGAAGGTGGGGTGACCCACCTCTCCCCTCGTGGGAGAGGCCGACTCGGCGAAGCCGAGCCGGTGAGGGGGCTGTCGACGCCTGTGCTCTATTCTGCGGCAGCCTCTCACCCGGTCGGCGCTGCGCGCCAACTCGAGCTCTCCCGCTCCGCGGGAGAGGCGATCACCCCCGCCGCTCCACGAACCCCGCGCCGCTGAACTCGTACACCAGCTCGCCCGCCTGGTTGTGGCCGGTGTTGTGGCTGAGGATCAGGCCCCACTCGGGCCGCGAAGCGGATGGGCGCTTGTCCACGACGGTGGTGCGGAAGGTGAGGGTATCGCCGGCGTAGACCGGCTTCACCCAGCGCAGGTCCCTGAAGCCCGGGGAGGGACCGAAGTTCACCGGGCGCTGACCGCGGGCGAGAGCCGCCTCGCGCTGGCGCGTGCGCCGCTCGACGAGGCGCTTCATCCAGGCCGCGGCCGTGTGCCAGCCCGAAGCCGCAAGCGCGCCGAAGTGGCTCCGCGCCGCCACCTCCGGGTCGACATGGAACGGCTGCGGATCGAACTCCCGGGCGAAGGCGATGACGGTCTCGGGCGTGAAGGTGTAAGTCCCAAGCATCGCCGTCTCGCCGACCGGCACGTCCTCGAAGAACGGCGCCGGGCCCTCGTCCGAGGGGGGCTCATCCGGCGAAGGCGCAACAGCCGGCGCCGGCCCGCTCGCGCGCATGCCGTAGGGCGGCTCGAAGCCCCGCCGCCCGAGCATCGCCCAGTTGCGCTGGGTCATGACGACTTCGTCCGCCTGGTTCAGGAGCTCGTAGTGGATGCGCACGAGCCCCATCTCGGGCCGGCTGCGGGAGGCCTTCGATTCGAGCACCGTGTAGCGCGCCCGCAAGGTGTCGCCGGGGCGCACGACCTTGAGCCACTTCAGCTCCTCGACGCCGGGCGCTCCCATGGAGCTAGCGTCGTTGATGAAGCCGTCGGCGCAGAGCCGCATGAGCAGGCCGCAGGTATGCCAGCCGGACGCGATCAGCCCGCCCGCGAAGGTCCTCCTGGCCGCCTCCTCGCCGGTGTGGAACGGCTGCGCGTCGAACTCCCGGGCGAAGGCGACGATCGCCTCCTTCGTGACCGTGATCGAGCCCGGCACGTCGGCGGTGCCGGGGGAGAAGTCTTCGAAGTGGAGGCGTGGCATGGGCGGGCTGTCCGGAGCGCGACCGCCCCCTAGCACACGCCCTTACGGCAAAGCCAATCCCCGCCGGAATGGCAGCAATTCGCGCGCCGTCGTGAGCCTAAAAGTGCCGGTGGTGAAGATCGCTTCCGCGGTAGTCCGGATCACGGCCTCCGAGCCAGAACGCGAGGAGGCACAGGCCGACGACCAGTCCGACGAGAAGTTCGCCCTCCCCGAGCCGCGACCACAGGAACGTGTCGGCAATGCCTTGCGCCAATGAACCGGTCTCTCCCATCATGGTCGAGCCCTCCATTTCAATGGGCCGGCTTGTACGCCGATTCGGCCGCTATGAAGGTTCACGAGCCCGTGCGAAGGCCTGCCTATGCGTCGGGCCAGGGCTGCGCCGAAGTCGGGGCATGTCTGTCGGCAAACCGGGTCAGTAGCTCTTCAGGACCGCCAGGAAGCTCGTCTCGGCGGCCTTGAGCGCCTCTTCCGATTTCGCCGTGAGCACGAGGCGGACGACGTACAGGCCGCCCTCGATGTCGCGGTCGGCCGCCGTCGCGACGCGCTCGTAGGGCTGCGTCGTGAGCTTCGGGGAGACGAAGGCGTGCTGCTGGAAGGCGGCGCCTTCGCGGCGGGGCACGTCGTCGAGGCGCGTGATCGCGACCTCGGGGACCTTGCGCCGCCAGGTCTCGTGGTGATGGGCGACCGCGGCCGCAAGGTCCTCGCCTTCCTGGTTGTGGCGCGCCGTCGCGTAGATGACGGCGGGGGCGGAATCGAAGGTCTCGCCCGTCGGCACGAACAGGCGCACGCCGAGGCGCATCCCGGTCTTGCTGTCCTCCCACCAGCCCTCGGGCACGGCGAAGGAGGGCCGGTAGAACGGGCAGAGCTGCCCGCTGCACACCGTCATCACCTTCTCGACGAGAGCCGGCGCGGGCGACGAGGCGGCGAGGCCCGCCAGGACGACGAGCGCGCCAGGGACGCGGCGCGCGAACGGGACAATCATCGGGCAATTCCAGGGCATATGCCGGAGGACCCTACCGGCCCCGTGTTTCGGCACTGTTTCGCGAATGTTTCGTCGTGGGCTGAGGGTCAGGTGGCGAAGCGGAAATGCAACACGTCGCCGTCCTGCACCACGTAGTCCTTGCCTTCGAGCCTGAGCTTCCCGGCGTCGCGGGCGCCGGCCTCGCCTTTCAGGGCGACGTAGTCCGGATAGGCGATGGTCTCGGCCCGGATGAAGCCCTTCTCGAAGTCGGTGTGGATCACCCCCGCGGCCTGCGGCGCGCGGGTGCCGACGGTCACGGTCCAGGCCCGCGCCTCCTTGGGGCCGGCCGTGAAATAGGTGACGAGGCCGAGGAGTTCGTAGCCGGCGCGGATGACGCGGTTGAGGCCGGGCTCGGTAAGCCCGACCGCCTCCAGGTAATCCTTCTGCTCGTCGGCGGGCAGGACCGCGATCTCGCTCTCGATCTTGGCCGAGACCACGACCGCCTTGGCGCCCTCCTCGGCGGCGCGCTCGAAAACCTTCTGGGAGTACGCGTTGCCCTTGTCGGCGGAAGCCTCCTCGACGTTGCAGACGTAGAGCACGGGCTTCGCGGTCATGAGGCCGAGCATCCAGAAGGCGCGCTCCTCCTCGGCCTTCCGCTCGACGAGCCGGGCGGGCTTGCCCTCGCGCAGGAGCGCGAGCGAGCGCTCGACGAGACCGAGCGTCTCCTTCGCCTCCTTGTCGCCGCCGCGGGCCTTCTTCTCGAGGGCCGTCACGCGCTTCTCGAGGCTGTCGAGGTCGGCGAGCATGAGCTCGGTCTCGATCGTCTCGATGTCCGCGACGGGGTCGATCTTGCCCTCGACGTGGGTAACGTCCGAGTCCTCGAAGCAGCGCACGACGTGCGCGATGGCGTCGACCTCGCGGATGTTCGCCAGGAACTGGTTGCCGAGGCCCTCGCCCTTCGAGGCCCCGCGCACGAGGCCGGCGATGTCGACGAAGGTGAGGCGCGTCGGGATGACCTGCGCCGAGCCCGCGATTTCGGCGAGCGCGTCGAGGCGCGGGTCCGGCACCGCGACTTCGCCGACGTTCGGCTCGATGGTGCAGAACGGATAATTCGCAGCCTGCGCCGCCGCAGTCTGCGTCAAAGCGTTGAAGAGCGTCGACTTGCCCACGTTCGGCAGGCCGACGATGCCCATCTTGAAGCCCATGTCAGTCTCAGTGTTTGGGGAGGATTTCCGAAGGATCGTTGTCGAATGGATGGAGAAGGGTGATGGAGCCGAAAACGGCTCCCTTGCCCATGTCCTCCGTCAGGAAGTAGGTGCACTCCGAGAGGTGGGCAGCGGCAATCAGGAGGCAATCGAACCACTGATAGCCGAGCCGCTTCCGGATGGCCCATCCCAGTTCGACTTCCTCGTCGTCGAGGGGCTTGTCCCCCCATTCGCGCAAGGCATCGACTTCTTTTCGCACATCCCCAAGCAACCGATGGGGCTCATTAGCGAGAACCCAACGGGTGAATTCGTTGAGAACTTGCAGGTTGAGGTGCGCTAGGCCGGTCTCAGCAAGTGCCTTCAACCACGCCCGTGCCTTTGCGCGCTTGGCCTCATCCTTGCGGTCGCGGGCATAGATCAGGACATTGGTATCAACGAACACGCGAGCGGTCATAGATCTCGTCGCGGCTCGGCGCCTTCCCGTTCTCGTCCGTCAAGTCCATCAAGGGCCCGGCCAGAAACGCCTCCAGCGCTTCGAGTTGGGTCTTCTTGCGCCCAACGCGGCGCTCGACTGTCTCGGCAATGAACTTGGACAGGCTCTTTCCTTCTTGAGCGGCAGCCACACGCGCCTTCCTAAGAAGAGCTTCGTCCATGGTCACGGTAACGTTCTTCATAGAGCTTGCTCCACAAGAACAAGGATTTAGTGTTTCTGTGTTTTCGTGTCAACTGGCCGGCTCTCCCCTGGTCGCTTCACCTCGCCCAGCCCTTCGCCTCCATGGCGAGGTGGATCTTGTTCTGGAAGGTCGCGTCCTCGCCGCGGGCGAGGAGGGCGGCGTGGTCGGCGACGGCGCGGCAGAGATCGTCGACCCAGGGCTCCTCGGCCTTGGCGAAGTCGCTCAGCACGTAGGGGTGCACGAGGGCCTTGTCGCCGGGGTGGCCGATGCCGATACGCACGCGCCGGTAGTCGTTGCCGCAGTGGGCCGTGATCGAGCGCAGCCCGTTGTGGCCGGCGTTGCCGCCGCCGCGCTTCACCCTGAGCTTCGCGGGGGGAAGGTCGAGCTCGTCGTGGAACACGACCACGTCGTCGAGGGGGATCTTGAAGAAGCGCTGCGCCTCGGCGACGGACCTCCCTGAGTCGTTCATGTAGGTCTCGGGCTTCAAGAGCAGGACCCGCTGTCCGCCGAGGACCGCCTCGGTGCCGGCGCCCGAGAAGCGACGCCGCCAGGGTGGCGCCGCGGCCGCGCGGGCGATCGCGTCGAGAGCCATGAAGCCGACGTTGTGGCGGTTCCCGGCGTAGCGCGTCCCGGGATTGCCGAGGCCGACGAAGAGGCGCATGCCGGGCTCCGTGCCGGGCTCAAGGGGCTGCCCATGGCGACGCGCTCCGGCCCGAAGGCCGAAGCGCCGCAGCCAGCGCAGGATCGCGGAAAGAGCCGTCAGCTTTTCGCGGGCGCGGCCGCGGGAGCCGCGGGGACGGCGCCGGCGGCCGGCTCGGCCGCGGGCGTGGCCGCCGCCTCTTCCTTCAGGCCCGACGGCGCTACGATCGTCGCGACCGTGAAATCGCGGTCCGCGATCGTCGGCTTCGCGCCCTCGGGCAGCCGGATCGCCGAGATGTGCAGCGAATCGCCGATATCGAAGCCGGTGAGATCCGCGTCGAGGGAGTCCGGAATCGCGTCCACGGCGACCTCGAGCTCGATCGAGTGTCGCACGACGTTGAGCGTGCCGCCGCGCTTCAAGCCGGGCGAGGCCTCCTGGTTGACGAAGTGCACCGGCACCTCGACGCGGATGCGCTGCCCCTCGGCAAGCCGCAGGAAGTCGACGTGGACCGGGAAGTCCTTCACCGGGTCGAGCTGGTAGTCGCGCGGGATGGCGCGGGTCTTCTCGCCGTTCACGTCGATCTCGAAGACGGTCGTCAGGAAGTGCCCGGCGAAGATGAGCTGGCGCGCCTCGTTGAAGTCGAGGGCGATCGGGGCAGGCGGAGCGCCTGCTCCGTAGATGACGGCGGGAACGCGGCCCTCGCGGCGGACGGCCCGGGCGGCCCCCTTGCCGACCCGGTCGCGCGCCACGGCCTGAAGCTGCTTCACGGAAGCCATGTCGTGGTCCTTGCGTAAGGTGTGGTCCAAAAACCGAAGGCCGCCCGCGGGCGGCCCGTCCGGTCGTGCGCCCCTTGCCTCCAAGGGTGTCGAGCGGGCGCGGGCGCGCATATAGCGCGCAAGACGCGCAAACGCAACGTCAGGCGGCCTCGGCGCCCCTCTCCGGCGCCTTGGGATCGAGGTTCGGGTCCCGCCATACGGCGCAGAGCCAGAACGCGAGCCCGCCGACGGCGCCGGCGGCGAAGATCAGCGCCAGGTACTTGACGTTCTCCAGGTGCCCGCACCACGTGGTGACGCCGTCGATCTCGGACACGCAGTTCCCGGCCTGCGACGACACCCCGGCGCGCAGCCCCGGCCAATACATGATCCACAGCCAGGGCAGGATCGCGATCGCCCCTCCGACGAGGGCGAGCGTCGCAGGCCGGGGCCGGACCCGGCGGCGGAGCGCCAGATAGGCCGGAAGCCCGAGCACGAGCGCGGGGGGATATCCGCCGTAGAGGACGGCTACGGTCATGAGGCTGAAGGCGTCGCGCAGGGGGCCGCCGTCCACTACGCTCGCCGCGCCTAGGAAAGCCCCGCCGGCGAGGGGGGCGACGAGAAACCCCAGCGCTAGGCGCCAGAGCTGCGGCCTCGGAAGCTTCGACGCGGGATCGCTCACAATGCCTCGCGTCAGGCCGGCGCGAGGCCGAGCCGCTCGTCGCGGCGGCGCAGCCAGCGGACGAAGGGCAGGGCGAGGAGGACCATCCAGGCTTTTCCCACGATCTGCCCCAGCAGGAAATCGAGGCTGCCGAAGGCGAGATGGAGGAACACGGCCGAGTCGACCACGAGCCCGGCGAGGCTCGACAGGGCAACCGCGGTGACGAAGCGGCGGCGCTGGAGCGGCGTGTAGACGGCGAAGTCCGCGAGTTCCGAGAGGAGGAACGCCGCCGTCGAGGCGACGACGATCGCGGGCGGCGCGAGGAAGGCCGAGACCGCCGCCCCCGCCGCGATGGCGAGGAGAGAGGCGCGGGCGCCGAGCCGGCGCTGCACGAGGTCGCGCAGCACGAGCGCCAAGCCCACCATCACGACCCCGCTCGGCGCCATCAGCCCCGGCGCGACGGGCACGAGGCAGGGGCTTCCGGGCGGGCACACGGTCCCGAGGTGCCCGATCATCCAGTTCGCGGCCGGGATCGTCAGCGTATAGAAGATGAGGAAGGCCGCGCCCTCGCAGATGCGGTGGCGGTCGAGGCCGGCACTCAACTGAATCTCCGATCGTTTCTCTCTTTCACCTTGTCGACCGTACACAAAGCGCCCTCCCGGTACATGCAAGAGATCTTACGGATGGCTAGCGATAACGATTTCGTCGGACCAGGAAAGCAATAAATATTGCGCCTCGTCGTTAAATATGGCTTCATGAGGTTCCGCCTGACGCGGTGATGGAGGTGCAACGATGTTGGATGGTCGCGGGATGTACATCTGGAAGCTTGCCCCTGTCATCAACGCGGAGGGCAACGTTCAGGCCGTAGTGGACAAAGCCAAGCGAGCGCAGCTTTCAAGCGTGTGGGTGAAAATTGCCAACGGCACAAGTCGCTATTCCAACGTACAAGGCCAGACGGGAAATCGGTTTAGAGAACTCATCGAATCGATGAGTGAGGAGGGAATCGACGTCTGGGGCTGGCATGTTCCACGCGTGATCGACCATAACGATGCAAACGAAGAGGCGGATCTTGCGGCCGCCATTGCGGATGAGTTCGAACTCAAGGGCGTCCTGATGGACTCTGAGTCGGGCTCCGACTTCTTCCAAGGAACTGCTCAGGACGCGACCAACTACGCCAGCAGACTTCGAAGCAACCTGAACGCAAGCGGCCGCTCACTCGCGATCTCCAGCCATGATATTCCGGGAAATTTTCCGAACTTCCCCTTCTTCCGCTTTGCTGCCCATGCCGAAGTGAATGCTCCGCAGGTTTACTACGGCGGCAGCCCGAGCGTGCAACATCGCCTCGATCGCGCTATCGATGCCAACGCGAATTTGAGCATTCCTTTTATCCCTGTCGGAGCAGGATGGGTCGGCTCCGGAGGCGGGTGCTCGAGTGCCGGGGCATGCGCCGAGCGGGCTCTCGCCTTCATGCATCTATGTAAGGAGCACGGCTTCGACGGCTACTCGTTCTGGCACTGGTTTGGAGCACCGACGGCGCTGTGGCAAGTGCTGTACGACAACCCTGTCTTTCCTTAAGGGCAAGGCGGCCCGCCTAATCGAACAGGCTCGACACCGAGCTCTCGGTCGCGGTGCGCCCGATCGCCTCGCCGAGGAGGGCCGCGATCGAGATGACGCGGATGTTGCGGGCGGCCTTCACGGCCTCGGTCGGCTGGATCGAGTCGGTGATGACGAGCTCCTTGAGCTTCGAGGTCGCGATGCGCGACACCGCGCCGCCCGAGAGCACGCCGTGGGTGATGTAGGCGTAGACGTCCTTCGCCCCCTGCGCCAGGAGCGCATCGGCCGCGTTGCACAGGGTGCCGCCGGAATCGACGATGTCGTCGACGAGGATGCAGGAGCGCCCGGCGACGTCGCCGATGATGTTCATGACCTCGGACTCGCCCGCCCGCTCGCGGCGCTTGTCGACGATGGCGAGGGAGGCGTCGATGCGCTTGGCGATGGCGCGGGCCCGCACCACGCCGCCGACGTCCGGCGAGACCACGACCTTGTCGCCGTTCGCGAGCCGGTCCTTGATGT
>DASVVU010000028.1:0-9914 GCA_036386395.1 Beijerinckiaceae bacterium | reverse complement strand
ACGTTGTCGTACTTGAGGATGTTCTTGCGGATGTCGAAGTTGCGCGCCTCGACCTTCTGCTGCGCCTTCTCGATCGCCTTGTTGATCCACGGGTGGATGATCGCCTCGCCTTCCTGAAGGCCGAGCTTCGTCAGCATCCCGTCCATGCGGTCGGAGCCGAAGATGCGCATCAGGTCGTCCTGGAGGGACAGGTAGAACTTCGAGCGCCCGGGGTCGCCCTGGCGGCCGGAGCGGCCGCGGAGCTGGTTGTCGATGCGCCGCGACTCGTGGCGCTCGGTGCCGACGATGTAGAGCCCGCCCGGCAGGTCGGTCTTGCGCCCCGCCGCCGGGTCGGCCTTCTCGCCGGAATTGAGGACGACCTCGCGGTTCGCCTCGATCTCGGCCTTGATCGCCGCGATCCTCTCGTCGCGCTCGGGGCCGGGCTCCAGGTCCTTCAGCTCCTGGGCGATGCGCATGTCGAGGTTGCCGCCGAGCTTGATGTCGGTGCCGCGGCCCGCCATGTTGGTCGCGATCGTGATCGCGCCCGGCACCCCGGCTTCGGCCACGATGTAGGCCTCCTGCTCGTGGAAGCGGGCGTTGAGGACCGCGAACTTCTTCGTAGTGCGCCCGTCGCGCGCCGCCGCGTAGAGGTCCTGGAGGGCCAGCGGGTCGGCGAAGTCGATCTGCTTGTAACCGCTCTGCTTGAGGAGGTCGGCGAGGAGCTCCGACTTCTCGATCGAGGCGGTGCCGACGAGCACCGGCTGGCGCCGCTCGTGCGCCTTCTCGATCTCTCGGATGATCGCCTTGTACTTCTCCTCGACGGTCCGGTAGACCTCGTCGTCCTCGTCCTGGCGTGCGACCGGCATGTTGGTCGGGATCTCGACCACCGAGAGATTGTAGATCTCCTGGAACTCGTCGGCCTCGGTCGCGGCCGTGCCGGTCATGCCGGCGAGCTTCTTGTAGAGGCGGAAGTAGTTCTGGAAGGTGATCGAGGCGAGCGTCTGGTTCTCGGGCTGGACCTGCACCCGCTCCTTGGCCTCCAGCGCCTGGTGCAGGCCTTCGGAGTAGCGCCGGCCCGGCATCATGCGGCCGGTGAACTCGTCGATGATGACGACTTCGCCGTTCCTGACGATGTAGTCCTTGTCGCGCTGGAACAGGGTGTGGGCGCGCAGGCCCTGGTTGACGTGGTGGACGATCGTGGCGTTGTGGGCGTCGTAGAGGTCGCCCTCCTTGAGGAGCCCCGCCTCGCGCAGCATCTCCTCCATGCGCTCGTTGCCGGTCTCGGTCAGCGACACCGTGCGCTGCTTCTCGTCGAGGTCGTAGTGCGCCTTATCGAGGCGCGGGACGAGCTGGTCGATCGCCATGTAGAGGTCGGAGCGGTCGTCGATCGGCCCCGAGATGATGAGCGGGGTACGGGCCTCGTCGATCAGGATCGAGTCGACCTCGTCGACGATGGCGTAGTTGTGCCCGCGCTGGACCATCTGGGCGAGCTCGTACTTCATGTTATCGCGCAGGTAGTCGAAGCCGTACTCGTTGTTCGTCCCGTAGGTGATGTCGCAGTCGTAGGCGGCTTTGCGCTCCTCGTCGTCGAGCCCGTGCACGATGACGCCGACGCTCATGCCGAGGAACGTGTAGATCTGCCCCATCCAGTCGGCGTCGCGGCTGGCGAGGTAGTCGTTGACGGTGACGACGTGGACGCCCTTGCCGGCGAGCGCGTTGAGGTAGACGGGAAGGGTCGCGACCAGGGTCTTGCCCTCGCCGGTCTTCATCTCGGCGATGCCGCCCTCGTGCAGGACCATGCCGCCGACGAGCTGGACGTCGAAGTGGCGCTGGCCGAGCGTGCGCTTCGCCGCCTCGCGCACGGTCGCGAAGGCCTCGACCAGGATGTCGTCGAGGTCTTTTCCTGCGGCGAGCTCGGCCTTGAGCTTGTCGGTCTGGGCGCGCAGCTCCTCGTCCGAGAGCCGCTCGATCTCGGGCTCGAGGGCGTTGATGGCCTCGACCCGGGGGCGGTAGCCCTTGACTCGGCGGTCGTTGGCGGAGCCGAAAATCTTCTTCGCGAGAGCGCCCAGCATCTCAAACCTGTCGTGGAACTGAGGGGAAAGCGGTCGGGCCGCCTTATAGACCTAATCATCGCAAGGCGCATCCGAAAGGCTGCGCCTTGTCAGCTTGGGCCGAGGAGTACCGGAACGCTGCGAAAGCGGCCATTCCGGGGCCGTTCCGGCACTCGGTGTGATCGCCCCTACCTTTGTCGTGCTTGCCGGAAGGCCCAAAGCCTCCCAAGAGTGCGCCCTTCCCGGCATGAAGACCGGACATCGCGGAGGAACACCCCATGCGTTTTAAGACCGCCGCGGCCCTCGCGGCCCTTTTCGCCTCGCCCTTGGCCGCTCAGGCTCAGGTCTCCGACAACACCGTCAAGATCGGCATCCTCAACGACCAGTCCGGGGTCTATGCCGACTTCGGCGGCAAGTGGTCCTACGAGGCCGCCCGCATGGCGGTCGAGGATTTCGGCGGCAAAGTGCTGAACGCGCCCGTCGAGGTCATCACGGCCGACCACCAGAACAAGCCGGACGTCGCCTCGAACCTCGCCCGCCAGTGGTACGACACCGACAAGGTCGACGCCATCATGGAGCTGACGACCTCCTCGGTCGCGCTCGCGGTGCAGCAGCTCTCCAAGGAGAAGAAGAAGATCAACATCGTGACCGGGGCCGCGACCACGGACCTCACCGGCAAGGCCTGCACGCCGTACGGCTTCCACTGGGCCTACGACAACCGGGCGCTCGCGGTCGGCACCGGCGGGGCGCTCGTCGAGAAAGGCGGCGACACCTGGTTCTTCATCACGGCGGACTACGCCTTCGGCCACTCCCTCGAGGCCGAGACCGGGCGCTACGTGACCTCGAAGGGTGGCAAGGTGGTCGGCGCCGTGCGCCATCCCTTGAGCGCGCCGGACTTCTCGTCCTTCCTCCTCCAGGCGCAGGGCTCGAAGGCCAAGGTGATCGGCTTCGCCAACGCCGGCCTCGACACCTCGAACTCGATCAAGCAGGCGGCCGAGTTCGGCATCGTCCAGGGCGGGCAGCGGCTCGCGGCGCTGCTCTTCACCCTCGCCGAGGTCCACGGCCTCGGCCTCCAGGCGGCGCAGGGGCTCGTCCTCACCGAAGGCTTCTACTGGGACCTCGACGACCAGAACCGGGCCTTCGCGAAGCGCTTCCAGGAGCGCACCGGGCGCATGCCCAACATGGTCCAGGCCGGCACCTACTCGGCCGTGACCCAATACCTCAAGGCCGTCCAGGCGGCCGGCACCGACGAGACCGAGGCGGTGGCGAAGAAGCTGCACGAGATGCCGGTCGAGGACTTCTTCGCCAAGAAGGGCAAGGTGCTCCCGAACGGGCGCATGGTGCACGACATGTACCTGTTCGAGGTCAAGAAGCCCTCCGACTCGAAGGGGCCGTGGGACTACTACAAGCACCTCTCGACGATCAAAGGCGACCAGGCCTTCGCGAGCCTGCAGGACAGCGGCTGCGCGCTGACGCAGTAGGGAGAGTCGGACCCGGTGCCCCCGGCACGCACGTGCCGGCGGCCCTTACCCGGGGGCCAGCATCGTCTCCGGCCGCACCACCTGATCGAACTCCTCCGCCGTGACGAACCCTGAGCGCACCGCCTCCTCCTTGAGGGTGGTGCCGTTCTTGTGCGCGCTCTTCGCGATCGCGGCGGCGTTGTCGTAGCCGATCTTCGGGGCGAGCGCGGTCACGAGCATGAGGGAGCGGCCCAAAAGCTCGTCGAGGCGCTCGCGGTTCGGGCGGATGCCGACGACGCAGTGGTCGGTGAAGCTCACCGCGGCGTCCGCAAGGAGGCGGACCGACTGCAGCACGGCGTTCGCGATCACCGGCTTGAAGACGTTGAGCTCGAAGTGGCCCTGGCTCCCGGCGAAGGCGACGGTCGTGGCGTTGCCGATCACCTGGGCGCAGACCATGGTCATGGCCTCGGCCTGGGTCGGGTTGACCTTGCCCGGCATGATCGAGGAGCCGGGCTCGTTCTCCGGCAGCGAGATCTCGCCGATCCCGGAGCGCGGGCCCGAGCCCATGAGCCGGACGTCGTTCGCGATCTTGAACAGGCCCGAGGCGAGGCTCGCGAGCGCCCCTTGCGCGAACACCAGGGCGTCGTGGGAGGCGAGGGCCTCGAACTTGTTCGCCGCCGAGACGAAGGGCAGCCCGGTCAGCTCCGCGACCTTCGCGGCAAATCTTTCCGCGAACTCCGGATGGGAGTTGAGCCCGGTGCCGACGGCGGTGCCGCCCTGGGCGAGGGCGTAGAGACCGGGGAGCGCCGCCTCGATGCGCCTGATCCCGAGCGCGACCTGGGCGGCGTAGCCCGAGAACTCCTGGCCGAGCGTCACCGGGGTCGCGTCCTGGAGGTGGGTGCGCCCGATCTTGACGAGGTCGGCGAACTCCCGGGCCTTGTCGTCAAGGGCCTTGTGGAGGTGGCGTAGCGCCGGCAGGAGCCGCGTCTCGATCTCGCGGGCCGCCGCGATGTGCATGGCGGTGGGAAACGAGTCGTTCGACGACTGGCCGCGGTTGACGTGGTCGTTCGGGTGCACCGGGGACTTGCCGCCGCGCTTGCCGCCGAGCGCCTCGTTCGCGAGCGCGGCGATGACCTCGTTGGCGTTCATGTTGGACTGGGTGCCGGAGCCGGTCTGCCACACGACCAGGGGGAACTCGTCGTCGTACTTGCCCTGCACGACCTCCGCCGCAGCGGCCGCGACCGCGTCGGCGACGCGGCTCTCGACCTCGCCGAGGTCCCGGTTCACGAGGGCGGCGGCCTGCTTCACGAGGCCGAGCGCGCGCACGAGGGGGACCGGCATGCGCTCGCCGCCGATGCGGAAGTTCTGCAGCGAGCGCTGGGTCTGGGCGCCCCAGTAGCGTTCGGCCGGCACCTCGATCGGCCCGAAGGTGTCGGATTCGGTGCGGGTCTCTCCGCCGGGCCCCGGCCGGGTCTCGGACACGGCCGGCTGGCGGTTCGCTTGCGACGGCGACATCATGGCCTCTTCTGAACGGTGCGGCAGGGCTTAACTTAAGACGCGCGGGGACGCGCTTCGATCCCCGGCGAGGTTTTTCTCGTGATCCTGTCCGAGACGCCGTTCCGCCCGCCGGCCCCGATCCCGCGCCGGACCGCGCCGGACATGTTCGACTTCCTCGCGGCCCTGCGCACGAACCCGCTCACCACCTGGACCGAGGACCATTTCGAGCACTTGATCCTCGCCGGCGACGGGGCGCTCGGACGCGTCACCGTGGTGCACGATCCGGCGGCGATCCGGCACGTCCTCGTCGACAACACCGCCCGATACCGCAAGGATGACCTGCAGCGGCGGGTGCTGGCTCCGGGGCTCGGCAACGGGCTCCTCACCGCCGAGGGCGAGGAGTGGCGCCTCCAGCGGCGCACCCTTGCGCCGCTGTTCGCGCCGCGCACCGTGTCAGGGTTCGTGCCGGCGATGATCGAGGCGGCGGAGCGCCTCGTACGGCGCTGGCGGCGCCGGGACGGGCGCGTCCTCGACGTCGCCCTCGAGATGACCCGCGTCACCCTCGACGTGCTCGAGCGGACGATCTTCACGAGCGGCCTGAAGCGCGACCCGGACGCCCTCGGGCGCGCCATCACCCGCTATTTCGAGGCGCTCGGGCCGATCGACCCCCTCGACCTGTTCGGCCTGCCCGACTGGCTGCCGCGGATCGGACGCCTGCGCGCCCGTCCGGCGCTGCGCTTCTTCGAGGAGGTCGTGGGCGAACTGATCGACGCGCGCCGAGCGCTTCTGGACAGCGGCGAAGCCGCCCCGGACGACATCCTGACGCTGCTGCTCAAGGCCGCCGATCCCGAGAGCGGACGCGGCCTCACCGACGTGGAGGTCAGGGCCAACATCGTCACCTTCATCGGCGCCGGCCACGAGACCACGGCGAACGCGCTGACCTGGTCGCTCTACCTCCTGTCGCAGGCGAGCGACGCCCGCGCGCGGGTCGAGGCCGAGGTCGACGCCGCGACGGCGGGCGGGCCGCTCACCCCCGAAGCGCTGCCGCGCCTGACCTTCACCAAGGCGGTGGTCGAGGAGGCGATGCGGCTCTATCCGCCTGTGCCCTACATGAGCCGGGCGGCGCTGGAGGACGACCGGATCGGCAATCTCAAGATCCCGCGGGGCTCGATCGTGACCATCGCCCCGTGGGTGCTCCACCGCCATCGCCGGCTCTGGGACGAGCCCGACGCCTTCGTGCCGGAGCGCTTCCTGCCCGGGCGGCGCGAGACCATCGACCGCTTCGCCTACCTGCCCTTCGGGGCGGGCCCGCGGGTCTGCATCGGTGCTGCGTTCTCGCTACAGGAGGCCGTGGTGGTGCTGGCGAGCATCGTCCGGACGGCGCGGCTCGAGCTCATGGCCGGCCACACGGTCATGCCGGTGCACCGGGTGACCCTGCGGCCGGACGGGGGGATGGCGATGCGGTTGAGCCTGCGGGAATGACGCAGGGATCATCAAAACGCCCGCGCCTGCATCCCATCGCGGTAGCGGTTGAGGTACTGCCCCACGAAGTCGTGGCCGACGAAGCGCTGGTAGGCGTCGGCAAGACGCTTCGTCACGGGCCCCCAGACCTGCCCCTCCGGGCCGATGCGGACGCCGTTCACGGAGGCGACGGGGCAGATGCAGAGCGAGGTCGAGGTCAGGAAGCACTCCTCGGCGTTGTAGGCGTCGTAGAGGTCGATGTCGGCCTCGCGCAGGTTGAAGCCCTCCTCGGCGGCAAGCTCGATGACGGTCTGGCGGCTCACCCCGGGCAGAACGAATTTTTCGCGCGGCGTCAGGATCTCGCCGTCCATGACGACGAAGACGTTCGAGCCCATGCCCTCGCAGAGGTTGCCGTTGACGTCGAGGAGCACGGCCCAGGCCTCCGGGTCGAGGCTCTGCACCTCCTGGTTCGCCACGACGAGGTTGAGGTAGTTGTGGGTCTTGGCCCGCGGCGTGAGCGAATCCGGCGGCACGCGGCGGTGCGAGGGCACGACGACCCGGATGCCCTCCCGGAACAGCTTCGCGCGCTGGACGAACGGCAGGGGCGCGCATTCGAGCACGACGTTCGGCCCGTGGCGGTCGAGGTTGTCGCCGGGCACGTCCTTGACGCCGCGGCTGATGCGCTGGCCGACCCAGTAGTCGTCGTCCGGGCCGAGGAGGTGGCGGTTCCGCTCGAACAGCTCCTCGGTCAGCTCGGCCATGCGGGCCGGCCCGAAGCCCGGGTCGATGCGCAGGTACTTGAGCGACCGGTAAAGCCGCTCGACGTGCTCCTTCACCTTGAACAGGCGGTGGCCGAAGCTGCGGGTCATGTCGAAGCAGCCGTCGCCGTAGACCCAGGAGAGGTCGCGGAACGGGATCCGCACCTCCCGCTCCGGCATGAACGCGCCGTTGAACCAGGCGACCCGCTCGTTCGTCAGCACCGGCATGGGAACCCCCTCGGCTTCGCTCGGCCGATGCTATTCCAGAACCTTGGCGGTCGCGCAATGCGCCGGCGGGCCGGGCGTCCGCAGGGAGAGGCGCTTCAGCTCTTCTTGCGGAAGGCGTCGAGGCTGACGACCTCGGCGCCGGGAACGGGGTCGGTCTTGTCGGCGGGCTCCGCCTTTCCCTTGTCGGCCTTCTCGGGCCGGGCCGGCTTGTCGCCGGGTGGCTTCGCCGCGAGCTTCGGGGCGCTCTTGCCCGTGACCGGCACCACCGGCTTCTTCGGCGGCGCCTCGGCGGGCTCGGACGCCGCGCCCCGGGTCGCCGGACGGGCGGGCGGCTCGGCCGGCGCCGCCTCGGCCTCGCCGCCGATCTCGAACTTCAGCCCGAACTGGACGGAGGGGTCGAAGAAACCGGTCACCGCGTCGAAGGGCACGAGGAGGCGCTCGGGTATGCCTGAGAACGACAGCCCGACCTCGAAGGCGTGCTCGGTCACGCCGAGGTCCCAGTACTGGTGCTGCAGGATGATGGTCATGTCCTGCGGGTACTTCTCGCGCAGGCGGTTCGACAGGCGCACGCCCGCAAAATCGGTGCGGAAGGAGATGTAGAAGTGGTGGTCGCCGGCAAGGCCGTCCCGGGCGGCGTCGCCGAGGACCTTGCGCACGACCCCTTTGAGCGCGTCCTGCACCAGGAGGTCGTAGCGGATCAGGTCTTTGGACATGCAGGCCGGGTCCGAGGCGGGAGCAAGGCGGAAAATAAAGTGGAGGCTTCTGTTGCCAGGTGCCTCCGAACCCCGCCTTACGGTGCTACCCGCAAGGGCTTTGTTTCGGCGTCAGAGACCGCTTACGCGGCCACCGCAACCGGAGCATAGTTGTCGTTGGCAACTATTGCATTGGCCCGATAACGGCGGAACCATGCCGAGCGAAAGATCGTCCTTTACGCCCTCGTCGATCCTATTTCGCCCCCGCCGAGGCCCAGCAGCTGGGTCTTGGTGGAGGCGCCGGGTACCGCCCCCGGGTCCGATGGGTTTATTCCGACGCTCGTTTATCGCCATAGCCGGCCTTGCGGCCGGCAAGGCCAATATAGGGGGGAAGCGGCTCCTTTGGAAGGCCCCGGCCTGGGAGTTTCCGGAAACGCGGCCCGTCACGACAGGCCTTCGTCCCGGATCGGCAGGACCCGGCCGCAGCCCTTGCAATGCACCGCGTCGACATCGTGCAGCAGCAACGCGCAATCGGGGCATTCGAAGCGCACCTTGGCCGGGTGGAAGATGATCTGCAGCAGGCGCAGGAAGAGGCTGACGCCGACCACCATGATGGCGACCGAGAGAAGGCGTCCGCCCGGCCCCTGCAGGGTGATGTCGCCGAACCCCGTCGTCGTCAGCGTGGTGATCGTGAAGTAGAGCGCGTCGACGTAGGTCCTGATGCCGGGATTGATGTCGTTCTGCGTCACGAAGACGACCGAGGTCACGACGAAGATGAAGACGAGGAGGTTGAGCGCCCGCTTGACGACCTCCTCGTTGCAGCGGAACCAGGCGGATTCCGACCTGAGGTCACGCAGGAGATGGTAGGAGCGCAGCAGCCTGAGCGCGCGCGCGATCCGCAGGAAGCCGAGATTGTCGACGAAGGCCGGCAGCAGGAGCGAGACGACGACCGCGGCATCGGCGGCGGTCGCGAGGCTGACGAGGTGCCGGCGCCGCTCCGGCTCGATCCAGAGCCTCGCGGCGAAGTCGGCCGTGATCGCCGCCGCGACGGCAAGGTCGAGGGGCACCATCCACCACGCCTCCCTGACGGCGGAGGCGACGAGGAAGAGGGCGATCGTCACAAGGTCGAATGCGATCAGGCCATAGCGGAAGCGGCGGGCCCTGCGGTCGTCGCCGAAGTAGAGCCGCTGCAGCTCCGCCTTGAGGCCGCCGCCGGGCGGCGCCGGACGCCCTTGCGGGTGGCCGATCGAAGACAGTGGATGGTCGGACATGTCCGCCTGACCTCGCTCGCCGAATTGGATAACGTGACGATCGCGAGAACGCCATGCAGCCTTATCACGAGCTCCTCCGCCGCATCCTCGACGAGGGGGTGCGCAAGTCCGACCGCACCGGGACCGGGACGCTCTCGGTCTTCGGCCACCAGATGCGCTTCGATCTCGCCAAGGGCTTCCCCCTGGTCACGACGAAGAAGCTGCACCTCAAGTCGATCGTGCACGAGCTTTTGTGGTTCCTCGCCGGCGACACCAACGTCGGCTACCTGCGGGAGCACGGGGTCTCGATCTGGGACGAGTGGGCGGACGACGAGGGCGACCTCGGGCCGGTCTACGGCAAGCAGTGGCGCTCCTGGGAGAAGCCGGACGGGGGCACCGTCGACCAGATCGCCTGGGTGACGGACGAGATCCGCCGCAACCCGGATTCCCGCCGCCTCGTGGTCTCGGCCTGGAACCCGGCCGACCTCGACCGCATGGCGCTCGCCCCCTGCCACTGCCTGTTCCAGTTCCACGTCGC
>DASVVU010000027.1:0-3304 GCA_036386395.1 Beijerinckiaceae bacterium | reverse complement strand
GATCGAGATGCCGAGCCGAAGCTCGGCGCCGACGAGCCGCAAGGGGTTCTCGGCTACGATCGCCTGGAGCGCGGCGGCCTTCTTGAGCGCCGTCGCCTCGTCGACCTGCCACAGGATCAGGGCGAACTCGTCGCCCCCGAGCCGCCCGAGGCTATCGGAGGCGCGGATATTGCTGCGCAAGAGGCCGGCGAGGTGCTCCAGGGCGCGGTCGCCGACCTCGTGGCCCCAGGTGTCATTGATCGGCTTGAAGCGGTCGAGGTCGGACATCAGGAGGGCGACCGGCGTGTCGTAGCGGTCCCGGTAGGCGATGGCGCGGGAGAGGTCGCGCATGAAGCCGCGCCGGTTGAGGAGGCCGGTCAAGGAGTCCTCCAGGGCGAGGCTCTCGAGGGTCGCGGCGTGGCTGCGCATCTCCTCGAGCTCGCCGGCGAGCCGCTCGAGCTCGGTGCGAAGCTCGCCGAGCTCCTCGCGGACGTCGTCCCTCGGGGCGGGGAGGGGGCGGGCAAGCGCCGCGGCGCGGGTCATGGGGCAATCCGTTGGTGACGGCCATGGGCTCGGAGGGCTCATTATCTTGCCTGCCGGTAAAGGCTTCGCTATTGCGGCCCCTTCCTCGAACCGGGGTGGGGCATGACGGCGCCCGTCGCGATCATCATGGGCAGCCAGTCCGACTGGGCGACCCTGCGCCACGCTGCCGAGACCCTCGACGCCCTCGGGGTCGCTTACGAGGCCCGGATCGTCTCGGCGCACCGGACGCCCGAGCGGCTATACGCCTTCGCCAAGGGGGCGAAGGCGGCGGGTTTCAAGGTCGTCATCGCCGGCGCCGGCGGTGCGGCGCACCTCCCCGGCATGACCGCCGCCATGACGCCGCTTCCGGTGTTCGGGGTGCCGGTCGAGTCGAAGGCCCTTTCCGGCCAGGACAGCCTCTTCTCCATCGTGCAGATGCCGGCCGGCGTGCCTGTCGGGACGCTGGCCATCGGCAAGGCCGGGGCCGTCAACGCCGCGCTTCTCGCCGCCGCCGTCTTGGCGCTCTCCGACGACGCGCTGGCGGGGAGGCTCGACGCCTGGCGGGCGCGCCAGAGCGAGAGCGTGGCTGAGCGCCCCTCGGACAAGCCGTGAGCATCGGCCCGGGCGCGACCCTCGGCATCGTCGGCGGCGGCCAGCTCGGGCGTATGATCGCGCTCGCGGCAGCCCGCTATGGGCTGAAGGTCCACGTCTACTGTCCCGAGCCCGACAGCCCGGCCTTCGCGGTGGCGGGGCGGCATACCCGCAAGCCCTACGACGACGAGGCGGCGCTTGCCGCCTTTGCGGACGCCGTCGACGTCGTCACCTACGAGTTCGAGAACGTCCCCCGCCGCACCGCCGAGATTCTTGGGGCCCGCAAACCCCTGCGCCCAGGGGTGGAGGCGCTGGCCACGACCCAGGACCGCTTCGCCGAGAAGAGCTTCGTCGCCGGCCTCGGTATTCCGACGGCTCCCTTCCGAGCGGTCGGCAGCGAGGCGGACTTGGCGATGGCTCTCCAAGAAATCGGCCGCCCGGCGGTCCTGAAGACGCGCCGCTTCGGCTACGACGGCAAGGGGCAGGTGATGATCCGGCCCGACACGGCTGTCGCCGATGCCTGGCGGAACCTTCGCGGCGCGCCCTGCATCCTCGAAGGTTTCGTGCCGTTCTGGCGCGAGGTCTCGGTCGTGGCGGCGCGCACCGCCGACGGCGCCTTCGCGGCCTACGATCTGTGCCACAACACCCACCGCAACCACATCCTCGACCTGACCCGCGTGCCGGCCGGCGTCTCGCCCGAGACCGAGCGGGAGGCGGTCGCGGTCGCCCAGAAGATCGCGGCGGCGCTCGACTACGTCGGGGTGCTGGCGGTCGAGATGTTCGTGGTGCGGGAGGGTGGGGGCGAGCGGGTCGTCGTCAACGAGATCGCGCCCCGCGTCCACAACTCCGGCCACTGGACGATCGAGGGCGCCGCGACCTCCCAGTTCGAGCAGCACGTCCGCGCCGTCTGCGGCTGGCCCCTCGGCTCGCCCGCCCGCCTCGGGCGGATCGAGATGACGAACCTCATCGGCCACGACGCCGACCGCTGGCGCGCCCTCCTCGAAGAGCCCGGCGCCCACCTCCACCTCTACGGCAAGGCCGAGGCCCGTTCGGGCCGCAAGATGGGGCACGTGACGCGGGTTCGGCCCGGATGACGCGGCCGGCGGGGCGGGCCATGCCCTGAGCTGCCGGTACGGAAACCGCTCGCCAACGGCCGAGCTTTAATGTATGTAAATGTGATGTTGCTGATCGCCTGATGACGCGCCGAACTTCTCGCTCGAAATCTGCACTGATCCGATAGATCTATCGTCAGGTGCATCATGGGGAGGCCCGAATGGCACAGGAACAGCTCGGCCGCCGCAACTTGGCGGATTATCAAACCAAGGTCCTGGACGAGATCGAGGCGAGCTTGACCCGGGCTTTCGACGAATCCCGAGCCAAGCTGTCCCCCATAAAAAAGGATTTCCCCGGAGAAGGATTTCCCGAGGAAGGCAGTCTTCACTGCTTTCGATGCGAATGCCCGCAGTTTGTCCAACGGCCCGGAGGTGGTTCGTCGCGGTTGTCGTGCGGCCGGTTCGGGTGCGGGCATTCTTTCTTCAGCCACGACGTGTTTTGAGGCGAGCGCTCGCGGCACCGAGCCTCGGCTGCCGGCGTCCCGTTCCGTCCTGGACAGCCGCCCGCGATTCTGCTATGAGCCGGCGCCTCGCGAGGCGCTTTTTGCGCCCGCTCCCGATTCCAACATCGCCACGAGATCGAAAGAGGAAGACTTCGCGTGCAGGTTCTTGTCCGGGACAACAACGTCGACCAGGCGCTCCGCGCGCTCAAGAAGAAGATGCAGCGCGAGGGCATCTTCCGCGAGATGAAGCTGCGCGGCCACTACGAGAAGCCGTCCGAGAAGAAGGCCCGCGAGAAGGCCGAGGCCGTCCGCCGCGCCCGCAAGCTGATCCGCAAGAAGATGCAGCGCGAGGGGCTCCTGCCCTCGAAGCCGCGGCCCGTCCCGCGGCCCGGCGGCCCCGGCGCCCGTCCGGCGGCGCCCCGCTAGTCCTCTCCGACCGGGTCCGGAGCCGCCGCCAGGCCAAGCGGCGGCGTTTTCCATGCCTTAGTGCCCTGTAAACGCCACATCCTCATGGTGGGTAGTGGCGATTCGCCATCTAAAGGCGGCGGCTCGAAGGCCGGTGGGATGAGTGGGGGAGAATCGGGATGATGGGCCGGACGGCTCGGCGGCTGGCGCCCGCCGGAATCCTCTTGAGCCTCGCGCTCGCGGGCTGCGAAA
>DASVVU010000026.1:0-6628 GCA_036386395.1 Beijerinckiaceae bacterium | reverse complement strand
GTTCATGGCCCTGATGACGAAGGCCAAGGGCACGTCGCGCATCCGCGAGACGATCTTCGAGAACCGCTTCATGCACGTGCAGGAGCTCGTCCGCCTCGGCGCCCGCATCCGCCTCGACGGCGACGAGGCCATCGTCGAGGGAGTCGAGCGCCTCAAAGGGGCGCCCGTGATGGCGACGGACCTGCGCGCCTCGGTCTCCCTCGTCATCGCCGGCCTCGCCGCCGAAGGCGAGACCGTCATCAACCGCGTCTACCACCTCGACCGCGGCTTCGAGGCCCTCGAAGCCAAGCTCCAGCGCTGCGGCGCGGATATTGCGCGGATCAGGGGGTAGTTCCTCCCCCGTTCAGGGGGAGGGTGGTCGGCGGAGCCGACCGGGAGAGGGGAGAGTCCGGCCCGCACCGCCCCCCTGGTCGGGAGAGGGGTCGCGCCTGTTACCCCCCGATCGCGCCGCGCTTGAAGCCGAAGCCCGGGACCTCGCAGCCGCAGGGGGCGTTGAACGGGGCGGGCCTCGTCCGGCAGTTGCCGCGCGACGTGACGCAGATCGCGCCTAGGCGGGGGCGCCCGTAGTCCTCGCCGTAGCCGCGGCGCTCCCAGCGCCGGCGGCGGGGCATGTCGTCATCGTCGTCGTCCCAGCCGCGGCCGTAGCCGCCGCCGCCGCCGTAACCCCCGCCATAGCCGCCGCCGTACTGGGCGAGGGCCGGGCCGGCGAGCACCGCGAGGGCCGCCGTGGCCAACAGAATGCGCTTCATCGTCTCCTCCGTGATCGGTCCCTGGATCGATAGCCCACGCATGATGAACGATTGCTGAGCCGAACCGTTGCGCTCCGCAGGTCGCGTCGCTACCTCAGGCGGAACGATCCAGAAGACCGGGGTGGCGTCAATGGAACTTCTCAGGCTCGTCGCGCTCGACGAGGAAGACCTCGCGGTGATCTCGACCCATCTGCAGGACGCGGTGGTGAAGGTCGGCGACCTCGCCTTCGTGCCGAAGGAGCGCCGCTTCGCGCTCTGCGCCCGCCGCTTCGACTGGGAATGCGGCCTTGGCGAGAAGCCGAGGCGGCGCCTTACGGGCCTGCATTTCGAGCGCGTCACGGGCGTGCGCTGCCGCGGCATCGACCGCACGAAGCCCGACGCGGTGCTGAATCTTCTGGGGATCGCCTTCGAGGAGAAGGACCCGCCCTCCGGCACCGCGACGCTGCTCTTCTCCGACGGCGCCGCGATCCAGATCGACCTCGAGTGCATCGAGACCCAGATGAAAGACCTCGGCCCCGTCTGGGAGGCGGAGGGACGGCGCCCGGCGCATTCCCTCGAAGGCGCCTGATGGCGCTTCGGCTCGACGCGCGCTCGCCTACTTTCGAGCGCGCCTTCGCGGCGCTTCTCTCCGCCAAGCGCGAGGTTTCCGAGGACGTCGACGACACGGTAAAGGCGATCATCGCCGATGTGGCAGCCCGCGGCGACGACGCGCTGATCGAGTACACGGGCCGCTTCGACGCCCTCGCGCTGACTCCGGACGCCTTGCGGGTGTCCGATGCCGAGATCGACGCCGCCGCAAAGGCCTGCCCGGCGGAGGCGCTCGCGGCGCTGAGGCTCGCGCAGGAGCGCATCCGGACCTATCACGAGGCGCAGACACCGCAGGACCGCACGACCACCGACGCCCTCGGCGTCACCCTCGGCTGGCGCTGGACGGCCCTCGAATCCGTCGGGCTCTACGTGCCCGGCGGCACGGCGAGCTATCCCTCCTCCGTGCTCATGAACGCCGTGCCGGCGAAGGTCGCGGGCGTGCCCCGCGTCGTGATGGTGGCGCCGACGCCGCGCGGCAAGACGAACCCGCTCGTGCTCGCGGCAGCCAGGCTCGCCGGCGTCGACGAGGTCTATAGGGTCGGCGGCGCCCAGGCCGTCGCGGCGCTGGCCTACGGCACGCGGAGCATCTCGCCGGTCATCAAGATCGTCGGGCCCGGCAACGCCTACGTCGCAGCGGCGAAGCGGCGGGTGTTCGGGCAGGTCGGCATCGACATGATCGCCGGCCCTTCCGAGGTGCTGGTGCTGGCGGACGCCACCGCGAACCCCGACTGGATCGCGGCCGATCTTCTGGCACAGGCCGAGCACGACGCGGCGGCGCAGGCGATCCTCGTCACCGACAGCCCGGCCCTTGCCGACGCCGTCGAGGCGGCCGTCGCAGCCCAGCTTGCGACCCTGCCGCGCCAAGAGATCGCGGCGGCGAGCTGGCGCGACTTCGGCGCGATCATCCTGGTCGAGGCGCTTGCCGACGCCGTCCCCCTCGTCGACCGCCTCGCCCCGGAGCACCTGGAGATCGAGGCCGAGGACGCCGAGGACCTCGCCTCAAGAATCCGCAATGCCGGCGCGATCTTTTTGGGGTCGCACACCCCCGAGGCGATCGGCGACTACGTCGGCGGCCCGAACCACGTCCTGCCGACCGCCCGCTCGGCCCGCTTCTCGTCAGGGCTAGGGGTGCTCGACTTCATGAAGCGCACCTCGATTCTCAAGTGCGACGCCGCGGCGCTCCGCGCCCTCGGCCCCGCGGCGATCGCGCTCGGCCGCGCCGAAGGCTTGGAGGCCCATGCCCGCTCGGTTGCGATGAGGCTCAACCCTTAAGCGGCTGGAGCTGCCGCACGGCACCCGATCACTCCTGCGCCCGAGACGCGAGCCGCGCCCAGGCCTGGACCGCGGCTTCGAGGAGTTCGCATCCATGCCAAGGACGTATTGCTTCGATGCAATCGCATCGAGCTTGCATCCTCCGCACCTCCATCTACCTGAAGTGCAACTGCACCGAACGGTGCAGGACCCACCGAACAACGATCCGCCCTTCCACAAGAGGTGTCGCCATGAAGCTCTACTACGCCCCCGGAGCCTGCTCGCTCGCCCCCCATATCGTTGCCCGCGAGGCCGGCCTCAGGCTCGACCTCGACAAGCTCGATTTCGCGACCCGCAAGACCGAGGGCGGCGAGGACTTCTCCGTCGTCAATCCGAAGGGCTACGTGCCGGCGCTGCGGCTCGACTCGGGCGAGGTCCTGACCGAGGTCGCGACCCTCGTGCAGTACCTCGCCGACCAGGCGCCGCAGTCGGGCCTCGCGCCGGCCGCCGGCACGATCGAGCGCTACCGCCTCCAGGAGTGGATCACCTTCGTCTCGACCGAGATCCACAAGGGCTTCGGCCCCCTGTGGAACCCCGCCATGCCGGAAGCCGCGAAGGAGATCGCCAAGGCGAACCTCGCCAAGCGCTTCGCCTTCCTCGACGGCGAGCTGGCGAAGCGGCCCTACCTCACGGGCGAGCGCTTCACGGCCGCCGACGCCTACCTCTTCACGGTCGTGAACTGGACGAACATCCACAAGATCGACCTCTCCCCCTATCCGAACCTCAAGGCCTTCATGGACCGCGTCGCCGCCCGCCCGGCCGTGCGCCAGGCGCTTCAGGCCGAGGGGCTCCTGAAGCAGGCGGCGTAACGCCCGCCTCTCCCGAGACTCAGGGGCCGGGTCCTGGACCCGGCCTCACCGCGGCATCAGGGCCCAGTAGTCGAGGTCGAGGATGACGGCCGGGTCGTAGGCGTCGCCGGCCTTGTCGGGAAAGGCGGCACAAGGCTGGTTCTTCGTCGCGACCGTGCGGATGCGCAGCGCGCCGACGTCAGACCGGCCGGGAAGGTCCACCGCGGCCAGAATCTCGCTCCAGGCGTAGACCGTGTCGCCGGCAAACAGCGGCGCGACGTGGCGGCCGCCGTTGATCGCGGCGACGTGGAAGGCGTTGGAAAGGCCGTTGAAGGACAGCGCGCGGGCGAGCGAGATGACGTGGCCGCCGTAGATGAGGCGGCGCCCGAAGCGGCCGTCCTTCGCGGCGTGCTGGTCGAAATGGACCTTGGCGGTGTTCTGGTAGAGGCGCGTCGCGAGCTGGTGCTCGGCCTCCTCGACCGTCATGCCGTCGCGGTGGTCGATCCTTTCGCCGACCGCATAGTCGCCGAAACGGTGCGGGCTGCCGGCAAGCTCGTCGTCGTAGGCCGCAGCGTCGATTGGCGGGCAGGCGCCGCCGAGGGCCGCGGGCGCGACCGCCTTCGGAAGCTCCGGCACGTGCTCGCCGGGCGCCGGCGCCGCCGGATCGCGCTTCCTGACCAGCACCCAGCGGCAATAGCTCAGCACCGCCTCGCCCGACGCATCGGTGCCGGTCGAGCGCACGTAGACGACGCCGGTCTCGCGGCTCGAGCTCTCCTTGAGCCCGATCACCTCCGAGACGGCGGAAAGAGTCTCGCCCGGATAGACCGGCTTCAGGAAGCGCCCGTCGGCGTAGCCGAGGTTGGCGACGGCGTTCAAGGAGATGTCCGGCACGGTCTTGCCGAACACCACGTGGAAGACGAGCCAGTCGTCGAGGGGGCTTTTGGGATATCCGATCGCCCGGGCGAATTCGTCCGAGGACTGCACCGCGAAGCGGGAGCCGTAGAGGGCCGTGTAGAGCGCCGCATCCGCCGCCGTCACCGTGCGCGGCGTCGCGTGGCGGATCGTCTGGCCAAGCCGAAAATCCTCGAAGAAGCGGCCGGGGTTGGTTTTCATATCCGCCCTGTCATTCCGGGGCCGAGCGTAGCGAGGAGCCCGGAACCCATAAACACCTGCGGCGCCGAACGCGCACGACCGCTTCAGCATCATAGGAAAAGCTGGTGCTTATGGGTTCCGGGCTCGCGCCTCCGGCGCGCCCCGGAATGACAGTCCGGCTCATCACATCTCCGGCTCCGCGATCCCCCGCCGCCGGCAGGCCGCGATAAGCGTGTTGCGCAGCAGGCAGGCGATGGTCATCGGGCCGACGCCGCCCGGCACCGGGGTGACGGCGCCCGCGACCTCCCGCGCCTCGTCGAAGGCGACGTCGCCGACGAGGCGCGTCTTGCCGTCGCGGCCCGGCACCCGGTTGATGCCGACGTCGATCACGATAGCGCCGGGCTTCACCCAATCGCCGCGGACCATCTCGGGACGCCCGACCGCCGCGACGAGGATGTCGGCGCGCCGGCACACGGCCGGGAGGTCGCGGGTCCGCGAATGGGCGACCGTGACGGTGCAGCTCTCGGAGAGGAGAAGCTGCGCCATCGGCTTGCCGACGATGTTCGAGCGCCCGACCACCACCGCCTCGAGGCCGGCGAGCTCCGCGCGCACGGAGCGGATCAGCATGAGCGATCCCAACGGCGTGCAGGGCACGAGCCCCCGCGCCCCGGTCATCAGGTGCCCGGCGTTCACGGGATGGAAGCCGTCCACGTCCTTCTGCGGATCGATGGCGTCGATCACCCGCTGGGCGTCGATCTGCGCCGGCAAGGGCAGCTGCACCAGGATTCCGTCGACCTCGCGGTCGGCGTTGAGCCGGTGGACGAGGGCGAGAAGCTCGTCCTCCGTGGTGGCGGCCGGGAGCGCGTGGTCGAAGGAGCGCATGCCGGCTTCGAGCGTCTGCCGGGTCTTGGCTCGCACATAGACCTGGCTTGCCGGGTTCTCGCCGACGAGCACGACCGCAAGCCCCGGCGTGACGTGCGCGGCGGCGAGCCCCGCGACCGCGTCGCGGACGCGGGCGCGTAAGGTCTCCGCGATGGCCTTGCCGTCGATGATCCGCGCCGTCATCGGGCATGCCCCTTGCGCGTGGCGGCCCGTTCGAGGGCGGCCGCGACGGCGCCGGGCTCGCCGGCGATCCGGAAGGTCTTGAGGCGCGCGGTCGCGCCGGCGACGAGCTCGACGGAGGAAGCCGGCACCCCGGCGGCTGCGGCGAGGAGCCTGCGGGCGGCGTCGTTCGCCTTGCCGTTCTCCGGCACCGCCCGCACCCGGGCGAGGAGCACGGCGCGCCCGTCGCTTGAGATAGTGATGCCTTCGACGGCGTCGCGGTCGGCGCGGGGCGTGAGCCGCGCCGCGACGGTCACCCCGCCGGCGTCGGCGCGCCAGGGGAGGGCCGCGGCCGGGGCATCGAGGCTCCCCGCCATGGCGCTCAGACGGCCCGGCCGACGCCGATGCTGCCGAAGATCTCGAAGATGAGGTTGCGCAGGAAGTACAGGAGCAGGATCAGGATGATCGGCGAGATGTCGATGCCGCCGAGGTTCGGCAGGATGCGGCGGATCGGCCGCAGCGCCGGCTCGGTGACGCGGTCGAGGAAGTCGGCGACCTGCATCACGATCGGGTTGCGCAGGTTCACGACGTTGAAGGCGATGAGCCAGCTGAGCACGGCGCTCGCGATGAGCAGCCAGACGTAGAGCGTGATCACCGTGTCGATGAGCCAGAGAAGCGAGCGCATGCGAAACCTGATCCTCCGCCCGGCGGTGCCGGGGCGCCGGGAGCGCAATTGACAGGGGTGGGCCCGCCGCCTAAATGCCGGGCCTGGCCGGGGCTGTAGCTCAGATGGGAGAGCGCTGCAATCGCACTGCAGAGGTCAGGGGTTCGAATCCCCTCAGCTCCACCACGGAATGCTCCTGAGCATCTGGTTTATCGGCGCTTCGACGTGCGCATATGTGCGGCGCCCCGGCTTTTGACCCAACGCTTATCCGAAAGCGAAGTCGTCGGCGAGCAAGGCCGCCTTTTGCACGTTCACCAGCGTGACCGTCGCGCCGCCGTCCGTGGTGATGAGCACGCTGGTCGAGCTCTGGATCGCGTGCGCCATCATGTCGTCGA
>DASVVU010000025.1:0-10412 GCA_036386395.1 Beijerinckiaceae bacterium | reverse complement strand
AACTCGACCTGCTCGTCGGTGAGGGCCTCGGCGTCGCGCAGGAAGAGATCGGTGACCTGGCGCAGGCTGTCGAGGCGCCGCTGCTGCGAACCGCGGGCGATGGAGTCCTCGAGGTCGGCGATCATCCGCGCGATCATGGGCGATGCTTCTGGGCCGGGTTGGAAGGCGAGGGCTGCGATCACGGCGCACCGGCAATGAGGTGTCCCGAGAGCCAGTCTTAAGGGGAGGTTCTCACCAGAGCGTTAGTTCGTTGCCGGAATCGCCGCGAAATTGAGCGATTCCGTTCAGGCGAATTCGTCTCATCCAGTCGGTTTCGTCCGGTTCACGCGGATTCCTGGGCGGCGCGCTCCCGGGCGGCCGTGAAGCGGACCACGCGCTGGGCGGTCTGGATCGAGAGCTGCTGGAAAGCGTCGAAGGCACCCTTCAGATCCTCGTTCGTGGCGTTCTGGCCGCTGCGCGCGTTGAGGAGGAGCTTGAGGGTCGCCCAGCCGAACCGCACCGAGCGCACGATGAACAGGAGCGGGTCGTGGTGGACCCCCTCGTAGGCGCGCACCACCATCTCGACCGGCACGTCGGCGAGGTGCGCGACGGCGGCGAGCGCCTCCTCGATCCGGCCTGCCCTGATCCACTCGGTGACGTCGTCCTCGATGACGCCGACGCCCTCGGCCTTGCGGGCGACCGCCGCGACCGCCGCGTCGAGGGACGCCGGCCGCGCGGGGGGCACGGGCTCCGCCACGGCCTTCGCGACCTCGGCCACGGCGGCGTTCACGACCTGCTCGACGATGCCGCCGAATTCTTCCTTCAGGGTCTCCCGCACCTTGTCGCGGGCGACGTCCATGAGGCGGGCAAGCTCCTCGGGCGGCAGGTCCTTGCGGCCGCGCAGGCGCTCGTTGAGGAGGCCGTCGGCGCGGGCCCGCTCCACGAGCCGGGCGAGGCTGCGCTCCGAGACGCGGGCGCCCGCGTTGCCGGCGACCGAGCGCGCGACGCGCTCGTCGCCGCGCTCGACCAGCACGTCGGTCACCCCTTCGGCGAGCGCCGGGCGGCTCGCCATGGCGAGGAGGTGCTCCTGGCCCTGCCGGCGGGCGATGTCGGCAAGGTCGTCGTCCTCGAGCCGGGGCGAGCGCGCGAGCACCGGGCCCGCGACCGCGATCCCGCCGTCGAAGGCGAGGTCGCGCACGACCTTGCGCGGCGCATTGCCGACGTCGGCGAGACGCTCGGCGAGCTCGCTCCTGGCGCGCTCCTCGACGTCCCGGCACAGGCGCAGGATGACCTCGTCGAAGACGCTGACGTGGCTCTCGTTGAGGCTCGGCGCCTGGGTCAGGAAAAGGGTCGTGACCGCCCGAAGCGTCTCGAGCCGGCGGATCGGGTCCTCGCTCCCGACAGCGTCTTCGACCTCGGAGATGAACGCGACGAGACTCATGACCGGTCCAGGAAAACGGGCGTCTGCGCATGCGGACGGCGCCAGCCTAGCGCGCAGTCGTAAGCGAAACCTTGAGAAGCCCGCCCCCGGGGGCCCGCCGGCATTTCAATCCGGAGGGGAGTGGCGTAGCCTCGGCAGCCTGCGGGGACGGTTCCATGACATGGATTCTGGCGATCCTGGTTTTGGCCGTCATCGCGGCCGTGCTCGTCTTCAACAACTGGACGAAATTGGCCGGCTTCCCGGAACCGCCGCCGCCGGACGGGCCGCAGTCGTTCAGCGTCCGCATCGGCACGTACAACGTCGCCATGCTGCCGCCGGCCGCCGCCGAGCCCACCGGCGGGCAGCTCCAGAAGAGAGCGAAGCAGATCGCGCACCAGATCAACGCCAGCGGTTACGACATCATCTGCCTGAACGAGCTGTTCTATGATGAGGCCCAGGAGATCTTCTTCAAGATCCTGCACGACGAAGGCCCCTACAAATACTGCGTCTACGACATCAACAACGACCTCGCCGGCGCCGACGTTGATCAGGACAGCGGGCTCGCGATCTACAGCAAGTGGCCCTTCGATCCGCTTCCGCCGCCCAAGAGCAAGGATTTCCCGACCGGGGACTACGTCGCGTTCGCCGGCGGCGCGGAATGGAGCCAGGTCGCCTTCAAGTCCTTCGCCCAATCGAAGAAGCTGGCCGACAGCTGGGCCGCCAAGGGCGTCGCCTACGTGGCGATCCGGCACCCGCAGGGTCACAGCCGCTATCACGTCTTCTTCGCCCACCTCAACGACGACCTCGGCGCCGACGACCTCGAGACGATCGAGAAGGACAAGGCGCTGCACCACTCGCAGCTCGACGACATCGCCGGGCTCATGGAGCACTTCCTCACGCCCGAGATCCTGGCCTTCGAGAACGTGTTCCTGACGGGCGACTTCAACATCGACGGCAACCCGCGCTCGTTCCATTTCGTCGACGGCGAGGCGGCGCCCGGGGAGGTCGCCATCGGTCAGAAGCTCCTGTCGATCTGGCTGGACAGGTTCCACAACCCGCAGAGCACGTTCACGATCACGCTGTGGGACTGCTGGTTCTTCGAGGCACCCCACCCGCCGATCTGGGAAGGGAGCAACTGGGGCAAGCGCGATCCCGAAGAGGAGGCAAAGTACGACGACGGCAGGACCAAGTACAATCGCCGGCGGCTCGACTTCTTCCTTCGCAACGCTCCCGCCTACCGCGACCGCGACGCGCTCTGGGTGCAGCATTTCACCCGCGGCCTCCACCTGCGCGTCGACCCGCCGTTCGCCGAGGCCGGGCCGGAATGGGATGGCGCCCTCGCCGGCATCGCGGACCTGAGCGATCACTTGGCGATCGCGGTCGACCTCAACCGCGTCAACCCGCACTGCTCCACCCTCGACCCGGGTACGCTGCAGGGCTTCCTCGATTCCGGCATGGTCATCCCGATCGCCTCCACGAATCTCGTGGAGGCCGGCGTGCGCGTCCTCGCCAAGGCCGATATCGAGGTCATGCTGCAGCTGACCGACCCGCCGACGCCCGGGGACGACTTCATCGTCTCCGGAACGATCGCCGATCCGGGCGCGATGCAGTGGCTGCGCATCGACAAGCCCGGCACCTACTCGGTCGGCTTCATCGCCGGCGGCGACGGGCTGCAATACCGGCTCTATCCTTCGACCGATCTGAGCGTCCCGATCCCGCAATACCAGGACAAGTTCTTCTCGAACGGCCTCACCGGGCCGGTGACACACACCATCATCGTCGGGGACCAGTTCTCGGCCGAAGGCAGCTTCGGGCCGGGCTCCACCCCTTCGCCGTCGGACGATCCGTTGGCCGTGGCGTTCACGTTCGAGGAACTGCCGTTCACCGGAAAGACACATCACGTCAGCGCCGAGCCCTTCTACATCCGCATCTTCCACACGGACCGCACCTGGACGGGCGACTACCAGCTGCGCATCCACAAGCACGGCTGCACGAGCGAGAACGACATCTGCTACCTTGAGCCCTACGCGGTCGAGACCCATCATTTCGCGTCCGACGCCGGCCTCAACAGCACCACGGAGGCTTGGTTCGGCCTCGCCATGGAGCGGCTCGACACGGGCAATCCGCAGCAGCTCGCCTTCTGGGCCGACTGCGATAAGGACGAGCTCGCCACGCTCGCTCTCTCGGAGCCGGGGCAGCCGGCCATGGCGCAGGCGGACAGCGCACAAAAACAGGCTCCCCTGTGGGACACGGCTCCGGGCCCGAGCTCCACCGAGCGGTTCGTGCTCTCGATCGAGAAAGGGGATCTCGCCGGCCCGGGCGAGCTGAGGCTCATCGTGTCCCGAAAGGATCCGGGCCCCAACCCGACCGATCTGTCCTTCGACGTGGGCTGGACCACGGACCTGAACGTGCTCTACGACGACCCGGCCCGGCCGATCAGCCTCTATTGCGACGCCCAGGACGACGCCACCGGCGACGACAGCATCTCGTTGATCATCGTCGTCGACGGGACCCTGGAGAAGCTCCCCAAGACGAACCTCGGCCAATTCGACGACGAGCAGGAAAGGTACCTGATGGGCATCATCCCGCAGGCGTTCCCGATTCGGTACGCCGCCGAGGTGGCGTTCCATCTCATCGAACGGGACGACGATCCCGATCCAGACGACGTGCAGGTCCGCACGCTGGCGCCGATGGCGACCCTTCCCGGCGTTGCCGGCGTGACGGATTTGCGCAAACAGAAGCAGCCGGTCAATTGCGAAATCCGGTTCGTCTTCCCCGGCTCCTTCAGCGACGGCGAGTACACGTTCTACGGGCGGGTCGCCCACGGGCTTCCCGGGAAGAAGGCCTCGTGACGCGCGGGCCGGGCGGACGGCCGCGACCGCAAGGACCGGAGGGGACGCCAAAAACCTTGCATTCGCCCCTGTCCTTCGCTAGATAACCCCCGTCAGCTCTGGTTGCAGCGTTAAGCTGCGGTTCGGGAGCGGGCCCCCCGGGGTCCGCTCTTTTTGTTTAACGGACCGCGCGCAGCCTTTCGAGCGCGGGAACGGAATGGCCGTCGAGCACGAGAAACGCCTCATCACCGAGTCCGGCGTCGCGGCGCGCGTCGCCGCCGTCGCGGAGCCCGTGGTCGAGGACCTCGGATTCCGGCTCGTGCGGGTGAAGGTCACGCCCCAGAACGGCTGCACGGTCCAGGTCATGGCCGAGCGCCCGGACGGGACCATGTCGGTCGAGGACTGCGAGGGGTTAAGCCGCGCGCTCTCGCCGGTGCTCGATCTCGAGGACCCGGTGCCGCAGGCCTACCGCCTGGAGATCTCCTCGCCCGGCATCGACCGCCCGCTGACCCGCGCAAGCGATTTCACGCGCTGGGCCGGGCACGAGGCCAAGGTCGAGATGGACGTGCCGCTCGATGGCCGCAAGCGCTTTCGCGGCCTTCTCCGCGGGGTCGAGGGCGACGACGCGGTGATCGAGATCCAGGACGTGAAGGAGGGGGAAGAAACGACCTTTCGTCTTCCCCTCCGGGACATCGGCGACGCCCGCCTCGTGCTCACGGACGAGCTCATCCGCGAGGCCCTTCGCCGCGGCTCCGCTCCCCCGCAAGGGGACGGGGCCGACGACCCTCACCCCGACCCTCTCCCGCAGGCGGGAGAGGGGGCGCGCACGCCGCGCCGCGACACGAAACCCAAGAAGCCGTGGGCTCCGCGGCTCAAGCGTAGAACAGACTCGAAGGAGGAGTGACTCCCATGGCCGTCAGCGCCAACAGGCTCGAACTCTTGCAGATCGCGGACGCGGTCGCCCGCGAGAAGGTGATCGACCGTCAGATCGTCGTGACCGCGATGGAGGACGCCATCGCCAAGGCCGCCCGCTCCCGCTACGGGGCGGAGACCGATGTGCACGCCGAGATCAACACCAAGACCGGGGAGCTCAGGCTTGCCCGCCACCTCCTCGTCGTCGACGATGACGCGCTGGAGAACGACGCCGTCCAGATCCCGCTCACCGAGGCGCGCAAGCGCAACCCGGCCGCGCAGGTCGGCGACGCCATCGCCGAGACCCTGCCGCCCTTCGACTTCGGCCGCATCGCGGCGCAGTCGGCGAAGCAGGTCATCGTGCAGAAGGTGCGCGAGGCCGAGCGCGACCGGCAGTACGACGAGTACAAGGACCGCATCGGCGAGATCGTCAACGGCGTCGTCAAGCGCGTCGAGTACGGCAACGTCATCGTCGATCTCGGCCGCGGCGAGGGCATCATCCGCCGCGACGAGATGATCCCGCGCGAGACCTTCCGCCCCGGCGACCGGGTCCGCGCCTACCTCTTCGACGTGCGCCGCGAGGCGCGGGGCCCGCAGATCTTCCTCTCGCGCACCCACCCGCAGTTCATGGCGAAGCTCTTCGCCCAGGAGGTGCCGGAGATCTACGACGGCATCGTCGAGGTGAAGGCGGTCGCCCGGGATCCTGGCTCGCGCGCCAAGATCGGCGTGATCTCGCGCGACAGCTCGATCGATCCGGTCGGCGCCTGCGTCGGCATGCGAGGCTCGCGCGTCCAGGCGGTCGTCGGCGAGCTCCAGGGCGAGAAGATCGACATCATTCCGTGGTCGCAGGACCAGGCGACCTTCATCGTCAACGCGCTGCAGCCGGCCGAGGTCGTGAAGGTCGTGCTCGACGAGGACGCCGACCGCATCGAGGTGGTGGTGCCGGACGACCAGCTCTCGCTCGCCATCGGCCGGCGCGGGCAGAACGTGCGCCTCGCCTCCCAGCTCACCGGCTGGGACATCGACATCCTGACCGAGGCCGAGGAATCGGAACGGCGGCAGAAGGAGTTCGTCGCCCGCACCGAGCTGTTCATGCAGGCCCTCGACGTCGACGAGGTCGTGGCCCAGCTCCTGGCGTCGGAAGGCTTCCGCACCGTCGAGGAGGTCGCCTACGTCGACCCGGGCGAGGTCGCCTCGATCCAGGGCTTCGACGAGGACACGGCCCGTGAAATCCAGAACCGCGCGCAAGAATACCTTGCCCGCATCGAGGCGGAGCAGGACGCCCGCCGGAAGGAGCTTGGCGTGGAGGATTCCTTAAGGGAGATCGACGGCATCACGACCCCGATGCTGGTCGCGCTTGGCGAGAACGGGGTGAAGACCGTCGAGGACTTCGCGGATCTTGCCACCGACGACCTCGTCGGCTGGACCGACGGCAAGGGCCCCGAGGCCGTCCGCAACAAAGGTATCCTGGACGGCTTCGACGTCTCCCGTGCCGACGCCGAGGGCATGATCATGGCGGCCCGGGTCAAGCTCGGCTGGATCGAGCCCCCGGTCGAGGCCCCCGACGCCGCTGAAGGTGCGGCCGAGGCCGAGACCGAGGCGCACCCGGCCTGATCCACAAGTGCGTCATCCTCGGGGCGAGCGAAGCGAGACCCGAGGACCCCAGGACGAGAGGGCGCCCCTTTATCCACGGGATGGCCGGGTTAAGCCCGGCCATGACATTCTGAGGGAGGACAAGTGCCCCGAGCCGAGCCGGAGCGCACCTGCATCGTAACCCGCGAGGTTCGCCCGCCCGAGGCGCTGATCCGCTTCGTCGCCGGGCCGGACGGCACGGTGGTGCCCGACCTGAAGCACAAGCTTCCGGGCCGGGGCGCCTGGGTGTCGCTCAGCGCCGAGGCGGTGCGGCAGGCGGCCAGGAAGCGGCTCTTTACCCGCGCCCTCAAGGCCGAGGTCAAGGTGCCGCCGGGGCTCGCCGAGGCGATCGACGAGGCCTTGCGCCAGGATCTTCGCCAGGCGCTCGCGCTCGCCAACAAGGCCGGGGCCGTCACGAGCGGCTTCGCCAAGGTCGAGGCGGCGATCGCCGAGGGCCGGGCCGGGGCCCTCGTCCACGCCGCGGAAGCGGCCGAGGACGGGCGGCGAAAGCTCGCGGGGGCGTTGCGGAAACGCTTCGGCGACGCGATATCGGCCGTTCCGGTGGTCGACGAGTTGACCGGAGCGGAATTGGATTTGGCATTGGGGCGGTCAAATGTGATACATGCAGCGGTCGCCGCGGGCCCCGGCGGCGACGGCTTCATCGCCCGTTGGCGCCGGCTGCGGTCCTACCGCGGCATGGGCGCCGACCCGGCCGCCCCCCGGAAGGAGGGCGGCCAAGCCCAGAATATGGCCCTCGACACGGCACGAGATGCGGGCTCCGAGCCCGCAGGAACATGAGCGGTATGAGCGATACGGATACCAAAGCCCCGAGCGAGAAGGTCGGCGAGAAGACGCTGCACCTGTCCTCGCCCAAGACGCTGAGCCTGAAGCGCCCGGTCGAGCACAACACCGTCCGGCAGAGCTTCTCGCACGGCCGCACGAAGCAGGTCGTGGTCGAGACGGTGAAGCGCCGCGCAGGGCCAGGGCCCGCCGCCAAGGAGGCCGCCCCGGCCCCCGCTCCGAAGCCGGCGACGCCGGCCCCGGCGAACGCCCGGCGCGCCGCCGCGGCCGCCACCGCCGCGGCCCAGGCTGCCGCTCCCGCCCCGGCCGCTCCGGCGGCGCGCCCGAGCGGGATGGTGCTGCGCACCCTCTCGGATTCGGAGCGCGACGCCCGCGCCAACGCGCTGGCCGACGCCCGCGTGCGCGAGGAGGAGGAGCGCCGCCGCGCCGAGGAGGAGGCGAAGCGCCGCGCCGAGCGCGAGGCCCGCGACGCCCGCGAGCGCGCCGCCGCCGAGGCGCGCAAGCGCGAGGAGGAGGAGCGCCGCCACAAGGAGGACGAGCGCAAGCGCCGCGCCGAGGACGAGGCCCGCCGCCGTCTCGGCGAGGAGGCCGTGCCGCAGCGCGGGGTGACCCCGCGCCCGGGTCCGGGCGAGGCACGCCGGCCGCGCAGTCTCGATCACATGGGACGGCCCGACCCGGCCCCCGCACCGGACGCGACCGCTACGACCCGCCCGGCGGGAGCACCCGTGGCGCGCGCGCCCGGCCGCCCGGTCCAGGCCGAGGACGAGGCCGAGGGCAAGCGCATCATCCGCCGCCCCGGCATGCCGACCCGGATCATCACGCCGCCCAAGACCCCGAAGGCGCCGGGCGGCGACCGCAACCGCGGCCGCCTCACCATCGCGACCGCGACCGGCGGCGAGGACGAGCGCATGCGCTCGCTCGCTTCGTTCCGGCGCCGCACCCAGCGCCTCACCGGGCACCGCAACGCCGAGCCGAAGGAGAAGCTCGCCCGCGAGGTCACGATCCCGGAGACGATCACGATCCAGGAGCTCGCGAACCGAATGTCGGAGCGCGCCGTCGACGTGATCCGGCTCCTCATGAAGCAGGGCCAGCTCCTCAAGATCACCGACGCCATCGACGCCGACACGGCGCAGCTCGTCGCCGAGGAGCTCGGCCACACCGTGAAGCGCGTCGCCGAGTCCGACGTCGAGGAAGGCCTGTTCGACGCCGCCGACGTGGACGAGACCCTGGAGCCGCGCCCGCCGGTCGTGACCATCATGGGCCACGTCGACCACGGCAAGACCTCGCTCCTCGACGCCGTGCGCAAGACCAACGTCGTCGCGGGCGAGGCCGGCGGCATCACCCAGCACATCGGCGCCTACCAGGTGACCTCGCCGCTCGGCGGCAGGATCACCTTCATCGACACGCCGGGTCACGCCGCCTTCACGGCGATGCGGGCCCGGGGCGCGAAGGTGACCGACATCGTCGTGCTCGTCGTCGCGGCGGACGACGGCGTCATGCCGCAGACCGTCGAGGCGATCTCGCACGCCAAGGCCGCGCGGGTCCCGCTCATCGTCGCGATCAACAAGATCGACAAGCCCGACGCCGACCCGGCGCGGGTGCGCACCGAGCTCCTCTCGCACGAGATCGTGGTCGAGTCGCTCGGCGGCGACACCCTCGAGTTCGAGGTCTCGGCGCTCAAGGGGACCGGTCTCGACACCCTGCTGGAAGGTCTCCAGCTCCAGGCCGAGATCCTCGACCTCAAGGCGAATCCCGCCCGACCCGCCGAGGGCACGGTCATCGAGGCGAAGCTCGACCGCGGCCGCGGCCCGGTCGCGACCGTGCTCGTCCAGCGCGGCACGCTCAAGCCCGGCGACATCGCGGTCGCCGGCGCCGAGTGGGGCCGCGTGCGCGCCCTCATCGACGACAAGGGCGTGATGACGAAGGAGGCCGGCCCTTCGGTCCCGGTCGAGGTGCTCGGCTTCAACGGCACGCCCGAGGCCGGCGACCGCGTCGCGGTGGTCGAGTCGGAGGCGCGCGCCCGCGAGATCACCGACTACCGCACCCGCCAGAAGCGCGAGCGCTCGGCCGTGCGCGCCGCCGGCTCCCGCGGCTCGCTCGCCGACATGATGCGCGACCTCAAGGAGGGCACCGGCCGCAAGGAGTTCGCCCTCGTGGTCAAGGCCGACGTGCAGGGCTCGCTGGAAGCCATCGTCGGCGCGCTCGAGAAGGTCGGCAACGAGGAGGTCCAGGCCCGGGTGATCCACTCCGGCGTCGGCGGCATCACCGAGTCCGACATCACGCTCGCCGGCGCCTCGGGCGCCGCCGTGATCGGCTTCAACGTGCGCGCCCACAAGGAGGCCCGCGAGGCGGCCGAGCAGGCCGGCATCGAGATCCGCTACTACAACATCATCTACAACCTCGTCGACGACGTGAAGGCGGCGATGTCGGGCATGCTCGCCCCGACGCTGCGCGAGGAGCGGCTCGGCGAGGCCCAGGTGCTGGAGGTGTTCAACGTCTCGAAGGTCGGCAAGGTCGCCGGCTGCCGCGTCCTCGACGGCGTGGTGCAGCGCGGCGCGCACGTCCGCCTCATCCGCGACAACGTGGTCATCCACGAAGGCAGGCTCTCGCAGCTCAAGCGCTTCAAGGACGACGCCCGCGAGGTCACGGCCGGCCAGGAATGCGGCATGGCGTTCGAGAACTACCAGGACATGCGCGCCGGCGACGTCATCGAGTGCTACAACGTCACCGAGGTGCGGCGGACGCTTTGATCGTCTCTCCCGCTTGCGGGAGAGGCCGAGGCGCGCCGAAGGCGCGAGCCGGGTGAGGGGAGAGTGCGGCCCCTTGCCCTCACCCGG
>DASVVU010000024.1:0-7327 GCA_036386395.1 Beijerinckiaceae bacterium | reverse complement strand
CTCCTACGACGTCTGGGGCGTCGACTGGACGCAGTACATCGACTTCTACGACGCGGCCGGCTGGCACTCGTCGCGGCAGGGTGTCTTCGACAACGGCGGCACCTGGACCACCACCTACGACGTCTGGAGCGCCGACTGGACGCAGTACATCGACTTCTACGACGCCGCCGGCGCGCATACGTCGCGGCAGGGCGTCTTCGACGACGGCAGCACCTGGACGACGACCTACGGCGCGGCGGGCGCCGAGCAGTCGAGCTTCGTCGGGAACGGGCTCGACAACAGCCTCGCCGGGACCGGCTTCGGCGACACCCTCGACGGCGGCGCCGGCAACGACACCCTCTCCGGCGGCGGCGGAGCCGACACCCTCCGCGGGGGCGCCGGCAACGACCGCCTGCGCGGCGATGCCGGCAACGACGACCTCGACGGCGGCGGCGACGGCGACGACATGGCCGGCGGCACCGGCGACGACACGTACCGGATCGATGGGGCCGGCGACCTCGTGTTCGAGGTCGCGGGCGAGGGCACGGACCGCGTCTACGCGTCCCTCGACTGGTACTTCCTCGCCGCCAACGTCGAGGACCTCGTCCTCGACGGCGGGGCCCGCCACGCCTACGGCAACACCCTCGGCAACTGGATCACCGGCACCGCCTTTGCGGACCAGCTCGAGGGTCTTGCCGGCAACGACGTCCTGTTCGGCCAGGCCGGCGCCGACGTCCTCGCCGGCGGCGAGGGCATCGACACCCTCTACGGCGACGCCGACGCCGACCGGCTCTACGGCGGCACCGAAGGGGATCGGCTCGAGGGCGGCGCCGGCGCCGACGAGCTCTTCGGCGAGGCGGGCAACGACACCCTCCTCGGCGGGAGCGGCTCAGACCGGCTGTCCGGCGACGCCGGCACCGACACCGCGGCCTTCGCCGGCAACCGCGCCGACTACGCGGTCGCCTACGACCGCACGGCGCAGACCTTCACGGTCGCGGACCTGCGCTCCGGCGCGCCGGATGGCGCCGACGTCCTCGCCGGGATCGAGCGGTTCGACTTCGCGGACGGCCGCGCCGAGGTCACCGTCGACACCTGGGGCGCCGAGTGGACGAACTACGTCGACTTCTTCGACGCGGCCGGCGTGCAGACGTCGCGGCGAGGCGTCCTCGACGACGGCGGCGCCTGGACCACCACCTACGACGGCTACAACGCCCAGCCGTGGGCCTACTACCTCGAGTTCTTCAACCCGAGTGGGGTCCGCACGGGCGGGTACGGCGTCAACGACGACGGCAGCACGTTCAGCCTGTAGCCGCCGCGCGCGGACGGCCGGCTCACGCAGGCCCGCATCTGCGCGGTCGTTCGGAGCGACACAATCGCGCCGGCCCGGCGTCAGGCCTCGAGCGCCTTGAGCGCGCGACGCGTATCGGCCGGGATCTCCACCGGCGCCTGCGTCTCCCGGTCGACGTAGACGTGGACGAAGTGCCCCTGCGCGGCGGCGAGCGGGGCGCCCGCCCGGAAGATGCCGATGCGGTAGCGCACGGAGGTCCGCCCGACGTGGATGGCGAGGAGGCCGGCTTCCAGGGGTTCGGGGAAGGCGACCGGCTCGAAATAGGTGCAGCCGGTCTCGACCACGTAGCCGACGATCGGACTCCTCGCCGGGTCGAGCAGGCCCTCCTCGACGAGCCAGCCGTTCACGGCGGTGTCGAAGTAGGAGTAGTACACGACGTTGTTGACGTGGCCGTAGACGTCGTTGTCCATCCACCGCGTCGCGAGCGGGCGGAAGAGGCGGAAGTCGGCGCGGGCGAGGCGGGCCGGGCGGGACATGGGCGAGGGAAATAGCGGTCTTTGCGGCCCGCAGCCAAGCGCCTAAGCTTTGGCCTCCGAAGGAGGCTCCATGGCGTCCCTGTTCGAGCGGCAGCTTGGAATCTACGCGAGCTACCACCGCGACCACCGCAACCGCTTGACCCACTTCGTCGGCATCCCGGCGATCGTGTTCTCGCTCATCCTCGTGCTGGCCCTGTGGCGGTTCCGGGTCGCGGGCCTCTCGCTCTCGGGCGCCTGGCTCGTGGGCCTTCTCGCGCTCGCCGGCTGGATCGCCCTCGACCGCACGGTCGGCCTCGCAATGGCGGCCGTCGTGGTTCCGATGATTCTTCTCGCCGAATGGACCGTGGGCCGCGCCGATGTCGCGACCGTGTGGTGGCTCTTCGCCCTCCTCTTCGTCGGCGGCTGGGTCTTCCAGCTCGTCGGCCACGCCTTCGAGGGCCGCCGCCCGGCGCTCGCCGACAACCTCCTCCAGGCCTTTATCGGCCCGATGTTCCTCATGGCCGAGGTGCTGACGATGCTGGGCTTGCGGCGCGACCTCGCCCACGCGGTCGAAGGAGACGGGACGGCTTGAGCGCTGGCTCTCCCTCTCCCCGCAAGGGGGGAGAGGTCAGCCGTTCAGCTCCTCGATGGCTTCGACCCTGTCGGGATAGAACGCGAGGTGGCCAGCAATCGCCTGCACGGCCGGATAGGGGTTCTCGTAGGTCCACACGGCGTTCTTCGCCACGATGCCGCCGGCCGTCGCCGTGTAGTAGGCGGCGTCGCCCTTGTAGGGGCAGTGGCTCGTGTGGTCGGTGCGCTCGAGGAGGTCCATCTGGGCGTCCTCGCGCGGGATGTACTGCACCGGCGGGAACTGCGCCTCGCGAAGGGTGAGGGCCCGCGTGGTCTCGGCCACGATGAAGCCGCCGACAACGACCCGGACCCGGTGCGGGTTCGGCTCGATCGTGATCGGGTGGTCGGGTCCGGGCTCTTTCATGGCGCTCTCCTGGTCGGCGCGGCATCTTAAGGCCCGCGCGGGCCGGTCCAAAGCTCAAGGGCGGGCCTTCTCGCCGAGGCCGCGCTCTTCGACGCCGAGCGCATCGGCGAGCCGGGCCTTGGCCGAGCCGGGCCGCAGCGGCTTCTGCTGGCTCTCGTGCGGCGCCCAGCCGGAGAGCCAGACGACCTCGAAGGTCGCGCGCACCCGCCCGTCCGGGTCGGCGAAGCGCTCGGCATAAATTTGCGCTGCCCGCAGGAGCGTGGCGCGGCGCAGCGGCGTGCGGCGGCGGTCAGCAAGGGCGTTGGCGAGGCCCATGGCACGCAAATCCCGGAACAGGCCGAAGGGGCCGGCATAGCGCACCGCGACGCTCTCGACGTCCGCGACCGGCAGGGCGAAGCCCGCCCGCTGCAACAGGTGGCCGAGGTCGCGCACGTCGGCAAAAGGCGCGACCCGGGGCGAGAGGCCGCCCTCGACTTCGGCCTCCGCCGCCACGAAGGCTTGACGCAGCTCGGCGAGCGTCGCGCCGCCGAGGAGGCAGCCGAGGAAGAGACCGTCGGGCTTGAGCGCCCGGCGGACCTGGACGAGGGCGCCCGGCAGGTCGTTCACGCCTTGCAGCGCGAGGAGCGACACCGCAAGGTCGAAGCTCTCGGGGCGGAACGGCAGTGCCTCCTCGTCGCCGACGACGAGCGGCCCCAAGCTCCCGTCCGGGACCGGCGCCATCCTGACGACGCGCCCGCAGCGCCCGCCTGCGATCAGGCGCTCCGCCGCGGCGGCGGTCGGCGTGCCGAGGTCGAGGGCGAGCGGGAACTCGCGCAGCACCGGCGCGAGCCGCTCCTCCAGCTCGTCGGCGGCCCGCCGGAGGAGGAAGTCGGCATAACCCTGCATCAGCGCCCGCCGCAGGCGGCGGCGGACGAGGGGGCGGTCGAAGACGACGGGCGCGCTCACCCGGCCGATATGGCGCGTCCCTCCCGCTCCGCCAACCCGCACGCGCCGGAGGGGCTCAGACGCCCGGCAATCCAAGCGTCTTGACGCTCGACATCGGCACCCGCGTCGAGCCGATGACGAGCTGCGGCGTGTCGCCGGTCATGTCGACGGCATCGACCCGGCCCGCGATCTCGGTCTTGACCGAGACCCCCTGGCCCGCGGCGTCGAGCGCCGTGACGGTCAGGGTGTAGTCCCCCTCGAGGGCGGCCGTGCCGGTGGAGGTCTTGCCGTCCCAGGCGAAGCTCTGGGCGCCGGCCGTCAGCGCCGCCGTGCGGGTCGCGACCACGCCGCCGCTCTTGTCGCGGATGGTCAGGACGGCCTGGCTCGCGTTGCGGGCGGCGTTCAGCACCCAGCGGGCGCTGCCGCCGGAGAGCCGGCTCGTCGTCCCGTCCGCCGTCACCTGCATGCCGATGAAGCTCGCCGCGTTCGAGGTCGCCGAGGCCTTCGTGGCGGCGAGCAGGGCCGAGAGGGTGTCGTTCTGCTTAAGCTGCTGCTCGACCGAGGCGAACTGCACGAGCTGCTGCGTGAACTGGTTGGTGTCGAGGGGGTCCAAGGGGCTCTGGTTCTTGAGCTGCGTCGTCAGCAGCAGGAGGAAGGAGTCGAAGTTCTGGGCGATGCCCTTCGACGGGGTCTTGCCGGTCGCGGCGGCCGCTGCGGCGGAGCCCGTGCTGGTGATCGCGTCGGCCATGACTTGCTCCCTAGATGCGCATGTCGAGGCGGCGCTCAGTGCGCCAGAGCGTGCGGACGATGCGGGGCGGGGCGTCGGCGTCCGGCTCGCGCGGCGGCGGGCGCCGGTCGGGGCTGTCGCGGCCCGGGCGGTCGTCGCCGCGGTGGTGCCCGCGGGCGTCGCCTTGAGGGTCGCGCAGCGACAGGTCGATGCCGCCTTCGGAGGGCTTCAGCCCGGCCTGCTCGAAGGCGCGCTCCAGGGTCTTAGCGTCGCGCTGGAGGAGGGCGAGGGTCTCGACCCGGTCGACCGTGAGGCGCGCCTGGACCGTGTCGCCGTCGATGTCGAGGCGCACGTCGATGCGCCCGAGATCCTCGGGCTCGAGCCGGATCTCGAAGCGGCTGAGGCCGGCGAGGCTTCTCAAGCCGATCTCGACCGGCACCGCCGCGAGCGGGACGTTCGGGACCATGGGAACGGCGTCCGCCTGGGCAGGCGGGAGGGCCGCCGGAGGGGCCGGGGCGGCCTCGGCGGCACGCACGATGTGCGGCGCGGAATGGTTCGGGACGGGAGCGGGCAAGAGATCGGACGAGCTTGGCTTCGCCGCCTCCGCTCCGTCGATCTGCCGAGTCGCAGGCTTGTCCGCGCGGGCAGTCACGTCAGTCTGCCCATCGTGAGCAGGCGCGGCCTTGCCTTCCGGGGCGGCCTCGACGAAGGACGGAGTGCCGGGAGAGTTGTCCGTCCTGCCGGGCGACGCCGGCTCGGCCGGCCGGCCGTCGGCGGACTCCGCCCCGTTCCGCAGCCCCAAATCGACTTCCGAGCCCTTTCCGAGCCCGTTCGCACCGAACGCCCGGGCACGGGCCACGTCGGAGGCTGCCGGAGGAAGCTCGTGCGGCTCGCCGTCCTGCCGGACGGGAATGGACGCGGCTCCCGGGGCGGCCTTGTTCTCCGAATCGGGAACGCCGGCCCAGGCCGGGCCGGAACGGCTCGCCTGGTCCTGCGCAAGAACGGCTTGCGCAGCCTTACCGTGCGGGGTCGGGGCGAGATCGCTTGGCGGCGCGAGCGGGTCCTGCCTGGGCTTGGAAGAATCGACCGGGAGCGCGGCCGATCCAACAGCCGACGCGTGCTCCCCGGCTCCGGACGCCTCGGCGGGCCCCGATTGCGCGGAGATGGCCGGCGCAGGGAGGAGCGCGGCCGAAATGGCGAGGGACTGATCCGCCGCCGGTTCCGGCGCCGCCGCGGCGTCCAAGGTCTCGGGGTCGTTGCGGCAGGTTACCTTATCATCGTCGGAAGCGGCTTCGCCCGGGAGCCCGCCGGAGGCTGCCTGGTCCGGGCTGGCGTTGCCCACGGTGTCCGGGTTCGCGGCCTGGGCCAGCACCAGGGCGAGGTCGTCCGCGACGAGGTCCGTCGGTGTTGCACCGGGGGCGCAAGCCTGGACCGGGCCTGCGGACGGGCCCTTCGCGCCCTCCACGGCCTGGGTCGCAGCGGCGAGTACGGGCGTACCGGCGGCGAGCGCCGCCAGGATCGCGAACGGCGACGCCGTTCCGGCCGGTTCCGGCCCGGCCGGCGCCGCAACGGCCGCGGCCGTTGCGGCCGGGCCGGGGACGGCGCCCGGACCCGAAAGGAGGGCTGTCAAGGTGAGGGTCGTGTTCAACGCCGAACGCTCGCGGTCTCAAAAGCTCTTTCCGGCCCGCAAGCCCCGGGCCAGCCGGCGCGATCGCGGAAGCTCTTGAATTACGGCGTCTTTCGCCCGCTGGGCCGATCCATGCCGGCGCCGCGGCCGGCAGGTTTCGACCTGCCACCGGGCAGGAATTGCCGGCCGGGGTCCCATCGTGACTGACGCGCTCGGGGCGCGTCCCTGGAAGAAGCGCGCCGCAGTCGCTATACCAGGGCCATGCTCAACAGCCTCGACATAGCCAAGGCCCCCGCCGCGACGCGCGTCGTCGTGGCGATGTCGGGCGGCGTGGATTCGTCGGTCGTGGCCGCGATGCTGAAGCGCGAGGGCTACGACGTCGTCGGCATCACGCTGCAGCTCTACGATCACGGCGCGGCCGTCCACCGCAAGGGCGCCTGCTGCGCCGGCCAGGACATCCACGACGCGCGACGGGTCGCCGACGCGATCGGCATCCCGCACTACGTCCTCGACTACGAGGCGCGCTTCCGCGAGGCCGTGATCGAGCGCTTCGCCGAGAGCTACTTGGCCGGCGAGACCCCGGTCCCCTGCATCGAGTGCAACCGCACCATCAAGTTCCGCGATCTCCTCGCGACCGCGCAGGAGCTCGGCGCCGACGTGCTCGCGACCGGCCACTACGTCGCGAGCCGCCGCCTCGCGGACGGACGCCGCGCCCTCTTCCGCGCCGCCGATCCCGAGCGCGACCAGAGCTATTTCCTCTACGCCACGACCCCTGAGCAGCTCGAGATGCTGCGCTTCCCGCTCGGCGAGCTTGGCAAGGCCGAGACCCGGGCGCTCGCCCGCGGCCTCGGCCTTATCGTTGCCGACAAGGCCGACAGCCAGGACATCTGCTTCGTGCCGAAGGGCCGCTACGGCGACGTGATCGAGCGCCTCAAGCCCGGCGCGGCGCGCCCCGGCGACATCGTCCACGTGGACGGGCGCGTGCTCGGGCGCCACGACGGCATCCTGCGCTACACCGTCGGCCAGCGCCGGGGCCTCGGGCTCGCGACCGGCGAGCCGCTCTACGTCGTGCGCCTCGACGCCGCCGCCGCGCGGGTCGTCGTCGGCCCGCGCACGGCGCTCGCCACGAGCGTCATCGCGGTCGCGGACCTGAACTGGCTCGGCGACCGGCCGCCGTCGGACTTGCCCGACGGCAACGAGGTCGCAGTGCGGGTGCGCTCGACGCGTCAGCCGCAGCCGGCGCTCCTGCGCCCCCTGCCGGGCGGCGGAGCCG
>DASVVU010000023.1:0-2122 GCA_036386395.1 Beijerinckiaceae bacterium | reverse complement strand
CGTGATGCCGCGGGAGAGCGCCGCCTGCACGTCGATGTTGTCGACGCCGTTGCCGAAGTTCGCGATGAGCTTGAGGTCGGGGCCGGCCTGGGCGAGGAGCGGCGCGTCGATCTCGTCCGTCACCGTCGGGACGAGCACGTCCGCGGTCTTGACCGCCTCGACGAGCTCGGCCTGGCTCAGCGGCTTGTCCTCGGCGTTGAGGCGGGTGTCGAAGAGCTCGCGCATGCGGGTCTCGACCACCCCGGGGAGGCGGCGCGTCACGACGACGAGCGGTCTCTTCTTCATGGGCGATCCCCGGTCCTCGGATCGGGCCGGAGGCGCTTCACGCGCCCTTAACCATGCCCCGGCGAACAATGCGACGCGCCGCCACACGGCGGCCTTCCGGCCTCTCTAGCAGAGGCGCAAGAGAAGACAAATGGACGGCGATTCGCGGACCTGGACCATGCGCGCGATCCCTTTCCTCGGCACAGCCTGCGTGGCGGCTTGTCTCGCGATCCTCGCTGCGGCCCCGGCGCGGGCGCAAGGCACGCCGCCGGCGCCGCCCGCGCCCGAGACCGGTCTCGGCAAGGCCACGGGGCTGCCGGTGCCGCGCTACGTCAGCCTCAAGAGCGACCGGGTGAACCTGCGCGAAGGGCCGTCGAAGGACCACCGCACCGCCTGGGTGTTCCAGCGCGCCGGCCTTCCCGTCGAGATCGTGGCCGAGTTCGAGACCTGGCGGCGCATCCGCGATTCGGAGGGCACGGAGGGCTGGGTGCTGCACTCGCTCCTCTCCGGGCGCCGCACGGCGCTCATCACCCCGTGGGCGAAGGGCGAGGCCGCGCCGCTCCCCCTCTACGAGCGCGCCGACGAGCGCGCCGAGGTGGTCGCCCGCCTCCAGCCCAACGTCATCGCCAACGTCCGCCAGTGCACCGGCGCATGGTGCCGGATCACCGTCGTGAACAAGGCGGCCGGCGACCTCACCGGGTTCGTCCGCCAGGACCGGCTCTGGGGGGTCTATCCCAACGAGAAGGTGGAGTAGCGGGCCACCTTCTCGGAAAAGCTAGGCTATTCGGCCGGCACGGCGACGGGGCGCTCGACCGGGCGCTCGACGATCGGCAGGTTGATGACCGCGGAGGCGATGCCGAGCGCGACCGAGAGCCACCACACCAGGGTGTAGTTGCCGTAGGCCTCGTAGAGCACCCCGCCGAGGAAGACGCCGAGGAAGCCGCCGACCTGGTGCGAGAAGAAGGCGAAGCCGTAGAGCATCGCCATGTACTTCGTGCCGAACATCAGCATCACGAGGGCCGAGGTCGGCGGCACGGTCGAGAGCCACAACAGGCCGATCGACAGGCCGAACAGCATGCAGGTGAGCGGCGTCGGCGGGATCAGGATGAACACCGCGATCGCGGCCGAGCGGCCGAAGTAGATCCAGGCGAGGAGCCAGCGCTTCGACATCTTGGTCGACAGCCACCCGGACGAGAGCGAGCCCACGGCGTTGGCGAGCCCGATCAGGGCCAGCGTCCAGCCGCCGACCGCGGCCGAGAGGCCGGCGTCCTTGAGGTAGGCCGGCAGGTGCGCCGTGATGAAGGCGAGCTGGAAGCCGCAGGTGAAGAAGCCGAGCACCAGGAGCACGTAGCTGCGGTGCCGGAACGCCTCCGAGAGCGCCTGCGCGATCGACTGGTTCGCGATCGGCGCCGGCCCCGCGGCGGTCTTCTGGTCGCCGGCGCGCGGGGTTGCGAGCGCCAGCGACAGCGGCAGCACCGCGAGCACGCTGAAGGCGAAGACCACGAGGGCCTGATGCCAGCCGAAGGCGTCGATCAGCACGTTGCCGATGGGCGGATAGAAGAACTGGCCGAAGGAGCCCGCCGCCGTGCCGGCTCCGAAAGCGAGGGGGCGCCACTTCTCGGGCAGGAGCTTGCCGAAGGCGCCGAGGACGAGGTTGAACGAGCAGCCCGAGAGGCCGAAGCCGACGAGGACGCCGGCCCCCAGCGTCAGCATGGTCGGGCTCGTGGCGTAGGCCATGACGACGAGGCCCGCCGCGTACATGAGGGCGCCGACGCAGATGACGCGCACCGCCCCGAAGCGGTCGGCGACCGCGCCCGCGAAGGGCTGGCCGACGCCCCAGAGGAGGTTCTGGATCGCG